>NZ_CVTK01000050.1:82826-294947 GCF_900004785.1 Pseudomonas sp. 28 E 9 | reverse complement strand
CGTTTTGCTTACTTTTGCGCTTTTCAAAAGTGAGCCGCCGTCAGGGCGGAACCCTAAGTGGCCGTTACCGCAGAAACGGATATGTACTCGATCTAATCCAACACCCTGGTCGGCCCAGAGGCCGCCATCGGGGGCCAGCCCCCTCCCACAGGGGATCTGCGCTTAACCGACTGGCATTGCGGCCAGCCCCCTCCCGCAAGATTCCGCGTCAGGCTTCAGATCGAAACAAAGAAGAAACTCGCAATCAGCGCCATCCCCACAATCCACACCAGCGAACGCAACATCGCCCAGTCCGCCAGGTAGCAAATGATGTACAGCAGGCGGCTGGTGATAAACAGCACCGCCAGCACATTGATCGTCACCAACTCGGCCGTACCGGCCAAGTGGGCGATAATCACCGCCGCCGCAAAGGCCGGGGTCACTTCAAAGCTATTGAGCTGCGCATTGTGGGCACGCTTGGCAACGCCTCCGACCGTGTCCAGAAACGCGCGCGGGTCGCGGTTATGCCGCAGCTCAAACCTGCCCTCGCTGAACTTGGCCACACCCGTACACAGGTACGGCAGAAAGATCGCAATCAACACACACCAGAAAGCCACTGTCATCAGTCATTCCCTTTTAAGATTTATCAAGGCAGTCAAAGCTTCATCACCCATGTGCCAATCAGCCCCACCCACAAGCTATGAGCCGTGACCGGCCGAAAGGTTCTTTCAGGTAATTGCACCTGTTTATACTAAACGACTTCTTATACCAAACGACTTCGCGACGCACGCTGTGCGCCTCTACTTCCCCGCCCCAAGGACCCCGGATGCTTGAACTTGTTGCCGCCTTCATTTGCCTCACCACCCTGCTCACCTATGTGAACTTCCGTTTCATCGGCCTGCCGCCAACCATCGGCGTGATGGTCACTGCGCTGCTGTTTTCGCTGCTCCTGCAAGGCCTCAGTTTCATCGGCTACCCGGGCCTGGAGGAACGCATCCAGCAACTGATCGGCCAGATCGACTTCGGCGATTTGCTGATGAACTGGATGCTCTCGTTCCTGCTGTTCGCCGGCGCGTTGCACGTCAACTTGAGCGACCTGCGCAGCTACCGCTGGCCCATCGGCCTGTTGGCGACCTTTGGCGTCTTGATCGCCACCGTCGTGATCGGCAGCCTGGCGTACTACATTTTTGCCCTGTTCGGCTGGCACGTGAGCTTCCTGTACTGCCTGCTGTTCGGCGCGCTGATCTCGCCCACCGACCCGATTGCGGTGCTGGGTGTGCTGCGTACCGCCAATGCGTCGAAGCCGCTGAAAACCACTATCGTCGGCGAGTCGCTGTTCAACGACGGCACAGCGGTGGTGGTGTTTACCGTGCTGCTGGGCATCGCGCAGTTGGGTGAAACACCGACCCTGGGCGCCACCGCAATGCTGTTCGCCCATGAGGCGATTGGCGGCGTGGTATTCGGCGGACTGATCGGTTACCTCGTGTACCTGATGATCAAGAGCATCGAACAACACCAGATCGAAGTCATGCTGACCCTGGCGCTGGTGATCGGCGGCTCGGCGATGGCCACCGAGTTGCACGTCTCGGCACCGATTGCGATGGTGGTGGCCGGCCTGATCATCGGCAACCTGGGGCGCAAGCTGGCGATGAACGACATGACGCGGCGCTATCTGGATGGTTTCTGGGAGTTGCTCGACGACATGCTCAACGCCTTGCTGTTCGCACTGATCGGCATGGAACTGCTGCTGTTGCCCTTCAACTGGCTGCACGTATTGGCGGCCAGCTTGCTGGCGGTGGCGATCCTGCTGTCACGCCTGCTGACCGTGGCCCCGGCGATCCTCCTGCTGCGACGCTGGCGCACGGTCCCGCGCGGCACTATCCGCATCCTCACCTGGGGCGGGTTGCGCGGCGGCGTCTCGGTAGCGCTGGCCCTGGCATTGCCGCTGGGCCCGGAACGCGACCTGCTGCTGAGCATCACCTATATCGTGGTGCTATCGTCGATCCTGCTCCAGGGCCTGAGCATCGGCAAACTGGTCAAGCGCGTGACCCGGGGCGAACCCGAGGCCACGGCCGAAGAACATCACTGATCCTTGTCGACCTGCTGCGGATGCCTCGGGTCCGCAGCCTTCTTGCCCGGCAAGCTGCCCTCACTGCGAATCTGTGCATGGCTGATCAACGCAAAGATAAAGCTGCCACCGATGATATTGCCGGCCAGGGTGGGGCCGGCAAATACCAGCCAGAAGTCATGCCACGACAATTCACCGGCAAACACCAGGTATGACACTTCCGCCGAGCCCACCACGATGTGGGTGAAATCGCCCAGCGCCATCAGGTAGGTGATCAGAATGATGATCCACATCTTGGCGCTTTCCATCGACGGAATCATCCACACCATGGTGGCGATCATCCAGCCGGAGACGATGCCTTTGGCGAACATCTGGCCGGCGTCGTTTTCCATGATCTTGCGTCCGATTTCGAGGAAGGCCATGTCGGTCTTGGTGTCGAATATCGGCAGGTGCAGCATCACGTAGGCCACCAGCAGGGTGCCACACAGGTTGCCCACCAGCACCACCGCCCACAGTCGCAACAGGCGCCCGGCATTGGCCAGGGTCGGCTTGCTCATCACCGGCAACACGGCGGTGAGGGTGTTTTCGGTAAACAGTTGCTGGCGCGCAAGGATCACCGCGAGGAAACCGGCGCAATAACCAAAGCTGGCGATGACCTTGAACGCTTCGCCGTCCGGCAGGCGCGAATTGAGCAATCCCATGGCCATCAGCGACAAGCCCATGGTCAGGCCGGCAGCCAGCGCAGACCACCACAACGCCGCGACGCTGCGCTCCAGCTCCTGGTCGCCCTGGGTACGGATGATTTCGTGCAGCACCGCCGCGCGGGGCGGCTGGTTTTCGTCTACGTCCTGCTGTTCTTCCTGCGACAGATTGGGGGTTTTACCTGCTTCGTCGGTGGCCATGATTATCCGGAGTCCAAGGGGGGCGTGTAGCTACGACACGCGGCCACCGTACCTGTTCAGTGGCCCCGCAACTAAACCGGAATCCTCCAGGCCCTGGCCATTTGCACCGTGGTCGAACCGGACGCTTTATCCCATGGTTTATTACGTGCGCTATAGCGCTCGCCGAGGGTGTCGAGCACACGATTGAACTCGTTGGGCGTGGCAGCCCACCCCAAGTCTTGAGCCGTACGATGGAGCAGTTCGACATTGGCCTCGGGTTGGCCGGGCCGAAACAACGAAGGGTAGATCACCTCCCGTGTGAAGTTGTCTGCCTTGATCGCAATATCGCGCACACCCATCTGGGCGACAGCGCCGACCAGGACTTTGGACACCGGCGGCGCACTGCCTGCGACCTGCCTGGCCGCCATTTGCAGCAATTGCTGAAAGTTGCGCTGATCGGCGCCATTGAGTCGCCCTGCCAACCAGTCGATTTGCTCAGGCCGTTGTACAAGGGCATCCAGGTTGCGCAGCGCTGATGAGATTTGCGGCGTAAACATCAACGCATCGTGGGCCTGATTCGCTTCGGTGATCGCCTGATCCAAGGCTTGCAACGCCTGCTGCGCGTTGCTTCTGAACGTCAGTACATCTACGGCGGCCGCATCTTTTTGCAGCACCGACTGAACGCTGGCGAGCAGTCGATCATCCATGGCCAGCACCGCGTCATGCAGGCTTTGAAACCCATGATGCTCAAGGGCTGTGGAGCGGCGTTCCAAATGCATCTCCACCGCTTGACGCGCCTTGGCCTGCAAATGTTGCTTGTGCTCATCCTGCATAATGAAGTTGACGGTGCCGCCGAGCAGGCCACGAAAATCACCTTTTTCGGTCTTCAGCGGCAGTGTGACGACTTGATCGGCAAACGCTTCGAGCTTTTTCTCCTGGAAGGCTTCAGCGGCCGAATGCGCAACACCGGTGACGCGATCGGCCACACTGCTGAGAAAGCTGCCACTTCGCGCCGGTGTCTCGCTGGTGCTGGACTCAAACTTGACGATCAACGCTTCAGGCTTGTTCAAGGGGCTATCGGGAAATGACCTGTGCACCACTCCCGGCGCCGGGGTATTGAGCAATAAGCCACCGTCCTTGAAGGCGGTGATTTCACCTGAGGCCTGGAAGCCATGACCTTGTTCCACGGGGCTTTTGAACACCACCGGCAAGGAACCGGAAATATGCGCCGCCCGAGCGATGTCCATCTGTGGGGTCAAATCGGCATTGAACACCACCAACTGCGGGCGCTCGGCAAACATACCGGTGCCGGTGATACTCAGTTGCTTGATCGCGGGGATATACCGGTTCAACACCTCAAGGTCACCGAACGTCGGTGCGCTGCCGGCACTCAACTTGTCGGCAATCTTCATCACTTGCGCGGGCCGGGTGTCCCGAGGGCTTTGCGCGATATGCGCAAGCAGCGACCGACGCGACTCATTTCGGATCATTTCCTCCAGAGGACAGGCTTCAGTTTGCAGGCGCGGCAACAATGTCACCAATAACTGAGACACATGGCCGACGGGGCCGGGCAAGCGGCCGATGAGTGTGCCGAGTGTGCTACTGGCGTCCTGCATCCACGCCGTCACGGTATCCGTGCTGTTGAGCAGGCTCGGCAGATCAATGCTATCGCATAACCTGTCGAAGGCTGCCGCCCCCAAGCCACTGGCGATCAACGCCGCCGAAATCGCGCCGGCGGATGAGCCGCAAGCCAATTGGATGCCTTGCAGCTTTCCCGCCTGCTCAAGGGCCTGCACCACCCCCGAAAAAGCGATGCCCTTGGCTCCTCCGCCGCTGAGCACCAGGCTGGTGGCAGGCGCCGCCGACAAAATCACTTCGACCCGTCCCCGGTCATCACGCAGCAGCGTCACATTGCGCTCGCCCACCCCCTCCAGCAGAGGCATCTTGGCGCCGGGCGTGGCCGCTGGCTTGACCTCGTTATCCAATGAGTGCTGAATCCGGGCACTTGAACTGAACACTTGCATACACAGGCTCTCCATAGGGTGTGAGCCTGAGTGATGAAAGCGTCTCGTGACGATCCGTACGGAATGATTTGGTAAAGCAAATCACACCGCTACGTCGTCACTCGGACAGACTGTCTTCCTTGAACTGATCCTTCACGTATCTGATTTCAGTGCGACCATGGGGCGCCGGCAGGCCATCTTCACCGAGGTTGACGAAGACCATTTTCTCCACGGTCAGGATGCTCTTGCGGGTGATCTTGTTGCGCACTTCACACGTGAGGGTGATGGAGGTACGCCCGAACTCGGTGGCGGTGATGCCCAGCTCGATGATATCGCCCTGGCGCGAGGCGCTGACAAAGTTGATTTCGGAAATGTACTTGGTCACGACGCGCTGGTTACCCAATTGCACGATCGCGTAGATAGCCGCTTCTTCGTCGATCCAGCGCAGCAGGCTGCCACCGAACAGGGTGCCGTTGGGGTTTAGGTCTTCGGGTTTTACCCATTTGCGGGTGTGGAAGTTCATGGTCACTCCAAAGCGTCTTGCGAAATGATGGGTAACATCATGGCAGAGCCCGGAGCCAAGCTCTATGAGCCATTGGCTATCACCCCCATGAGCGATCTTCATGCCGCCGACGGAAAGGCTTGGGAAGTGCCGCATACACGGCTATAATCGCCCCCGTTTCAAAACGGTCATCTTCAGTTGATACCGTTCTCCCGCCACCTGTCCGAGGGGCGCTGCAGCAGGCTTGGCCTGTCAGGCTCGGATGGGGCGTTGTCCGGCCTGGTCTTGCAGCTGGATACTAAACGCACAACGGCGCCCATTCGCACACTACGAATGGAGGCTCTTCATGAGCGCTGTCAACACGCCTGCAGATTTCACCGACTACAAAGTCGCCGACATGTCCCTCGCCGCCTGGGGCCGTCGCGAAACCTTTATCGCCGAATCCGAAATGCCAGCCCTGATGGGCCTGCGCCGCAAGTACGCCGCTGAGCAGCCGCTCAAGGGCGCGAAGATTCTCGGCTGCATCCACATGACCATCCAGACCGCCGTGCTGATCGAAACCCTGGTTGCCCTGGGTGCCGAAGTGCGTTGGTCGTCGTGCAACATCTTCTCGACCCAGGACCAGGCGGCTGCCGCTATCGCCGCCGCCGGTATCCCGGTATTCGCCTGGAAAGGCGAAACCGAAGAAGAGTACGAGTGGTGCCTGGAGCAAACCATCCTCAAGGACGGCGCGCCTTGGGATGCCAACATGATCCTTGACGACGGCGGCGACCTGACCGAGCTGCTGCACAAGAAATACCCGCAGATTCTCGACCGCGTCCACGGCGTGACCGAAGAAACCACCACCGGCGTGCACCGTCTGCTGGACATGCTGGCCAAGGGCGAGCTGAAAATCCCGGCCATCAACGTCAACGACTCGGTGACCAAGAGCAAGAACGACAACAAGTACGGCTGCCGTCACAGCCTGAACGATGCGATCAAGCGCGGCACCGACCACCTGCTGTCGGGCAAGCAAGCCCTGGTGATCGGCTACGGCGACGTGGGCAAGGGTTCGTCCCAGTCCCTGCGCCAGGAAGGCATGATCGTCAAGGTGTCTGAAGTTGACCCGATCTGCGCCATGCAAGCCTGCATGGACGGTTTCGAACTGGTGTCGCCGTTCATCGACGGCATCAACGACGGCACCGAAGCGAGCATCGACAAGGCCTTGCTGGGCAAGATCGACCTGATCGTCACCACCACCGGCAACGTGAATGTCTGTGACGCGAACATGCTCAAGGCCCTGAAAAAACGCGCAGTGGTCTGCAACATCGGTCACTTCGACAACGAAATCGACACCGCTTTCATGCGCAAGCACTGGGCATGGGAAGAAGTGAAGCCGCAGGTCCACAAGGTTCACCGTACCGGCGCCGGCGATTTCGACCCGCAGAACGATGACTACCTGATCCTGCTGGCCGAAGGCCGCCTGGTTAACCTGGGCAACGCCACCGGTCACCCAAGCCGCATCATGGATGGCTCGTTCGCCAACCAGGTACTGGCGCAGATCTTCCTGTTCCAGCAGAAGTACGCCGACCTGTCGCCCGCCCAGAAAGCCGAGCGCCTGACCGTGGAAGTACTGCCGAAGAAACTCGACGAAGAAGTGGCCCTGGAAATGGTTCGCGGTTTCGGCGGCGTTGTGACCCAACTGACCAAGACCCAGGCCGACTACATCGGCGTGACCGTTGAAGGTCCGTTCAAGCCGCACGCTTATCGTTACTAAGTAATCAGCTCCACCTGCTCTACCTGTAGGAGCGAGCTTGCTCGCGAAGAACGCCAACGATGACGCAGCGCTTCTGGTTTACAGCGGCGCTCTCAGGTTCTTCGCGAGCAAGCTCGCTCCTACAGTGCAGGTGGGTTGCACAGTCGGCTTCCGAGTTTCAAAGGGTATTACCATGTCCCAAGACCGTCGCTACAGCTTCGAGTTCTTCCCGACCAAGACCGATGCTGGGCATGAAAAACTGATGGCCACCGCCAAGGTGCTGGCCAGCTACAACCCCGACTTCTTCTCCTGCACTTACGGCGCCGGCGGTTCGACCCGTGACCGCACGATCAACACCGTGTTGCAGCTGGAAAGTGAAGTCAACGTTCCCGCCGCTCCGCACTTGTCGTGCGTGGGCGACAGCAAAGCCGACCTGCGCGGCCTGCTGACCCAATACAAGGCCGCCGGCATCAAGCGCATCGTGGCCCTGCGTGGCGACCTGCCGTCCGGCATGGGCATGGCCAGCGGTGAGCTGCGCTACGCCAACGACCTGGTGAGCTTCATCCGCGAAGAAAGCGGCGATCACTTCCATGTCGAAGTGGCCGCATACCCGGAGATGCACCCCCAGGCGCGCAATTTCGAAGACGATCTCAAGAACTTCGTGCGCAAGGCCAATGCCGGCGCCAACAGCGCGATCACCCAGTACTTCTTCAACGCCGACAGCTACTTCTACTTCGTCGAACGTATACAGGCCATGGGGGTGAACATCCCGATCGTGCCGGGCATCATGCCGATCACCAACTACAGCAAGCTGGCGCGCTTCTCCGACGCCTGCGGTGCCGAGATTCCACGCTGGGTGCGCAAGCAGCTGGAAGCCTATGGCGACGACGTCAAAAGCATCCAGGCGTTCGGTGAGCAGGTCATCACCGAGATGTGTGAGCAATTGTTGCAAGGTGGCGCGCCAGGGTTGCACTTCTATACCCTGAACCAGGCTGAACCCAGCCTGGCCGTCTGGAACAACCTCAAGCTGCCACGCTAAGGCTTGTCCGGTGGTGCCAAGGCCCTCGTTCAGACGAGGGCCTTTGTCGTTTTACGTTGTCGTTTCAGGTATCCAAGGGGAACCCCGCAGTCCATGAATACAGTGCCTTCCACTTCCCGTCCGCAACTGGTCTACCTGGTCTTCGGCGCCGAGACCTATCACCAGGAAGCGGTATTCAGCATCGCCAGCGCGTTGGCCTTCCTGCAAGACGACCCCGATGCGGCCGTGGACATCCAGGTATTCAGCGACAACCCCGAACCCTATCGCCTGCTGCCGGTAAGCGTGCGCCCCCTGGACGAAGCCACCCGCAAACGCTGGAGCGAACCCCACGGTTATCACTTTCGCACCAAGCACGTGGTGCTGCGCCAGGTGCTGCAGGAATCGCCGGTGGCGCTGCTGATCGACACCGACACGTTTTTTCACCGCTCCCCCCTGGCCTTGTTCGAGCGCATGCAGCCGGGCACGCTGCTGTGCAACGCCTTCTACACCCGGTACGGCGACAACCACGAAAGCATTCTCTACACCGCGCTTCACCAGCGCCTGCTCGACATGGGCGTGGCCGATGACGACATGATGACCCTCAACTCCGGCGTGATGGGCCTGACCCAACAGGACGCGCACATCCTCGACCGTTCCATCGAGTTGATGGATGAACTGTTCCCCCATGCCCAGGGCGCCTACACCCTGGAAGAGTTCTGCCTGTCCATCGCCGCCTATCGCACGCTCAACGTGCGCGAGTGTCCGGACCTGATCCACCATTACTGGAGCCGCAAGCAGCTGTTTCGCGCCAAGGTCAAGGCCTGGATCGCCAAGCACGCCGCCGCGCCCACCAGTGCGCTGGCCCTGGCCGACACGCGCCAGGTCTCCGCCCACCTGCCGCGCCCGCCGCGTTTGCAGCGCACGCTGTACAAGCTGATTACCCTGTTGCTGCCCAGGCACCAGCAGCAGTTCATCCGCGAGATTCTCTACGGTTGCTATGAACACGAAAACGAGTTCGACCAGGCCTGTGGCCCGGTTTGGTGGGACAAGGCGCGACAAAACCAGGAAGAGCGCCAGCAGCGTCCGATTGACGCGCACCAACTCGAACACTGGTTCGCCAACCCGGTGGTGCGCCTGATTCTCGGCGAGCGCCGTGCCGCGATCCATGCCCACCTGATGGACGCACCGGCAAAATAAGCCCGCCCGCCAAAGCGCGTGCCAGAGCTTCTCTTTATGCCGGGAGCGTCGTAACCTCCGGGTATGCCCGTCACTTTCAAGTTGTTGATCGCTGCGCTTTTCACTTGCCTGAGCCTGGCGGCCCATGGCGAGAAATTGCGCATTGTCACCGAGCCATGGGCGCCCTATGTCTACGACGACAACGGCACCATGCGTGGCCTGGACTATGAAACCACGGTGGTCGTGTTCCAGCGCCTCGGTGTGGATGTGCAATGGCAGTTCCTGCCCTGGAAGCGTTGCCTGGCCATGCTCGACCAGGGCCACGCCGACGGCGCGCTGGATATTTTCCACAGCCACGAGCGCGACGCCTTGCTGCTCTACCCCAGCGAACCCTTGTCGGCGGTCGAGTTCGTGCTGTTCTATGCCAACGAGCGCCCTCACCCCGCCGAAACCCTTGACGACCTGCGCGGCCTGACCGTCGGCGTCTCGCCCGGTTACCTGTATGGCGAGGCATTCAGTGCCTCCAACGCTTTCGCGCGTGAACCGGGCCCCAGCCATGAAGCCAACTTCGGCAAGCTCATGCTGGGGCGCATCGACATGGTGGTCACTGACCGTCGCGTGGGGCAGCACCTGATCAAACAATTGGGCCTGGAGGGCAAGGTCAGCCAGGCGCCCGTGGTGGTCAGCCGCCAGCCGCAGTTTCTTGCCGTGCGCCGTGGTGCGGGCATGGATTTGCTGGTCCAGCGCTTCGCCGCCGAGCTCAGGCGCTTCAAGCAAGAGCCGGCCTATGCCGCGTTGAGCGCCAAATACGGCGGTATCCAGGCACAAACGACCCCGATCAACGCGTTCGATTACACCGTTGAGCAGCAGGAAAGCAGCGTACAGTGATTGCTCTGTTATACTCCGGCCTTTCCGCCAGGCTTACGCCCGGCCGCTCGGGTCTTGAAAAAGGCACCCAACCCCGCTACAGCGCAGCTTTGCAGCCCGCGCGAGCCGGTGGAGTGCCCGCCAGACACAGCAGGACCGGACGGGATTACGCTCCCCTAAGCGCCATTCACGCCCGGCAAGATTATCCCTTTGGGCCAAGCCCTAACTAAAACAGGATTACTCATGTCCTTTGCTTCCCTCGGTCTCTCCGAGGCTTTAGTCCGCGCCATCGAGGCAGCGGGCTATACCGAGCCTACTCCGGTGCAACAGCGGGCCATTCCCGCCGTGTTGCAAGGTCGCGACCTGATGGTTGCGGCGCAGACAGGTACCGGTAAAACCGGTGGTTTCGCCCTCCCGATTCTGGAGCGGTTGTTCCCCAACGGTCACCCGGACAAATCCCAGCGTCACGGCCCGCGCCAACCACGCGTACTGGTCCTGACCCCCACCCGCGAACTCGCCGCCCAAGTGCACGACAGCTTCAAGCTGTATGCCCGCGACTTGAAGTTCGTCAGCGCCTGCATCTTCGGCGGCGTCGGCATGAACCCTCAGGTTCAGGCCATGTCCCGTGGTGTCGACGTGCTGGTGGCATGCCCGGGTCGTTTGCTCGACCTGTGCGGCCAGGGCAGCGTCGATTTGTCCCACGTGGAAATCCTCGTGCTGGACGAAGCCGACCGCATGCTCGACATGGGCTTTGTCCATGACGTGAAAAAAGTGCTCGCGCGCCTGCCGGCCAAACGTCAGAACCTGCTGTTCTCGGCAACGTTCTCCCAGGACATCACCGCCCTGGCCGGCAAGTTGCTGCACAACCCGGAGCGCATCGAAGTCACGCCGCCCAACACCACGGTCGAGCGTATCGAACAACGCGTCTTCCGTCTGGCCGCCAGCCACAAGCGCTCGCTGCTGGCGCACCTGATCACCCACGGCGCGTGGGAACAGGTGCTGGTGTTCACCCGCACCAAGCACGGCGCCAACCGCCTGGCCGAGTACCTGGACAAGCATGGCCTCACCGCCGTTGCCATCCACGGTAACAAGAGCCAGAACGCACGCACCAAGGCCCTGGCTGACTTCAAGGCCGGTTCCGTACGCATCCTGGTCGCCACCGATATCGCCGCTCGCGGCCTGGACATCGACCAACTGCCGCACGTGGTCAACTTCGAGCTGCCAAACGTCGATGAAGACTACGTGCACCGTATCGGCCGCACAGGCCGTGCCGGTCGTTCGGGCGAGGCCATTTCCCTGGTCGCGCCGGACGAAGAAAAACTGCTCAAAAGCATCGAGCGCATGACCAAGCAGAAAATCGCCGACGGCGACCTGATGGGCTTCGATGCCAGCACCGTGGAGGCCGAAAAGCCAGAAGCGCGCGAGCGTCCGGACGTGCGTAACCCACGCAACCCACGTGGTCCGAAGGGCGATGGCCCGAACGGCGGCGGTGGTGGCGGTGGTCGTCGCGACAAGGGCAAGGACAAGGGCAAGGAAAAAACCGCGACCAGCAGCCGTGGCGAACGCCCGGCCCGCGAGCAGAAGCCACGTGAAGGCACCCCGGCCCGCGAACAGCGCCAGCCGAGCCAGCCGCCACGTGCTGCAGCCGATCGTGCCCCGGACGAATTCCTCGACGACGATGTGGATAACTTCGGTAACCGCGTCGACTACGTGCCACAGGCCAAGCCTGCACAGGGCCGCGGCCGTCGCCCAGGCGCCCCGGCACAAGGCGCAGGCGCAGCGGCACCACGTGGCGGCCAGCCACAGGGCGCTCGTCAGAATGGCCCGCGCAACAGCAGCGGTGGCACCACCGGTACGCCGCCGGCCAAGCGCAGCGGCCCGCGTAACGGTGCACCGCGTGACGGTCAGGCCCGTCGCGAAGACTCGCGCAGCAACAACCGCCGCCCGGCCCGTGACGAGCAGCCACGTTCGTCCGAGCCAGCAGTGCAAAACCCGCGCGGCGGCCCGGCGCCGAAAATTATCCACAAGGAGTCGAAAGCGGATCGCTTCCCGACACCCGAGCAGTTGGATCAATTGCCTGGCCGTCCTCGTGGTGAAAAACCAGCGCTGCTGACCCGCAACCGCTGAGTTTCAAAGCGCCATAAAAAATGCCCCGCCTCTTTCGAGACGGGGCATTTTTTTGCTTTTAAACTGTAGGAGCGAGCTTGCTCGCGAAACACTCACAGACACCGCGTACATCCAGGTTTCACGCGTCATCGTTGACGTTTGTCGCGAGCAAGCTCGCTCCTACATACGAAGCATTACTTCTGTTTCACGCCTTCCAGCGTGATGTCCAGGTCGACAGTCTGCGAAGTCGGGCCTGGGCCTTTCACGCCGAAGTCGTTCAGGTCGATCGTGGTCTTGGCGTTGAAGCCGGCACGTTCGCCGCCCCATGGATCCTTGCCTTCACCGTTGAAGGTGGCCTTGAAGGTCACCGGCTTGGTCACGCCGTGGAAGGTCAGGTCGCCGGTCACGTCAGCGGTTTTTTCGCCGGTGGGTTTAACGGCGGTGGACACGAACTTGGCGTCGGCAAACTTGGCCACGTCGATGAAGTCTTTGCTGGCGATGTGCTTGTCACGTTCAGCGTGGTTGGACCACAGGCTGGCGGTTTTCACGTCGACGGCGATTTTGCTGGCTTCAGGCTTGGCTGCGTCCCAGCTGAAGGTGCCATCCCAGTCCTTGAAGGTACCGTAAATGTAGCTGTAGCCCAGGTGGCTGATTTTCCAATCGATGAAGGCGTGCTGGCCTTCCTTGTCGATCTTGTAGTCAGCAGCCATTACCTGGCCGGCAGACAGCAGGGCGGTACCGATTGCCAAAGCGGCGAGTGTCTTCTTCAACATGTTTTCTATTCCTTGTGAGTCGAGGTTGAACATCAGGCTTTGCGCCCCAGCATTCGCGTCAGGGTCGCATCACGATCGATAAAATGGTGTTTCAGTGCCGCCACGCCGTGCAAGCCGGCGAACACCACCAGCACCCAGGCCAGGTACAAATGCACCCAGCCGGCGGTATCTGCCTGGTCCGGTAGACCGGAAACCACGGCAGGAATTTCAAACAGGCCAAACACCGGAATACCGACACCGTCTGCGGTGGAAATCAGGTAACCGGCAATCATCACGGCAAACAACCCGAGATACAGGAACGCGTGACCAAACGCGGCGCCGATGCGGGTCAGGCGACTGTAGCTGGCCAACGGCGGCGGCGGCGGGCTGACCAGGCGCCAGACAATGCGTACCAGCATGATGGCGAACAGCGTGATGCCAATGCTCTTGTGCAGGTCCGGCGCGTCTTTGCGCCAGGCGCTGTAGTAATCGAGGCCGACCATCCACAGGCCCAGGGCGAACAATCCAAACACCACCAGGGCCACGCCCCAGTGCAAAACCATGCTGACCCAGCCATAGCGGGCCGGTGAGTTGCGTAGCTGCATGTACTTAATCCCGTAAGAACTGTGCCCAAGACTAGCGCTTTACCTATCGAATTAAAGCGGAAAATTTTGCTTTGAAATATCGAGAAAGCCGATCTGAAGGCTATGCATCATAAGTTAACAAGGGATTAAGACTATTCCCAACAAACGTGACAGACCGTCCTGCATTTACCGCGATTTTCCCCACAATGGCTTGTGACCCACGTCACCATTGCATAGGCTTGCGCGATTGTTTCACCTGCGCAGGTTGCAGGACCGCTTCGAGGAGATCACCGATGGGCTTGAATAACCAGTGGATGCAACGCGACCTCGCGGTGCTGTGGCATCCCTGCACCCAGATGAAAGACCACCAGCAATTGCCCCTTGTGCCGATCAAACGCGGTGAAGGCGTATGGCTGGAGGACTTCGAGGGCAAGCGCTACCTCGATGCCGTCAGTTCCTGGTGGGTCAACGTGTTCGGTCACGCCAACCCGCGCATCAACCAGCGCATCAAGGACCAGGTCGACCAACTGGAGCATGTGATTCTCGCCGGTTTCAGCCACCAGCCGGTGATCGAGCTGTCCGAACGCCTGGTGGCCATGACGCCCGCAGGCCTGACTCGCTGCTTCTACGCCGACAATGGCTCGTCGTGCATCGAAGTCGCGCTGAAGATGAGCTTCCACTACTGGCTCAACCGTGGCCTGCCTAACAAAAAGCGCTTCGTCACCCTGACCAACAGCTACCACGGCGAAACCATCGCCGCGATGTCGGTGGGTGACGTGCCGCTGTTCACCGAAACCTACAAGGCGCTGCTGCTCGACACCCTCAAGGTGCCGAGCCCCGACTGCTACCTGCGCCCCGAGGGCATGAGCTGGGAAGAACACTCGCGCACGATGTTCCTGGCGATGGAACAGACCCTGGCCGACCACCACGACAGCGTCGCCGCCGTGATCGTCGAGCCGTTGATCCAGGGCGCCGGTGGCATGCGCATGTATCACCCGGTGTACCTCAAACTGCTGCGCGAAGCCTGCGACCGTTACGGCGTGCACCTGATCCACGACGAAATCGCCGTGGGCTTTGGCCGCACCGGCAGCATGTTCGCCTGCGAACAGGCCGGCATCCGCCCGGATTTCCTGTGCCTGTCCAAGGCCCTGACCGGCGGCTACCTGCCGCTGGCCGCCGTGGTCACCACCGATGACGTGTACGACGCCTTCTACGACGACTACCCGACCCTGCGCGCCTTCCTGCACTCCCACAGCTACACCGGCAACCCGCTGGCGTGCGCGGCGGCGCTGGCGACCCTGGATATCTTCGAAGAAGACAACGTGATCGAAAACAACAAGGCCCTGGCCCAGCGCATGGGCAGCGCCACGGCCCATCTGGTGGACCACCCGCACGTGTCGGAAGTGCGCCAGACTGGCATGGTGCTGGCCATCGAGATGGTGCAGGACAAGGCGACCAAGACCCCCTACCCCTGGCAGGAACGCCGAGGCCTGAAGGTGTTCGAACATGCCCTGGAACGTGGCGCGTTGTTGCGACCGCTGGGCAGCGTGGTGTATTTCCTGCCGCCGTATGTGATTACCCCGGAGCAGATTGATTTCCTTGCCGAGGTTGCGAGTGAAGGCATCGATATCGCCACCAACAGCCAGGTCAGCGTTGCCGTGCCGAAGGATTTTCACCCAGGTTTCCGTGATCCGGGATAGTGTCCAAAATCCCTGTAGGAGCGAGCTTGCTCGCGAAGGTATTCCAGGCACATTACGGCGTCGGGTATACGTTTTTCGCGAGCAAGCTCGCTCCTACAGAAAGACAGAACGTGTGTATGCATAATTTTTCCAGAGAACAGAAATGAGACTGTCCCGCTTTTTCACCGACACCCCGCTGAGCCTCGGCGACCTTGAGCTGCCCGAAGCCCAGGCGCATTACATCAGCCGTGTGTTGCGCATGGTCGAAGGCGACGCCGTGCAACTGTTCGATGGCTCCGGCCAGGAGTTTCTCGGCAGCCTGCTGGAAGTCGGTAAAAAACGCGTCACCGTGCAACTGACGCAACGCTTCAACGGCCAGGCCGAATCGCCGCTGCACATCCACCTGGGGCAAGGCCTTTCCCGGGGCGAACGCATGGATTGGGCGATCCAGAAAGCCACCGAACTGGGCGTCAACGCCATCACCCCGATTTTCAGCGAGCGCTGCGAAGTGCGCCTCAAGGACGAACGCGCCGACAAACGCCTGCTGCACTGGCGCCAGGTGGCGATCAGCGCCTGTGAGCAATGCGGGCGTTCAACGGTGCCGGTGATTCACCCGCCGCTGTTGCTGGCGGACTGGTTGAAACAGACCGAGGCGGATTTGAAGCTGGTGCTGCACCCGGTGGCCGAGCCGATGGTCAGCCATGCCAAGCCTTCAAGCCTGGCCTTCCTGATCGGCCCTGAAGGCGGTTTGACCGACGGCGAAGTCGACACCGCCCAAGGCGCCGGCTTCCACGCCGCCCGCCTCGGCCCACGGGTTCTGCGCACTGAAACCGCCCCGGTGGTGGCGCTGTCCGTGGCTCAGCAATTGTGGGGCGACTTCTAAGCCTCCCAGTGATCGTTCCACGCTCTGCGTGGGAACGATCCTGGGTGGCACTTCTTACTCCACCGGGTCGCTGACCGGCTTGGCGATAATCGCTTTCAACTCGCTGGTCATCGGGAATTCCAGGTTCAGGCCCTTGGGCGGAATCGGCTGTTCGAACCAACGCTGGTAGATCCCGTTAATTTCACCCGAGCGGTACAGGTCGCCCAACGCTTCGTTGACCACCGCAAGAAACTGCGGGTCGTCCTTGCGCACCATGCAGCTGTAGATTTCCCGCGACTGCTCCTCCCCCACCACCACCCAATTGTGCGGATCCTTGGCCTTGGCGCGCTCGCCGTAAAGCAACGCGTCATCCATATAGAACGCCGCTGCACGGCCGGTCTCGAGCATCTTGAAGGCTTCGCCATGGTCCTTGGCGCTGATCACGAACATATTGGCCTTGTGCTCGGCGTTGTAGCTTTTGAGGAAACGCTCGTTGGTGGTACCCGCGGTGGTCACCACGTTCTTGCCCGCAAGATCAGCAAAGCCTTGGATACCACTGTCCCTGGCCGTCAGCAATTGCCCCTTCACGTAGATAAACCCGTAGGAAAACGCCACCTGCTTCTGCCGTTCGGCCGTCACCCCGGTAGAACCGCATTCCAGGTCGACAGTGCCGTTTTGCACCAGCGGGATACGGGTTTGGGAGGTCACCAGGTTGTACTTCACATTGAGCGTGCCCACCCCGATTTTCTGCTGGATGCGCTCGACGATCTTATCTGCCAGCTCCACCGAGTAGCCCATGGGTTTGCCGCTGTTATCCCCCACGTAGGAAAACGGCACCGACGCATCGCGATAGCCCAATGTGATGGACTTGGCGTTAGCGATCTTGCCCAGCGTGCCGTCCAACGGCGCTTGGTTCGCATGGGCTTGTGCGCCCAGCAAAAGCGCGAGGGTGCAGCCGGTCAACAGGCTTTTTTTCATTGTTATTCTCCGTTGGTTTTTCGATTATTTACGTACAGCAATCACGCTGATTTCCACCAGCACACTCGGCCGCGCCAGTTCCGCTTGAAGGGTCGTGCGCGTCGGCGCCATGCCCGGTGAAAGCCAGGCGGACCACACCTCGTTCATCGGTGCAAAACCGCTGCCGATATCTTTCAAATAGATCGTTGCGTTGAGCAGATGATCCTTATCGCTGCCCGCCTGGGCCAGCAGCGCATCGATCCTGGTCAGCACCTCCCGGGTTTGTGTCGCCACGTCCTGGCCATCACCGGGCACCTGGCCCGAGAGGAAAACCAGGTCCTTGAAGGTCACTGCGCCCGAGAGGCGCTCATTGCTGCTTATTCGGGTGATGGTCATCCGTACATCCTCATGCGGCGCGGGGCGCAAGGCCCTGCATATCAATGGAAGGCGCGTGTTGTCCGATCAACTCAGCCAGCAACTGGCCGCTGCCGCAGGCCAGGGTAAAACCAAGGGCGCCGTGGCCCAGGTTCAGCCACAGGTTGCGATACACGCTGGCACCAATCAGCGGCACGCCAGTGGGGGTGGCCGGGCGCATACCCGCCCACTCCACCGCACTGGCGTAATCGCCAGCCTGCGCAAATGTCTCCAGTGCCTGGCGTTTCATCAGCGCCAGGCGCTTGGGTTCAAGGCTGGCATCGAAGCCGACGATATCCACCATGGCCGCCACCCGCAGTTGTTCGCCGATGCGCGCATAGACGATCTTGCGGTCGTAGTCGGTAATGCTCACGTTCGGCGCCTGGTGCTGCGCGCCAATCGGCACACTGAGGCTGTAACCCTTGAGCGGGTAAAGCGGCAGCGGCACACCCAACTCGGCGCTGCGATAACCGGCCGCCAGTACCAGATGCTCGACCGGCACCACCTCAGCGCCCAGTTCGATAGCCTGCACCGCACCGTCAGCGTGGCGAATGCCGGTGACCTTGCGCCCCAGCAAAAAGCGGCAGCGCCCGGACGCGTCAAGCCGCGCCGCCAAGCGCTGGCAGAAAGCATGACAATCAGCCACCTCCTCATTCGGCGTGTAGATCCCGCCGACAAAACCACCGCCCGCCAGCGCCGGCTCCAGGCGTGCGCAATCGGCGGCCGACAGCACCTGCTGCTGAAGGATATCGGTGACCTTGCTGCGGGCATGCGCAAATGAGCTGGCGTTGCGAAAGGTGACCAGTTTGCCGTTGCGCCGCCAGTCGAAGCCGTCCAGGTGATCATCCTCGCGCCATTGCTGCAACGTGTGCTGGCTCAGGGAGGCCAGTCGCAGCAGGTGGGCGGCATTGCGTGTGTTCACCGAGCTACGGCATGCACCGAGGAACGCGGCCATCCAGCGCCATTGCTGAGGGTCGAGGCGTGGGCGCAGCTTTAACGGCGAGTCACCGCGCAACAGCCAACCGATGGCCTGAAGCGGCACGCCGGCATCGGCCAGCGGCGCCACGTAGCGATAGGACAACTGCCCGCCATTGGCAAAGCTGGTTTCACTGCCCAGGGTCTCGCGCGCGTCGATCACCGTCACCTCGTGGCCCGCACGCACCAGCGCATACGCGCTCGCCAGACCAATCACCCCACCCCCAATGATGTGCACCATTTCCGCCGCCCGCCGCTGAATCAAGAAGCCTCAAGCCTAGGGGCAGGTGACAGACCACCGACAATGAATAAAGATGGGTCACCTATAAACAAAGGTTATGGACTTGCCATGCGCTTGCGTCATATCGAAATCTTCCAGGCCATCCGCCAGACGGGCTCCATCAGCGCCGCCGCGCAGTTGCTGCATGTCTCGCAACCGGCGGTGACCAAGGTGTTGCAGCACGCCGAATTGCAGTTGGGCTTTGCGCTGTTCCTGCGCGTACGCGGCAAATTGCAGCCCACGCCGGAAGCGCTGGCGCTGGAGAGTGAAGTCGAGAAAGTCACCGCAAGCCTGCAAGGCGTAAGGCGCCTGGCCAATAGCTTGCGCCGCGAACCTGGGCAGAGTATCCGCATCGGCGCGATTCCGACGCTGGCGCTATCGCTGCTGCCGCCGTCGATCCTGGAATGGAAACGCGATTACCCGGATATGGCCTGCGAACTGTCCAGCGACCATAGCCGCGAGTTGGTGCAAAAGCTGTTGATGCGCGAGATCGACCTGGCGCTGACGCTCAACTTCTCCGGCCATCCCGGGCTGACGACCCAAGTGCTGGCCAACGGTGTACTGGTGGCGCTGGCGTCCAAAGGCTATTGGCCGGATGCCGAACGGCATCAGCCCTTGCCGTTGGCCGAGCTGGCCGGAGCGCCGTTGATCGGCCTGTCCAGCGCCGACCCGCTGGCGGCGAAGCTGGGCAGCTACCTGGAAAATATCGACCCGCCGCCCCGGGTGACGATCTCGGTGCAAACCTATTCCCTGGCGCGTGCGATGGTCGAATCCGGCGCCGGCCTGACCGTGATCGATCCGTTCACCGCGCTGGGTGCCTCAACGGCCACCACCCAGATCCGCACGCTCACCCCACCGCTGCCCATCACCCTCTACGCCCTGACCCGCGCCAACGAGCCACCGCCGCATATGCTGGCCAAGCTGCTGGAGATTTTCGGCAGTCGCGCCTGTGAACTATTGGCACGTCTCTAAGAGCACCCATTGTGGGAGGCGCAAGCCCTGTAGGAGCGAGCTTGCTCGCGAAAAACGTCAACGATAACGCGTGCTTCCTGAATGAACGCGGCGCCTGTGAGTTTTTCGCGAGCAAGCTCGCTCCTACAAAAAAGCCTTAACTGAATGACATTAGGGCTTGTCCCCTCTGACATTCAAAGCACGTAATGCATGATCGCCACAAAATGCAGCAGGCTGCCGCCAATCACAAACAAATGCCAGATCCCATGGGAGTGCCGCAGGCGGTCCTCCAACGCAAAAAAGATAATCCCCACGGTGTACAACACCCCGCCCGACGCCAGCCAGATAAACCCTGCGGTGCCCAGCGCGGCGAGCAGCGGCTTGACCGCCACCAGCACGATCCAGCCCATCACCGCATAGATCACGATGGATAGAATCCGCGCTTCGGAGCGCGGCTTGATCTCCTGCAAAATGCCGATCACCGCCAGCCCCCACACAATCCCGAACAGCGTCCAGCCCCACGGCCCGTGCAGCGTCACCAGGCAAAACGGGGTGTAGCTGCCGGCGATCAACAGGTAGATCGAAAAGTGATCGACCTTCTGCATGATCTCTTTTCGCCGCCCCCGCACGCTGTGGTACACCGTCGAGGCGCTGTACAGCACGATCAGCGTAAAGCCATAAATCGCCACGCTGACGATCTTCCAGGGGCTGCCATCCAGGCTCGCCACCACCAACATCCACACAGCGCCAATGCACGCCGCGACAGCACCGAGCAAATGGCTCCAGGCGTTGAATCGTTCTCCGTGGTACATCTGTCACCGACCTCCTGTAACTCCAAGCACACGCGGACAAGCGTCCAGCCTTGCGCATCAGAGTGCAAGCGCGTTATGACGTTCCGACGACGCCGCGCCGTTTTGCGGGCACAATCGAGGGCATGCGAACCAGAGCCACGGCCATGTTGATCGACGAAGAATTCACCCTCAAGAAACTGGAAATCTTCCTGGCGTTCATGCGCACCGGCAACCTGGCCCGCGCCGCCGCCGAATTGCAGACCAGCAACGTCAGCGTGCACCGCGCCATTCATTCGCTGGAAAATGCCCTGCGCTGCCCGCTGTTCAAACACGAGGGCCGCAACCTGACGCCGCTGGAAAGCGCCTACGTACTCGAAGAGCGCGCGCAGAAGCTGGTGGCCGACGTGGTCGACAGCGTGCGCCTGACCCGCGAAGCCGCCGGTTTCTCCGCCGAACGTTTCAAGCTCGGCTCGCTGTATTCGCTGACGGTCAAGACCGTGCCGCAATTGATCATGGGCCTGAAAATCCGCCGCAGCGAACTGAATATCGACCTGATCCTGGGCTCCAACTTCGACCTGCTCTACAAGCTCAAGAACATGGAAGTGGACGCCATCCTTATCTCCCTGGATGAGCACGCCAACGACCCCGACTGCGAACAGATCGCGCTGTTTTCCGACGACATCTTCCTCGCCACCCCAGCCGACTCCCCCTTCGACCGCGAACGGCAAATCGACCTGGCCGACGTGCGCGACGCCACCTTCATCACCCTCACCCAAGGCTTCGCCACCCATCAGGATGGCAACCGGGTATTCAAGCAGGCGGGCTTCGAGCCAAAGGTGGCGATGCAGGTCAATGACATCTTCACGTTGCTGAGCATGGTCAGCTCGGGGGTGGGCTATGCGCTGTTGCCGGGCCGGATCGCGGCGGTGTACGAGAACCGCGTGAAGCTGATACCGCTGCAGCCCAGGTATCGGTTGCAGCAGCATATCGGCGTGGTGTTCCTGAAGGCCAAGGAGCGCGATCCGAACTTGCTGGCGTTGTTGGCGGAGTGTCGGATGTATGCCAATCGGCAGGTTTGAGATCGCTATCGGGGGCAAGCCCCCTCCCACAGTTGACCGAGTTCCAACATGAGAATGCGGTCAACATGTGGGAGGGGGCTTGCCCCCGATGGCGCCCGACCAAACACCACCATCTCCAAAACTAACCGACCAACCCACGCACAATGAAATACAACAGCGAAGGCCCAAGCAGGCAGCCCAAGCCGGTATGAAACGTCGCCGTCAGCGCGCCATACGGCACCAACCGCCGATCCGTCGCCGCCAGCCCCGCCGTCACACCGCTCACGGTGCCGGCCAGGCCCCCGAACACCATCGCCGAACGCGGGTTGTCCAGGCCCATCCAGCGCGCCGCCACCGGCGTGCCGACCATCACCAGGATCGCCTTGATCAACCCGGTGGCAATCGACAGCGCCATCACATCCGAGGTCGCGCCAATCGCCGCGCCGGTCACCGGGCCGACGATGTAGGTCACGGCGCCCGCGCCGATGGTGGTCATGCTGACCGCATCGCGATAGCCGAAGGCCCAGGCCATGCTCGCACCGACGATGAACGGCAGGATCGTGCCCAGCAGCAGGGCAATCACCCCGATCATCCCGGCTTTGCGCGCCTCAGTGGCCTGCACTTCAAACGCCGTGGCAACGATGGCGAAATCCCGCAACATCGCCCCGCCCATCAGACCGATACCGGAGAACAATGCCAGGTCCGCCAGGCCCTTCTGCCCGCCCGTGAGCGTGCCGCCAACCCAGGCCAGCACCAGGCCGATGACGATGGCAATCGCCGAGCCATGGATGCGTCCGAATGTCAGGCGCTTGGACAGCACCACCGAAATCCACATCACCACGCCCACAAAGGCGAACGCGGTGATCAGGCCATTGTGCTCCAAACCTTTTTCGATGAGGTCCCACATATCAGCGACCTCCTGCAGCGAGGATCAGCGGCTCTTCGGGCGGCAAAGGCTCGCCCTTGTGCGTGCGACTGATCAGGGCAATGGTGCAACCACACACCACCACCGAACCGATGGCCGCCAGCACCGCCACCGGGCCGCCGTGCAAGGCGGTGACCACGTTCTGCTGCGCGGCCATCGCCACCACCACGGGGATGTACATGGCGCCCCAGAAGCCCACACCCATCTCGCAGTCCTTGGTCATGCCGCCGCGCCTTTGCATCCACAACCGCGCGCAGATCAGCAGGATCATCGCGATGCCCACGCCGCCCACATTGGATTTGACCCCCAGCAACACGCCGAGCATGTCGCCCATGATCACGCCCGCGAGCGTGCAGATCGCCAGCAATGCCACACCGTAAATAATCATTGTTGTTGTCCTCAAAGTGCTCGATCGAAATTGTTGTTGTTGTGCTTCGAAAGCCTTGGGTCGTGCTTTATCGGTGGCGGCGCTCCTCCTCTTGCAGCAGGGCCTGCAAGGTATCCAGGCGCGCGCCTTCGCAGGCGATCACCGTGCCTTGTTCGAACACGCGACGTGACAGGCCGGTGAGCACCGCGCCCGGCGGCACTTCGATCTGCAGGCGCACGCCACGCTCGTAGGCGCTTTGCACGGTGCCGCGCCAGTCGACGACGCGGCACATGTTGAAGGCCAGGTCATCGCGCAGTTGCTCAGGGTTGTGGATAGGCCGCGCGCGAGTGCTGCTCAGGTAGGTGATGCGCGGCGCCTTGAGCGGGACGAAGGCCTGGGCGAGGACCCTGGCCGGTGCGTCCAGCAAAGCGCAATGGGACGGCACGCTGACCGCCAGGCGCCTGGCGATGCCGTTGCCCTTGATACGTTCTGCGACACGCTTCATCGCCGCGTCGCTGCCGGCAATGACCGTCTGGTTATCGGCATTGATATTGGCCAGGTACACCGGGGTCTGTGGGCTGTGGATTTCGGCGAGCAATGTTTCGACAGTGGATAACTGCGGGCCGATGATCGCGGTCATCCCGTAGCCTTGTGGATAAGCGCTTTGCATCAGTTCGCCGCGCAGGCTGACGAGTTTGATGGCATCGGCAAAGTCCAGTGCGCCGGCGATGACAGCGGCGGGATAGGCACCGATGGACAGGCCCGCCACATAGTCCGGCGCGTGCTGCAACAGACGCGCATGCGCCACGCCAGCCATCAACAGGCAAAGCTGGACGGCGCGCGTCGATTCAAGGGCCTGTGCCGAATCGAGCCGGCGCACGTCTTCACCCAGGGCAGCGCTGGCCTCGTCAAGGACGTCGACGGGCAGCGACTGGAGCATGCCGACTCGCTGGGCGCCCTGCCCCGGAAATACCAGCAAGCTGCTCATGCCACCGCCTGCCAGGGATCGACGACAAGGTGCGCCCCGTCGGCGGTTTTCAGCAGCACCCGGCGTGACGCGCCCGCCCATTCACGCAAGGCGACAGCGCCGACGGGGGTTTGCAGTTGCAGGTCGACGGCGCACGGTGCGCTATCGAGCATCGCCAATAACGCGTGCGCCTGGTCACGCTCAAGCGGCTCGGGGGTGCGCAGGATCAAATCCAGATCGCTCGCGGCATGCAACGCTTCGATGCCGCTGGCCAATTCGAATCCGGCACTGCCGCTGACGCCCCAGTCGTTATGCGCCAACAGCGGCCGTAGGTGGTCAAGTGCCCGCAGCGCCGGCACATCCCGTGGCGAGGTCACGTCCCGCAGGGCTTCGGGGGCCACGCGCCGTTGCACCGCGGCAATCGGCATCTGCGCGGCAAACCGCTGCTCGCGCAAACGTCCCCTTACACCGACCGCCACATGGCCCGGCGCGACGACGGCGCGACGCACCACCACCGGGTGGCCGGCGCTGAGCGCATCCACCACCCAGCCGGGCGCATCGGCAGGCAGATGGGCCGGGGTCATGCCCCAGAGCAAGTCGTGAGCGTTCACCATTGCTCCCGCAGCAGCTGACGCACGTGGCTGGACGCCGCACGATTGGACGCCCCCAGGCGCCCGCTCAGATTGGGGCCATCGATATCCTTGATCGCGTTCACCAGGCAATCGCTGACCCGCGCCACGTCGTCTGCCGTGGGCTGTTCAATCTGGCTGACCGTCAGCGTCTCCCAGAGCAGCCCAAGGCTGGCATAACTGTCGATGTCGTACGCCATCGGCGGCACGCTGGCGGCCAGGGCTTCGAGTTCTTCGACGCTGCGCAGGGTGACCCGCGCCGCCGAGGCCTTGCCCATGGCATGCACCATCACGCCGGGGTCGCGCAGGGCAATCAGGCGATTGGCCTGGTAACCGTGGGCGAGGAACGCACCGGACATGGCCTTGCCCACCAGCAGCGCAATCACCGGGTGTCCGGCCAGACGGGCGCGGGCGTAGCTGTCGGCGGCGGCGGCCAGGGCTTGATGGATGCCGAGGGCTTCTTCGCGACGACCGTAGGCTTGGCTGGGTACATCGACGATGGCGATCAGCGGGCGTTTGTCACCCCTGGCGATAGCGTCATCGACGGCCTTGGCGAGCCCCCAACCTTCCAGCAAACCGACTTCGCCATTGCGTGCGCGCGGGAAGCGGTTGTTCGTGTCGGTGACCACGGCGAGAAAACGCACGCTCTGGCCGTTCAACTGGCCATCGGCGATCCTGAGCGAGTCAGGCAAGCCTTGCACCCGCGTTGCGCCGGCGCTTAGCGCGTTAAACCACTGCAAACCTCTCATGGGCGTTCTCCCTGATACAGCGTGCGCACCGTCGCCGGTTCGATCTGCGCCGTGGCGTCCAGTTCGGCCAGGCGCGCCAGATAAAAATCAGCGCGGCGGCTACGGTGTTGTTCGGGCGCGCCTTGCTGCAACAGCGCGCTGACGGTCTGCTGGATCTGCGCCACATCGTCGGCCACATAACGGTCGGCCAACCCACTGTTGAAGCGCTGTTCGCCCCCCGTAAGGCTCCAGATAAACGGCCGGTCGCGGGAGTCGTATTCGTCCAACCCGGCTTCCTGCTCGATCACCTGCGGGCCGTTCAAGCCCAGGCGCGCTTCACGGGTGACCACCAGATAGCTGCACAACCCTGCGGCGATGGACATGCCGCCGAAGCAGCCGACACTGCCCGCCACCACGCCGATTACCGGCTGGTACTGGCGCAGGTCGACAATCGCGGCGTGGATATCGGCAATGGCGGCCAGACCCAGGTTGGCTTCCTGCAGGCGTACGCCACCGGTTTCCAGCAGCAGCACGGCGCGGGTCGGGATGCCGTTGCGGTTATCTTCAGCGGCCAGTTCCAGCGCTCCGGCGATTTTCGCGCCGCCGACTTCACCGAGGCTGCCGCCCTGGAAGTTACCTTCGATGGCGGCAATCACTACCGGCAGACCGGCAACGCTGCCTTTGGCGATGACCACCCCGTCATCCGCCTGGGGCACCACGCCCTGGCGGCTGAGCCACGGCGACATGACGCGTTGAAAGGGGTCGATCAGCTCGCGAAAGGTGCCGGCATCCAGCAACGCCTTGGCGCGCTGCCGAGCACCGAGTTCAACGAAGCTGTGTTTGTTGAGCCAATCAGTCATGGCCGATCTCCTCGAAGCCTTGCTCCAGGCGCAAACGCACCACACCGGGCGTGGCGCCAAAATCGTGGATATCAATGTTCAAGGCCGGTGGCATCTGTTCCTGGAAAATGCGTTCGAACAGGTGCTGCCAACGTTGCTCGGCGCCATTGACCGAGGTTTGTACCTGGATGGTCAGCGTGCCGGCGGTGCCCGGTTCCAGCAGCACTTCAAGGTCGCCGGAGCCGACGCACCCCACCAGCGCACGGCCTTTTGGCGGCTGCCCGGCGGGGAATTCAAAGGATAGGGTCTGCATCACAACGCTCCGTCGAGGCGGTCGATAAACAGGCAGGCGGCCAACAGGTCGGCGGCGCCGCCGGGGGAGGCATTCAGGGCCAGCAGTTGTTGGTCCAGCGCGTGCAGTTGGCGGCGGCCGGCCAGGGTTGCGCTGCCGCCGGCGTCCAGCACGGCCTGGGCGCCCTGTTGCAGGGTGGTCAGGCCTGCGTAGCCGGCGCGGTAGAGCACGCAGGTGTCGGCCAGTTCGGTCATGATCGCGAGCAAGGCGTCCAGGCGCGCGTTCTGTTCTCCGACGTTTTGCCGGCGGCTCTTGTGCAGTTGCGGCAGGCCGCGTTGCGTCACCGAGGGGAAGCCCAACTGCGCTTCTTCGCGGGCACCGCGAGCGCCGTAACGTTGGGCGACCAGCGCGCCGTGGCTCAGGGTTTGTGGCGCATGTCGGTCGTCGAGCAAGGCCAATCTGGCCGCGTTCAGCGTAACGCCGCCAGGGTCCAGGGCCGCTGCGGCGGTGAGCAGACCGAGCGCCCAGATCGCACCGCGATGAGTATTTACGCCGTTGGTGGTAATGAGCATCGCTTGCTCGCCTTCGCGGCCAATACGGCCGAGGGCTTCGCGCAGAGGCAGGCCGATTTCGCCGATTTCAAGCGCGGCCTCGGCCATTGCCTTGAACATCGGCCACAGCGACAGCGCCGAGGCGTGCATCAAGCCCAAGTGCAAATCGGTGTGGGCGCCGTTGCCTCGCCGGTCTACCAGGGCGGGCTTGGGCGACAAATCCGCTTCGTCGATCAGCGCATCGACCGCCCTATCCGCCAGGCGATCGGCCAGGCTCACTTCATGCAGTTTGAGGGCGCGCATCTACCAACTCCTGAATTTGGCGGGTGGGTTGTACAGGCCGCCGGACCAGTCCACCAGGTCGGCCACGCTCTTGGCGGCCAACAGCTCGCGGGTGGCGTCGGTGCGACGAATGCCAAGGTCTTCGGGCAGCGCAATCAAGCCTTCGCGGCGCATGCGGGCGGTGTCCTTGGGGTTGTGGCGCATGCCGATGGCGGTGACCCCGGCGACGGCAGCGATCATTGCCTGGCGTTCTTCCAGGGAACGCGCCTTGTACAGGTAGGCGATGCCTTCTTCGGTGAGCAGGTGGGTGACGTCGTCGCCGTAGATCATGATCGGCGCCAGGGGCATGCCGCTTTTGCGCGCCACTTCCACCGCGTCGAGGGTGTCGACAAAGGTGGGTTTGCCGCCTTCCTGGAAGGTCTCGACCATTTGCACGACGAGTTTTTTGCCGCGTTCGAGCAAGGCTTCGGGCGCATCATCGTGGCGCATGTCCAGCCAGGCCGGTGTGCCGTGGCGGCGACCGCGTGGGTCGTGGCCCATGTTCGGCGCGCCACCGAAACCGGCGAGGCGGCCACGGGTCACGGTGCTGGAATGCCCGTCGCCATCCACTTGCAGGGTGGCGCCGATAAACAGGTCCACCGCGTACTGGCCGGCCAGTTGGCAGAACATGCGGTTGGAGCGCATCGAGCCGTCGCGGCCGGTGAAGAACACATCCGGGCGTGCGGCGATGTAGTTTTCCATGCCCAGTTCGGTGCCGAAGCAATGCACGCTTTGCACCCAGCCGCTTTCAATCGCCGGGATCAGCGTGGGGTGCGGGTTGAGGGTCCAGTTGCGGCAGATCTTGCCCTTCAAGCCCAGGGATTCGCCGTAGGTGGGCAGGATCAGTTCGATGGCGGCGGTGTTGAAGCCGATGCCGTGGTTGAGCGACTGCACATTGTGTTTTTCGTAGATGCCACGGATCGCCATCATCGCCATCAGCACGTGTACCGGCTTGATGTGACGCGGATCACGGGTGAACAGCGGCTCGATATAGAACGGCTTGTCGGCCACCACCACGAAATCCACCCAACTGGCGGGGATGTCCACGCGCGGCAAGTCGGTGACGTCGTCGACCAATTGGTTGACCTGCACGATCACGATGCCATCGCTGAAGGCCGCGGGTTCGATCAGCGCGGGGGTGTCTTCGGTGCTGGCGCCGGTGTAAATGTTGCCGGCGCGGTCGGCCATGAAGCCGGCTGAAAGCACCACGTTGGGAATCAGGTCCACCACCAGGCGCGCATAGAGTTCGATGTAGGTGTGGATCGCGCCGATTTCCAACAGGCCATCTTCCAGCAACTGGCTGATGCGCAGGGATTGGGTGCCGGCGAAGGAGAAATCCAGCTTGCGGGCGATGCCTTTTTCAAACAGATCCAGGTGCTCGGAACGGCCGACACTGGGCATGATCATGTGCAAATCGTGGAGCTTGGCCGGGTCGGCCTTGGCCAGGGAGCGCGAGAGGAAGTCGGCCTGCTTCTGGTTGTTGCCTTCCAGTACCACGCGGTCGCCGGGAAGGATCAAGGCTTCAAGGGCCTCGACGATCTTGTCACTGGGCAACACCGCCCCGTCTGCATACTGCTTGACCAGCCCGAGCCGCCGCTGCTTCTCGTGGCGCCGCCGCGTCCAGCGCGAGTCGGGGGTGATGGTTGCTGTCATGGTTGCTCCACGGGGGGTTGCTGTCGTGGGGCTTTACCTTAGGAGTGATTCGGAAGGCCATCAATCAAGCCCGACGACGGATCATTACGGTGGGAGTAATGAAACTCAAAATGTGGGAGGGGGCTTGCCCCCGATTGCGGTGGGTCAGCTAATAGATATGTGGCTGATACACCGCTATCGGGGGCAAGCCCCCTCCCACATTTGCTCTGTGGCGCCTGTTAGATAGCGGTCCTAAACAAGGACCGATCAGTCCCTATTTGGGACCGCTTTAAAATTCCGGCGAAGGACTGACTTGCTCCAGCGCTCTATCGACCAGCAACTGACCCAACTCTGCCATCTGCTGAATTCCAAGCATGATGGCGCGCTGGGAGGTGTCCAGATCGAAGGCCAGGGTGCAGGTAAGCGCGTTGAGGGAGGACAGGGTTTCGCTGGCGTTGACCAGCAGGGTTTCGGTGTTTTGGTGAGGGTTTACGGTGAAGAGGGGTGGATTGGGGGTAGGTTTGATCATGATTGACAGCTCCGATATGTGATGGAAACTGCCCTCTTCCGCTTGCATGCGAATGAAGGTGGCAGCTGTGCGCAGGTGTGCAAGACCGGGCATATCGGACCCCGGCAGATCCCGAAGAATCTCCCACGCACAGCCGCCATAACGCGTACAGCAGGCATAAAAAACGCCCGTTGAATGGCTATGGGCGTTGGTGCGCCGACATGTAACCGGACTTGCACGTCCGTGTCACCCTTTTTTGCGATGACGTGACGAAGACTAGGCGCGCGGACTTCTCACCACAAGTTCATGCATGGCCCAAAATCTTGCAGGAAAAATCCGAAGGCCACACCCAATGTCATCCTTCCGATAGGCAGCAAAGAATGCTCCGACAGGCTTTTCAGGTTGTTGCTCGGAACTCGCCTCTCTAGCCTTTCCCATCCGAAAAGTGGTAACTGGCGCATCATTTTTCGGATGTTCGACGACCAGGTCGAACTGGTCGACTATCTTGACTACCACTGAGTAGAGGCATTGATATGGGTATGCACAACCCACCTCACCCAGGTGAAATATTGCTTGAAGATGTGATTCCTGCCTTGGGCATTACCATTACTGAAATGGCACGACGTCTTGGCTTCGCCCGCGAGACTTTTTCAAGGATCTTGCATGGCCACGCCCCGGTCAGCCCGGACCTCGCCGTCCGGTTGGAACGGGCCGGTGTGAGTACAGCCCAGTTATGGTTGTCGATGCAGAGTGCCTACGACTTGTGGCAGGCCGAGCATCGGGAGCAGCCGGTGATTGAGCGGTTTGCGCGGATTGATTGAGAATGGAGAAAGTGGGAGGGGCTTACCCCCCCATAGCAGTGGGTCAGCTAACACATTTCTGGCAGATACACCGCTATCGGGGGCAAGCCCCCTCCCACATTTGATAGCAGCCCCCGAGAAGTTCATGCATGGCCCAAAATCTTGCAGGAAAAATCCGAAGGCTGGCCCATCACAACACCATCATCACCTTGACCTTCCCCAGGCCTTCCAGTGCATAACTGTGGTACTCATACACTTCTCCCTGAATAACCAGCTGCAGAGCCCCCCCTTCATTATTGACTTGAACATCCGGCTCTTTTGTTTTGAGAAAAGGAGGCGCAGATACTAATGCGCTGAGTATTTCCTGATCACTTCCCAAATCCTTATGCACGTAGTACCTGTAGGAAAACCCCACCGTCGCACCACCTTGGCTATCTCGCGCACCATAAATCGACATACCGTTGCCCAGGGAATGCTTCAACACCACTTCATCCAGGTCGGGTGTTCCGGGCGACAGGATCCAACTGCCGCCGATATAGATCAGGCAGACCACAAGCAGGCAATTACGCAGAACAGGCATGAGGCGCTCAGTGGCCTTGCGAAATGGCATATTCAATACCTCTTCTTATCCAATATTGGTCCCGTGGGTCATCACCAATAGGCTCACCGCCCCACCATGATCCAAAATCCGGCGGCATTAACACTAAGGCCATTTGCGGGTCCTTGCTGGCAGTGAGGAACGGAGAAACTAAGCACTCCACTACGGCCTGAATACCCGCCTAATCCAAATCAGAACTCGCCTACAACAACTCCATCTTACAAGCCCCCTCCCACATTTGCTCAGTAGCGCCTTAGAAGTTCATGCACGGCCCAAAATCTTGCAGGAAAAGTCCGAAGCCACCCGCAGTCTGTCAAACACCGATACTTTAATGTGGGAGGGGGCTTGCCCCCGATGGCAGTGGGCCAGCCAGAGATTTATCAACTGACACTCTGTCATCGGGGGCAAGCCCCCTCCCACAGTGGATCTTCATAGCGCTCAAAGCTCAGGCCAGGCCGGACTCGGCCAGCAGCGCTTCAAGCCCCATCAGGTCCGGCACCTTCGCCACATGCTCGCCCACCTGCACCGCCGCCAGTTCCAGCGGGCACAGCGGTACGTCCACGTAGCTCAATTCGCTGTCGAGTTTGTACGAGCGAGGAATGCCCTGGATCACCACTGCGATGAACTTGAGCGTCGGCCGTCCGCCCAAGGCGTTCAACACCACGATCCTGGAGCGTTCGCCGGTCACGCTGGCTTCGCCGCACACGGCTTCGAAGCTGATCAAGGGTATGTGCCGATCCCGCCAGGTGACTTGGCGCAGGTACCACGGCGGTGCATCGCTGGCCGGTTCGCCGCGCTGGAAGTCGATCAGTTCGGCCACCGCGACATTCGGCAGGATCAGGTGACGATCAGCCAACGGCAACAACAGCCCGGTGAGTTGGCTCGTGCGGTGGTCAAGCATGGGACTTGCTCCAGTAAGCGATGCTCTCGAGCAATACCGACTCCTGGTACGGTTTGCCGAGGTAGTCGTTGACGCCGATGGCCATGGCGCGGTCGCGGTGTTTCTGGCCGGTGCGCGAGGTGATCATGACGATCGGCAGGCGCATCAGGCGCGGGTCGTTGCGCACCTGGATCGCCACTTCAAAACCGTCCATGCGCGGCATTTCGATGTCGAGCAGCATCAGGTCCGGGGTGTGTTCTTCGAGCAGGGCAAGGGCGTCGATGCCGTCCTTGGCGGTCAGCACGTTCATGCCGTTGCGCTCCAGCAGGCGGCTGGTGACTTTGCGCACGGTGACCGAATCGTCCACCACCAGCACCAGCAGCGGGCGCTTTTTCAGCGGGTCGTTGAGGGTCAGTGGCGTGTCCACCGACTGCGCCGGCAACGCCGGTGGCCGCGCACGGATGTGCGCCAACAGGTCGATAATCAGCACCACGCGCCCATCGCCGAGGATCGTCGCACCGGACAAGCCCTGCACCCCGGCAAACTGCGGCCCCAGGCCCTTGACCACGATCTCGCGCGTCCCCGCCATGGCATCCACATGCACCGCCACATGCCGCTCGTTGCACTGCATCAGCAACACCGGCACCGGCTGGTACTGGCCGAGCAGCCTGGGGCGACTGACGGTGTGCAACAGGTCGCCGAGGTAAAACAGTTCGTAGCGTTGGCCGGCGTATTCATAGCGCGGCGGGTCCTGCTGGTAGTGCCCCGCCAATTCATGGGGCAGCACACGCACCAGGCCCTCAATGGTATTGAGCGCAATCGCGTATTGATCGTCCGCGCATTGCACCATCAGGGCCCGATTGACCGACACGGTAAACGGCAGGCGAATCCTGAAATGCACACCCACGCCCGGGATCGAGTCGATCACCATCGAACCGCCGAGCTGGCGCACTTCCTCATGCACCACGTCCATGCCCACGCCGCGTCCGGAAATCTGGGTGATCTTTTCCGCCGTGGAAAACCCCGGTTGCAGGATGAACTGCAGCACGTCGCGGTCGCTGATCTCTTGATCGGGGTCAAGCAAGCCGCGCTTGATCGCCTTGCGGCGCACGGCTTCAAGGGGCACGCCGGCGCCGTCGTCGCGCATGTCGAAGACGATATCGCCGCCTTCGTGGGTCAGGTCCAAGGTGATGCGGCCCTTCTCTGGCTTGCCCGCCTGCAGGCGCACCTCGCGGGACTCAAGACCATGGTCTACGGCGTTGCGCAGCATGTGTTCCAACGGCGCCGCCATACGTTCCAGCACGTTGCGGTCCATCTCGCCCTCGGCATTGCCGATCACGAATTCCACGTCCTTGCCCAGCTCATCGGCCACCTGGCGCACGATGCGCTTGAGGCGCGGCAGCATGCGCTCGAACGGCACCATGCGCGTGCGCATCAGGCCTTCCTGCAATTGGGTGTTGATGCGCGCCTGTTGCTGCAACAGGTCGTGGGCGTCCTGGTTGCGGCGCTCGAGGGTTTCCTTGAGGTCGAGCAAGTCGGAGGCGGATTCGGACAGCGCGCGGGACAATTGCTGCAATTGCGAATGGCGGTCCATTTCCAGCGGGTCGAATTCCTCGTAGCCCAGGCGCTCGGCCTCGGTCTGCTGACGACTGAAAAGACCGCTCTGGGTTTCGCTGTCGAGGCGGCGCAGCTGATCGCGCATGCGCTCGATGGTGGTTTCCACTTCCGTGAGCGCGGTGCGCGCATCGTTGACCTGCTGCTCGATACGGCCACGGAAGATCGAGGTTTCGCCGGCCAGGTTGACCAGGTCGTCGAGCAGTTCGGCGGAGATCTTCACCATGTCGGCAGCCGGATCGACCACCGTCTCCGCCTTACCCGCCGGCAACGCCACCGGCACCACCGGCTCTTCGCCCGGGTGCACCAGGCTCTTGATGCGCTCGATCAGCTTGTCCACCGAGCCCACCGGCAAGCCGTCCGCCACGGCGTCGATCATCTGCGCCAGGCGGTCATGGCAACCCTGCAACAGCGCGAACAGTTCGGGCGACGGCGCCAGCAGCCCGGCGGACAGCCCTTCGTAGAGAAACTCCAGCTCGTGGGCCAGGTCGCCAATCGGGCCGATCTCGACCATGCGTGCGCCACCCTTGAGGGTGTGCAGGTCACGCAGCAGGGTTTCGACCTCCTGGCGGTTGCCGGGCTCGGCCTGCCAGCGCAGCAATGCACTGCCTGAACTGTCGAGAATATCGGCAGCTTCCTCGAGGAAAATATCCAGCAGCTCGGGGTCGGCGCCCGAAGGTTGCGCCGCTGCGACCGGGGCCGTCGGCAGACTGCTCTGGCGCAGTTCGCGCAACCTGGCAACCAGCTCGACACTGTCGCTCAATGGCTGCTGCCGGTGCAGCTCGTCCAGTTGCAAGGCCAGGCGTTCATGACTGGCCATCAGTGCCTGGGACAGCTCGGTGGAGTAGCTGTAGCGACGGTCCACCAGGCCTTCATAGACGCATTCGAGCTCCTGGGCCAGATCGCCCACCGCGTCGATTTCGGCCATGCGCGCGCCGCCCTTGAGGGTATGCAAGTCGCGCTGCAACGAGGACAACGGCGCCATGCCCTCGGGCTCCAGCAACCAGCGCTTGAGGGACTGCCCGGCGCTGTCGAGGATATCCACGGCCTCTTCAAGGAAGATGTCGACGATCTCGTCGTCCATCGCCGTGTGCCGGCTCAGTTGCTCGGTCGCGGCGCCCAGCTCGGCGATGCTCGGGGCGCGGTTGCCGTCACGTGTGATCAGGCCGGTGGCGGACGGATCGAGGGCGTCATCGAGCAATTCGCGCAGGGCCTGGACCCGTGCCGGCGCCGGGCTGATTTCCTGCCCGGCTGCCAGTTGGTCGAGCATGGTGATCAACGCTTCATGGGCCTGCTCGGCCTCATGGAAAAACCGTTCGCTGACCGCCAGGCTGCTCTCTTCCACCGCGCCATACAGGTCGAGCAAGGCTTCGCACAGTTGATCGATAGGGTGCAGGTCGGCGAGGTGCGCGCCCTCGCCCAGGGTGGTCAGCTCGTCCAGCAGCGCGGTGAGTTCCTGGCGCTCGCCGGGGTGTTGCTGCCAGCGACGCAGCAGGCTTTCGGCGTCGAGCAGGATGTCCATGCCCCGGGCCAGGAAGTTGGTGATCAGGTGCGGATCGCGCTTGACGTGCGGGCCGGTGCCGGGGCCGTTGAGCAGGGCTTCAAGCTGTTGGTCCAACAGGCTTTGGGTGCGCTTGATCAAGTCCGCTGCGCCCTTGATCGGCGCCAGGGGATTGCTGTCCAGTTCACGCAGCCCGCGCTGGAACACGCTTTCGGCTTCCAGCAGCAGCTCGACTTCATCCAGGTCCAGCGGCAGGCGATGGGCCTTGTATTCGCGGGTCAGGTGGTCGAGGGGACGCGCCAGTTCGGCCATCGGCAACACGCCGGCCATATAGGCGCTGCCCTTGAGGGTGTGCAGGGCGCGTTGCAGTTCATCACTGACCTGCAACGGCATGTGTTCGGCGGCCTGTCGCAGGAAGTGGTTGAGGCTGTCCAGATGGCTCTGGGCTTCGTTGCGGAAAATCTCCAGCAGCATCGGGTCGTGCGGCTCGATGACCGCTACCTGGGCGCCGCTGGCCCACCCGTGGGCGCGGGCAGCGAGGGCGTCGACCTCATCGCGCTGACGCTGTTGGCCGGTGGCGAAGTCGGCGATCAGCTCCGGCAGCAGCGCCACCGCCTCATCCAGCACCTGCCGCACCTCGGGACCGATCGCCACGCTGCACTCCAGCACGCGGTTGAGCAGGTTTTCCACGGCCCAGGCCAGTTCGGCCACGACCAGGGCGCGGACCATGCGACCGCTGCCTTTCAAGGTGTGGAAGGCACGGCGCATTTCGCCCTGGGCGGTTTTGTCCGCGCAGTCGGGCAAGTAACGGTGCAGCACCTGAAGGACTTCATCGGTCTCTTCGAGGAAGACTTCACGCAACTCGTCGTCAATCGGCGCTTCATCGCGGGGAGGCGGCAGCAGACTGCCCGGACGTTGCAGGGCCGGCGGGTTGAGACGCGAGGTGGGACTGGCCAGCGCATCGAACCGCGATTGGCTTGGCGCGGTGTCGCCGGACAAGACACCCTCGGGTGCAGCCAATGCCTGGCGCCAGGGTTTTTCCTGCGGCAGATAGCCCAGCTCGCTCAGGGCCTGAGTGGCCAGTTCCAGGACTTTTTCGCCCGCAGCGTCGGGGTCCTGGAGCATGCGTTCCAGGTAGTATTCAAGGCTGCTGATCACATCGGCAAAGCGCGCCAACTGCGCCTCAGCGGGCGCGGTGTCATTGACCATCAGTTGCTCATCAACATAATCGGTACACCCGCGCATCAGGCTAGCCGCACGGGGCAGTGGAATCATCGCCAGGGCGCCGCGTACCTGGCTCAACAGCTCAGGCAGGGATTCCAGGCGCTGGCGGTCCCAGTCGGCCTCGATGCAGTCGATCACCAATTCCTTGGCCTGGCGCAGGCACTGACAGGATTCGCGGATCACCAATTGATGGATCTGGGTCAGGTCGGTGGTCGGCAGGCGGCTGTCTTCACGGCTTTGCGGTTCGACGGTGCCGACCATTCCGGCCAGCGTGGCCTCGACGTAGAGCAACGCCCCGGCGACGTCCATCAATACGGCGTCACTGGGTTCGCGCTGCCCCTGGACCAGGCTCAATACCACGGCAAGCTGGTCGATGATGACTTTGCGCGGCTGGCCGAAACCGAGCACCGCCAGGGTGTCGGCGATCTGCCGCAGCGGTGCCAGCAGCGGGTCAAGGTCCTGGGTGTGCTGGCGGTCGCTGCGCACGAACAGATCGAGGCGCTCCTTGACCCGTACCAGCTCTTCGCACAATGCGCCGAGTACCGAGCCCATGGCGTTGCGGTCCGGCCCGGCCAGGCGCGCGCGCTCGGCATCGACCACGGCACTGTCGGGCAAGGCCTCATCCAGACCGTAGCGTTCCTTGAGACTTTGCATGCGCGGCGTCGGCCGAGTGACTTTGGCGACGTAGAACAGCAGGCTCTTGAGCAATTCGTCCGGCGCCGGCTGGTTGATCCCGCCGATGCCCTGCGCCAGCAGGCGCTTGAGTTGCTTGCCGCTGGCCTTGAGCAGGCTGCGCAGTGCCGGGCTGTTGGCGATCACGCCCGTCAGCATGCCTTCGACCAGCGCCGAGGCGACCTGCCACAGCGGCAACAGCGGCGCGCCCTGGCACAGCGCTTCCAGGCGCGCGAACACCCGCGCCATGTCTTCCAAGTTGCTCGGCCCGTGGTCCTCGCGCAGCAACCCGGCCAGGGCCTGTTGCAGCAGTGCGTGCCATTGGCGCAGTTGCGGGTGAAAGTCCGGCGGCGTGCGTTGGGCCAGTGCCTCATCGGGCAGCGCCGCGATGGTCAACAGTTGTGGACTGAACAGGCTGGTCTCCGACAGCAGGCTTTCACCGCGGGCGCTGCGCAGGTCGTTGAGCAACGGCAACACCACCAGCGGCAGGTCGCGACGGGCGCTGTGCACGCGGTCCAGGTACAGCGGCAATTGGCCGAGGGCCTGGTGCAGCAGGCGGATACCTTCGTCGCGCTGGCCGACGTGCCCGGCCTGCAGCGCCAGGGCCAGGGCTTCGATCTCTTCAGCCAGCAGCGCCGCGCCGTAGAACTCGACCATCTGCAGCGCGCCATGTACCTGGTGGATACCGGCCAGGCACGCCTCAATGGCGTCGCCGGTTTCAACGTAAACGTCCAGCGCCGAACGGGCCTGCTTCAGGGTTTCGGCAATGTCGCCCTTGACCCATTCGAGGGCCACGTAGTCGTGCCGATCAACCATAACTGCTCCGCTTGGAATTCATGGGTTGCTGGTATCTCACAAACGATGGAGATCCAATGTGGGAGGGGGCTTGCCCCCGATGGCGGTGTGTCAGGCGACCCACTTTTGACTGTTAGACCGTAATCGGGGGCAAGCCCCCTCCCACATTTGGAGCTCATTTCACTCTTCGACCTGCCTGGGCGGCGGGAGCGTGAACCCCGACACCGACCGGCGCAACTGGCTGGCCATTTTCGCCAGGTTACCAATGCTTTCGGCGGTCGCCGTGGAACCCGACGATGTCTGCGTAGTGATCTGCTGAATCACATTCATCGTCAGCGAAATCTGCCCCGCCGACGAGGTCTGTTGCTGCGCCGCATTGGAAATACTCTGGATCAGCGCCGCCAGGGTTTTCGACACGCCTTCGATCTCTTCCAGCGCCACTCCGGCGTCCTGGGCCAGCCGCGCACCGCGCACCACTTCGGTGGTGGTCTGCTCCATGGAGATGACCGCTTCGTTGGTGTCGGCCTGGATCGCCCGCACCAGGGTTTCGATCTGCCGGGTGGCGGCCGAGGAGCGCTCGGCCAGCCGTTGCACTTCATCGGCCACCACCGCAAAACCGCGCCCGGCATCGCCGGCCATGCTCGCCTGGATAGCCGCGTTCAGGGCCAGGATGTTGGTCTGGTCGGCGATGTCGTCGATCAGGCTGACGATGTCGCCAATCTCCTGGGACGATTCACCCAGGCGCTTGATGCGCTTGGCGGTGTCCTGGATCTGCTCGCGGATGTTGTCCATGCCGTGGATGGTGTTGTGCACCACCTCGTTGCCCTTGTTGGCAATCTCCACCGAACGCTCGGCCACCGCCGAGGACTCGGCGGCGTTGGCCGACACCTGGTCGATGGACTGGGCCATCTGGTTGATCGCGGTGGAGGCTTCGGCGATCTGCTGGGCCTGATGCTCCGAGGCCTGGGCCAGGTGCATGGCGGTGGCCTGGGTGTCCTGCACCGCGCCGGCGACTTGCCCGGCGGTGAGGTTGATGGTGGCCACCAGGTCGCGCAGTTGGTCCACCGAATAGTTGATCGAGTCGGCAATGGTGCCGGTGAAGTCTTCGGTGACCGAGGCCGTGACGGTCAGGTCGCCGTCGGCCAGGTCTTCGATTTCGTCCAGCAGGCGCATGATCGCGTTCTGGTTGCGCTCGTTCTTTTCGGCGGTTTCGCGCAGTTGGCGGTTGGTCTCGCGCACCATCACCAGGCCGATCAGGATGATCGAGGCCAGCGCCAGCAGCCCCAGCGCATAGCCGCCGAGGGTATCCAGGCTGCGCCCGCCGGCCAGGTTCTCGAAACCGGTGGCCAGGTGCGAGGCTTCATCTAGCAGGGTTTGCGACAGGTTGAAAATATTGCTCGCCGACGCGCGTACTTGAAACAACTGCGGCGAGGTTTCGAGGATTTCATCCACGGAACCCGAGACGAATTCGAACAGTTCGGCAATTTCCCCCAGCCGCGCGCGGGCGTCAGGGTCTTCGACCTGGGTGATGCGCAGGCCGGGGTTGCCGTTGAGCATGCCATTGAGCACCACGCCAAAACGATTGGCGTCGCGACCAAAGGCATCGGCGGCCTGCACGGCGGTTTCGTCGCCGGCGAGCACGGTATTGACCGCGCCCAGGATGCGCTCGGCCAGCAGCGACTGGCGCTGGGCCAGCGCCACCTGGCTTGCGGGGGCGCCGCGCTGGAGCAGGATGTCGACGACTTTTTCCGACTCTATCTGCAATTGCGGCACGGTTTCGGCGAGGGTAGCGGCCACCTGATGCAACGACAGTACGGTCTGTTCGCTGGCCAAAATGGCGTCGGTGTTTTTCAGCAGGGCTTCCCAGTCGGTCTGCACCGCGCGCATCTCGGCGCGTACGGCAGTGGGCGCGGCCGGCAGGCCGGTTTGCGGGTCGCCTTTTTTCAGGTAGCCCCAGCGCTGGGCAAAGTCGTTGCGCGCCTCGCCCAGCAGCTTGAACGCGGCCGCCTTGCCGGCGGCGGCTTCGGTGGCGTTCTTGGCGATGCGCTGGGACAGCACCCGCAGTTCGCCCGCGTGGCCGATGTACTGTTTGTCGTAGGTGGACTGGGTGTTGAGGTACGCGAAGTTGGCGAACAACAGCATGATGAACACGATCAGTGCGATAAACAGCACGATGATCTGCGAGCGGCTGCGCGAGGCCGCCTGGGGCTTGGGCGGGGTCACGGTGCTCATGCGGCCACATCCATGAAGCCTGGAGCCTGGGCCAGGGCGAAGGGGCTGAAGACCTGCCACTGCGGGTCGCCATCGAACTGGCCCTGGATAAACGGCGCGCCGGAGGCGGTACTCGCCATCCACGCGTCGAGTGCAAAATGTTGCATGCCCACCACCTCGTCCACCAGCAACCCGACAAACAGATCGTTGTATTCCACCACCAGCACCCGCCGCTGCTTGCGCGCCTTGGACAGTTCCCGGCCGAGAAACCCGCCCAGGTCCATCACCGGCAACAAGCGCCCGCGCAGGTTGGCCACGCCCTTGACCCAAGGCTTTACTCCAGGCATCAGGGTGCAGCGCGGCTCATGCAACACCTCGGCGACTTCGCCCATGGGCGCCACATACCAGTGTTGCCCCAGGCGAAAGCCGATCCCGCTCCAGCGTTGCAGGCGGGTTTCCTGGGACGGCAGGTCGGCGGCCAGCAGGCGGCAGCGGCGGTCAATGTCCAGCAGCAGCTCAAAGGCGGTTTGCGACTCGGTCATGATGGCGTGCCGTCAACCGGCCAGCACCTTGTTCAGCGTGGCGATCAGGGTTTCTTCGTCCACCGGCTTGGTCAGGTAATCCTTGGCCCCCTGGCGCGCGCCCCAGATCTTGTCGGTTTCCTGGTCCTTGGTGGTGATGATGATGATCGGGATGCCGTTGGTTTCCGGCTCCTTGGACAACTGGCGCGTGGCCTGGAAGCCATTGAGGCCCGGCATCACGATGTCCATCAGTACTGCGTCGGGCTTTTCCTGGCGGGCCAGGGCCACGCCGTCCGCGCCATTTTCGGCCTTCAAGACCTGGTGGCCATGCTTTTCCAGCATGCCGGTCAGTTTGTACATTTCAGTCGGCGAATCGTCGACGATCAGAACACGTGCCATGGTTTTCCCCACTACATTGGTCGGCGCCGGCCCTCGGGGGCGGCGTCAGTGTGCTTGTTCTACTGCGGCGAAGGCAGGCACATAGGCCTTGATCGCACCCAGCAGTTCTTCCTTGCTGAAAGGCTTGGTCAAAAACTGATCGACCCCCACGGTACGCCCCTTGGCCTTGTCGAACAGGCCGTCCCTGGAGGACAGCATGATCACCGGGATCGACTTGAACGCCGGGTTGTTCTTCACCAGGGCACAGGTCTGGTAGCCATCCAGGCGCGGCATCATGATGTCGACAAAGATAATGTGCGGGTGATGATCCACGATTCGCGCCAGGGCATCGAAACCGTCGATGGCCGTGATGACCTCGCACCCCACGTTCTTCAACAGCGTCTCGGCGGTGCGGCGGATCGTTTTCGAATCGTCGATCACCATCACTCTCAAGGCGTTGGAATGCTGTTCCATAGTTGCTCTACCATCGCCACAGCGAATCGGTTTTCGGTGTGTACTGCCTGATGTGTCACAGGATGAGCCCCGCAGGCCTTGGAATTCAAGGGCTGCTGCGCTGTGGCAGTCTTTTTAGCACAGTCTCCGGGCGCAATCTATCGAGGCACTCGCCTGGTGGTTTTTCCTTGACCCGCAACAGCCGCAGCGCCACTCTGACGCCACTTTTATGCGCCCTATTTGCCAGAGGAAATAACCCATGAGCGTTCGCGTCGGCATTGTCATGGACCCTATTGCCAGCATCTCCTATAAAAAGGACAGCTCGCTGGCCATGCTCCTGGCCGCCCAGGCCCGCGGCTGGAGCCTGTTCTATATGGAACAGCGCGACCTTTACCAGGGCGACGGCGAAGCCCGTGCGCGGATGCGTCCGTTGCAGGTATTCGCCAACCCCGAGAAGTGGTTCGAGCTGCAGGATGAAATCGACAGCCCCCTGAGCGATCTGGACGTGATCCTGATGCGCAAGGACCCGCCGTTCGACATGGAATTCGTGTATTCCACCTACCTGCTGGAGCAGGCCGAGCGCGCCGGCGTGTTGATCGTCAACAAGCCGCAAAGCCTGCGCGACTGCAATGAAAAACTGTTCGCCACCCTCTTCCCGCAGTGCACGCCGCCGACCGTGGTCAGCCGCCGCGCCGACGTGCTGCGTGAATTCGCCGCCAAACATGGCGATGTGATCCTCAAGCCGCTGGACGGCATGGGCGGCACCTCGATCTTCCGTCACCGCGCGGGCGATCCGAACCTGTCGGTGATCCTGGAAACCCTGACCGCGCTGGGCACCCAGCAGATCATGGGCCAAGCCTACCTGCCGGCGATCAAGGACGGCGACAAGCGCATCCTGATGATCGACGGCGAGCCGGTGGATTACTGCCTGGCGCGCATCCCGGCGGCCGGCGAGACCCGTGGCAACCTGGCCGCCGGTGGCCGTGGTGAAGCGCGACCGCTGTCGGACAAGGATCGCTGGATCGCCGCCCAAGTCGGCCCGACCCTTCGCGAAAAAGGCCTGCTGTTCGTAGGACTTGACGTAATCGGTGAGAACCTCACCGAAATCAACGTCACCAGTCCGACCTGTATTCGCGAGATTGATCACGCATTTGGCACGAACATCGGCGAAATGCTGATGGCGGCCATTGAGCGCAAGCTACAAGCCAAGTGACATAGAACAGCCGGACACACGCCAACATTGCGTTATCATGCGCCACCTGTGAAACGCGCGATGTTGGTTTTTTTGTCATGACGCTCCCGTCCGATCTGCCCCCCGAACTCTCCCACAGCGGCGTGCGCCCGGCTGATCGGCTCGGATTTACCCTGTTCCTGGCGGCGCTGGTTCACCTTGCACTGATTCTCGGCGTGGGCTTCACCCTGGTCGAACCCAAACAGATCACCAAGACCCTGGAAATCACGCTCGCCACCTTCAAGAGCGATAAAAAGCCCGAGAAGGCCGACTTTCTCGCCCAGGAAAACCAGCAAGGCAGCGGCACCCTCGACAAGAAAGCCGTACCCAAGACCACCGAAGTGGCGCCGTTCCAGGACAACAAGGTCAACAAAGTCACCCCGCCACCGGCCGCCAGGCCGGAAGTCAAACAGGCGACGCCCAAGGCTGCCGTGACCACCGTCGCGCCCAAGCCGCAAAAAGCCCCGACCCAGCGCGAAAAAACCAAAACCGAGCCCAACCCCGAGCCCGTCAAGCCTGCGCCGACATTCGACAGCTCGACGCTGTCCGACGAAATTTCCAGCCTGGAAGCCGAACTGGCCCACGAACAACAGCTCTACGCCAAACGCCCGCGCATCTACCGCTTGAACGCCGCCTCGACCATGCGCGACAAAGGCGCCTGGTATAAGGATGAATGGCGCAAGAAGGTCGAGCGCATCGGCAACCTCAACTATCCGGAAGAAGCACGCCGCCAGCAGATCTATGGCAATTTGCGCCTGCTGGTGTCGATCAACCGCGACGGTTCGCTCTATGAAGTGCAGGTGCTGGAGTCATCCGGCCAGCCCCTGCTGGATCAGGCCGCCCAGCGCATCGTGCGCCTGGCCGCACCCTTTGCGCCCTTTACCGGCGACTTGAACGACGTGGACCGCCTGGAAATCATCCGTACCTGGAAATTCGCCAGGGGCGATCGGCTGTCCAGCAACTGACTCCAGCACTTTCCTTCACTGTAGGAGCGAGCTTGCTCGCGAAAAACGCATAGGCGGCGCGGACTACCTGATAACACTGCGTCATCGTTAACGACCTTCGCGAGCAAGGGCTAGCCGCCCGCCTCGCTCCTACAGAAAAGCAGACGGCGCTCTATTCGGGTCACGCTCAGCTTGTCAGTTCGCCCCTCCGACGCCACACTAGCGGACATGAAAAATGTCAGCCCGACCTACCTCAAGCACCACTTCCTGATCGCCATGCCCCACATGGCCGACCCGAACTTTGCGCAGACCTTGACCTACATCGTCGAGCACACGGCCAATGGTGCCATGGGGTTGGTGGTGAACCGCCCGCAGGCGCTGAACCTGGCCGATATCCTCGAGCAGCTGCGCCCGGAAATCGACCCTCCCGCCAGTTGCCAGGGCGTGCCGATCTATATCGGCGGCCCGGTGCAGACCGATCGCGGTTTCGTGTTGCACCCCACCGGGCCGAAATTCCAGGCCACGGTGGACCTTGAGGGCGTATCCCTGTCCACGTCCCAGGACGTGTTGTTCGCGATTGCCGATGGCGTCGGCCCTGAACAAAGTGTGATCACCCTGGGATACGCCGGCTGGGAAGCCGGGCAACTGGAGGCCGAACTGGCCAGCAATGCCTGGCTGACCTGCCCCTTCGACGCCGACATCCTGTTCAACACCGCCAGCGAACTGCGCCTGGAAGCGGCCGCCGCCAAGCTGCGGGTCAACCTCAGCCTGTTGACCAGCCAGGCGGGGCACGCCTGATGGCCTTGCGTTTGATTCTCGGGTTTGACTACGGCACCAAGCAGATCGGCGTGGCAGTCGGCCAGGTAATTACCGGCCAGGCCCGCGAGCTGTGCACATTGAAGGCCCAGAACGGCGTGCCGGACTGGAACCAGGTCGAAGCCCTCATCAAGGAGTGGAAGCCCGATGCAGTGGTGGTCGGCCTGCCCTTGAACATGGACGGCACCCCCAGCGACATGTGCCTGCGCGCCGAAAAATTCGCCCGCCGCCTCAACGGCCGCTACAACCTGCCCTTCTATACCCACGATGAACGCCTGACCACCTTTGAAGCCAAGGGCGAGCGACGCGACCGTGGCGGACAGAAAGGCAGCTACCGCGACAACCCCGTGGACGCCATCGCCGCCGCCCTGTTGTTGCAGGGCTGGCTGGATGAAAACACCGCTTTATTTGAATCCTGACTGACGCGGCTTGCCTGTCATCAACGCTTTTTGTAGGAGCGAGCTTGCTCGCGAAGAACGTCAACGATAACGCATGACCTGGATAAACGCGGTGCCTGTGGGTTCTTCGCGAGCAAGCTCGCTCCTACACACCATCGCCTGCCTTGAAGGAGCCACCATGAGCTTGCCGAACCCCGCCGAACTGATCAGCCAGATGGCCACGCGCCTCACGGCCCATCTGCAACACCGCGCCATCAGCGAACCGCGCTTCATTGGCATCCGCACCGGCGGTGTGTGGGTGGCCCAGGCCTTGCTGGAAGCGCTGGGCAGTGATTCGCCGCTGGGTACGCTGGATGTGTCCTTCTACCGTGACGATTTCAGCCAGAACGGCCTGCACCCGCAAGTGCAACCCTCGGCGCTGCCGTTCGAGGTTGAAGGCCAGCACCTGGTGCTGATCGACGACGTGCTGATGAGCGGTCGTACCATCCGCGCGGCCATGAATGAGTTGTTCGACTACGGCCGCCCGGCCAGTATCACGCTGGTATGCCTGCTGGACCTGGACGCCGGCGAATTGCCGATCAGCCCGGATGTAGTCGGCGCGACACTGTCCCTGGAAGCCCACCAGCGGGTAAAATTGTCCGGTCCCACGCCGCTCGAACTCGAACTGCAAGACCTTGCCCTTTAAACCGCCTTGTACAGAGTCCCCGCGATGACGCCTCTAGATGCCAAGCGCCCGCTGCAGCTCAATGCTCAGGGCCAGTTGCAACACTTCCTGTCCCTCGATGGTTTGCCCCGCGAACTGCTCACCGAAATCCTCGACACCGCCGACTCGTTCCTCGAAGTCGGTGGCCGGGCGGTGAAGAAGGTCCCGCTGCTGCGCGGCAAGACCATCTGCAACGTGTTCTTCGAGAACTCCACGCGCACCCGCACCACCTTTGAACTGGCGGCCCAGCGGCTGTCGGCTGACGTGATCACGCTGAACGTGTCCACCTCGTCGGCCAGCAAGGGCGAAACCCTGCTCGACACCCTGCGCAACCTGGAAGCCATGGCCGCCGACATGTTCGTGGTGCGCCACGGCGACTCCGGCGCCGCGCACTTCATCGCCGAACACGTGTGCCCGAATGTGGCAATCATCAACGGCGGCGACGGTCGCCACGCCCACCCGACCCAGGGCATGCTCGACATGCTCACCATCCGTCGGCACAAGGGCGGTTTTGAAAACCTCTCGGTGGCCATCGTCGGTGACATCCTGCACTCGCGGGTTGCGCGCTCGAACATGCTGGCCCTCAAAGCCCTGGGCTGCCCGGACATCCGCGTGATCGCCCCGAAAACCCTGCTGCCCATCGGCATCGAGCAGTACGGCGTGAAGGTCTACACCAACATGGCCGAAGGCCTCAAGGATGTGGACGTGGTGATCATGCTGCGCCTGCAACGCGAACGCATGGCCGGCGGCCTGCTGCCGAGCGAGGGCGAGTTCTATCGCCTGTTCGGCCTGACCACCGCGCGCCTGGCCGGCGCCAAGCCGGATGCCATCGTGATGCACCCGGGCCCGATCAACCGCGGGGTGGAAATCGAATCGGCGGTGGCCGACGGTCCGCAATCGGTGATTCTCAACCAGGTGACCTACGGCATCGCCATCCGCATGGCCGTAATGTCCATGGCCATGAGCGGGCAAACCGCGCAACGTCAATTCGAGCAGGAGAACGCCCAGTGAAGCTCAGCATTCTCGGCGCCCGAGTCATCGATCCGGCCAGCGGCCTGGATCAAGTCACCGACCTTCACCTGGACGCCGGCAAGATTATCGCCATCGGTGCCGCGCCCGCAGGCTTCAGCGCAGTCGAAAGCATCGACGCCAAAGGCTTGGTCGCCGCGCCCGGGCTGGTGGACCTCAACGTCGCCCTGCGCGAGCCGGGCTACAGTCGCAAAGGCAACATCACCAGCGAAACCCGCGCCGCCGCCGCCGGTGGCGTGACCAGCCTGTGCTGCCCGCCGAACACCAAGCCGGTCCTGGACACCTCGGCGGTCACCGAGCTGATCCTCGACCGCGCCCGTGAAGCGGGCAACTGCAAAGTGTTCCCTGTGGGCGCGCTGAGCAAAGGCCTGGAGGGCGAGCAACTGGCTGAACTGATCGCCTTGCGCGACGCCGGTTGCGTGGCGTTCAGCAACGGCCTGGAGAGCTTTCGCAGCACGCGCACCCTGTGCCGGGCCCTGGAATACGCGGCCACGTTCGACCTGACGGTGATCTTTCATTCCCAGGACCGCGACCTGGCTGAAGGCGGCCTGGCCCATGAAGGCGCGGTGGCCAGCTTCCTCGGCTTGCCGGGCATCCCGGAAACCGCAGAAACCGTGGCCCTGGCCCGTGACCTGTTGCTGGTGGAACAAAGCGGCGTACGCGCGCATTTCAGCCAGTTGACCAGCGCCCGCGGCGTCGCGCTGATCGCCCAGGCCCAGGCCCGTGGCTTGCCGGTGACGGCGGACGTGGCGCTGTACCAATTGATCCTGACCGATGAGGCGCTGATCGACTTCTCCAGCCTGTACCACGTGCAACCGCCGCTGCGTACCCTGGCCGATCGTGAGGGGTTGCGTGCGGCGGTGAAGTCAGGCGTGGTCTCGGCGATCTCCAGCCATCACCAGCCCCACGAGCGCGATGCCAAACTGGCGCCGTTCGGCGCCACCGAGCCCGGCATCAGCAGCGTCGAGTTGCTGCTGCCGCTGGCAATGACTCTGGTGGAGGATGGCCTGCTGGACCTGCCTACGCTGTTGGCACGCCTGAGCGCCGGCCCTGCCGAGGCCTTGCGCCTGCCGGCGGGTAAGTTGGCGGTGGGTTCGGCGGCGGATCTGGTGCTGTTCGACCCGGCCAGTTCCACGGTTGCCGGAGAACACTGGCTGTCCAGGGGCGAAAACTGCCCGTTCATTGGTCACAGCCTGCCGGCCACGGTGCGCTACACCCTGATGGATGGGCGGATCAGCTACCAGGCTTGAAACGGGCACGGTAAAAAAATGTGGGAGGGGGCTTGCCCCCGATGGCGGAGTGTCAGCTACCAACTCTATTGGCTGACACACTGCAATCGGGGGCAAGCCCCCTCCCACATTTGGTTCTCTATAGGGCCGAGAAATCAGCGCCCGCCATTACGCTCGGCATTGCGGATCGAAACCTGGCTGTTCAATGTCCAGAAGTCATACAGCACCCCAATCAGGAACAAACCGCCGGTCAGCAGGTAGATCAGGCCGGTGATCCATTTGCCCTGGTACATCCGGTGCACGCCGAACACGCCCAGAAACGCCAACAGAATCCAGGCCACGTTGTATTCGATGGGCCCGGCGGTAAAACGCAGGTCGGCTTCACGGTCCATGGCCGGGATCAGGAACAGGTCGATCAGCCAGCCAATACCCAGCAGGCCGAAGGTGAAAAACCAGATCGTCCCGGTGACCGGTTTGCCGTAATAGAAGCGATGCGCGCCGGTGAAACCGAAAATCCATAGCAGGTAACCGATCACCTTGCTGTGGGTGTCTTGCTGCGAAGCAATCTGTTGATAGGTGTTCATGAAGGACCTCTTTTCACTCAATAGATAAATTTGTTCATTTTTTTTGTGACTTTTTTACGGGCGCCCGACGCACGGTAAATGGTATCGTTCTGCCCTCAAACCCTTATGCCACCTGACTTGTGTCGGACAATTGCGGCTAATCGTCGCGTTTTTTCCGAATTTGACCCCAAGGTTCAGTCGACAAACGGCCTGAGAACAGCACAAAAAGCTGTTATAAAGTTGCGCGCAAACCCATATGAGCCACGCCTAATGCGACCATTTATCAAGACATGGCTAACCATTTGCCTATTAATGCCACTGGCCGCCCACGCCACCAATCGTGAGCAACGTCTTCCAAACGTTAACGGTTTTACCCCTAAAGTCCATAGCACACCCAGCACCGCCAAATCGGCAAAGCCCACCGTCAGCCGCCCGACTCAACTGAGCAAGGCCCACGGCAAAGTGCTTTCCACCCAGCTGGCCGTGAACACCAAGCAGAGCAGCAATGTCCTCAGCCGCGCCGTGAACGTGCTCGGTACTCCTTATCGTTGGGGCGGCAGCAGCCCAAGTAAAGGGTTCGACTGCAGCGGCCTGGTAAAATATGCGTTCAACGACGTCAAGGCGGTGGATTTACCGCGTACGTCCAACGCCATGGCGGCCGGCCACGGCTTGAAAGTTGATCGCAAAGACCTGAAGCCGGGCGATTTGCTGTTCTTCAAGCTCAAGAGCCGCCAGGTCAACCACGTTGCCATCTACCTGGGTAACGACCGCTTTATCCACGCGCCGCGTCGTGGCAAGTCGGTGAGCATCGATACACTGAAAAAGCCGTTCTGGGACAAGAACTACGTGATCGCCAAGCGGGTGCTGCCCAAAGAGCAGAACAACACCCTGCGGATCGTGCAGCGCTGATTCCAGGCTGAAATGCAGTAAATGTGGGAGGGGGCTTGCCCCCGATGGCGGTGGATCAGTCAGTTTAGTTGTGGCTGACCCACTGCAATCGGGGGCAAGCCCCCTCCCACATTTGGTTTCATTGTTTGCTGAATCTCATAGGTCTGCCGGCACCCTCGCCTTCTCCCGCGCCTCCTCTTGGCTGATTACCCCCTCGCTCACCAGCACCTTCAAGCTCATATCCAGCGTTTTCATCCCCATCGCCCCGCCGGTCTGGATCGCCGAGACCATCTGCGCCACTTTGTCTTCGCGGATGAGATTACGAATGGCCGGCGTGCCCAGCATGATTTCGTGAGCCGCGACACGCCCGCCGCCAATCTTCCTGACCAGCACCTGGGACACCACCGCCTGCAGCGACTCCGACAGCATCGAGCGGACCATGGCCTTTTCCTCGCCCGGGAACACGTCCACCAGCCGGTCTACCGTCTTTGCCGCCGAAGTGGTGTGCAGGGTGCCGAATACCAGGTGCCCCGTCTCAGCGGCCGTCAGCGCCAGGCGGATGGTTTCCAGGTCACGTAGCTCGCCCACCAGGATGACGTCCGGGTCTTCGCGCAATGCCGAGCGCAGCGCCACCGAGAAGCTGTGGGTATCGCGATGCACCTGCCGCTGGTTGATCAGCGCCATTTTCGGCCGGTGGATAAATTCGATGGGGTCTTCCAGCGTGAGGATGTGCTGGCGTCGATGCCGATTCAGATAATCGATCAGCGCCGCCAAGGTGGTGGACTTGCCCGAGCCGGTGGGCCCGGTCACCAGCACCAGGCCGCGCGGCAGCTGCGCGATACGCTGGAACACCTCACCCAGGCCAAGGCTTTCCAGGCTCTGGATGTCGCTGGGGATGGTGCGAAACACCGCCCCCACGCCACGCGCCTGCTGGAACACATTCACGCGAAAGCGCGCCACGCCGGGCAGTTCGAAGGCAAAGTCTGTTTCAAGAGATGTTTCGAAATCCTTTTGTTGGTGCTGATTGAGCAAAGGGCTCAATAAATCCGCTACCTGCGACCCGGCCAGCACCGGGCCATCCAGCGGCCAGACCTCGCCATCGATGCGCAACATCGGCGCCAGGCCGGCCGACAAGTGCAGGTCGGAGGCGCCACGGCGCACGCTGGCCGTCAGTAATTCAGTGATATCCATAGGGCTTTCCATTTCCAGTAGAATGCCGCGGACTCCATATCCACGGGCGCAACTTGAATGTCGACGATAGCAGACAACATCGGCCTGGTTAGCCAGCGCATCCGCGCCGCCGCCGACGCCGTGCAGCGTGACGCAAGCGGCATCCACCTGCTGGCCGTGAGCAAGACCAAACCGGCGCAAGCCGTGCGCGAAGCCTATGCCGCAGGGATGCATGATTTTGGTGAAAACTACCTGCAGGAAGCCCTGGGCAAACAGGCGCAATTATCCGACCTGCCCTTGAGTTGGCACTTCATCGGCCCCATTCAATCGAACAAGACTCGCGCGATCGCCGAGAACTTCGCCTGGGTGCATTCCGTGGACCGCCTGAAAATCGCACAACGCCTGTCCGAACAACGCCCTGCCGACCTGCCTGCGCTGAATATCTGCATTCAGGTCAATGTCAGTGGCGAAGCCAGCAAGTCCGGCTGTACGCCCGCCGACCTGCCGGCCCTGGCCAACGCCATCAGCGCCCTGCCGCGCCTGAAGCTGCGGGGCTTGATGGCGATCCCCGAACCGACTGAAGATCGCGCGGCGCAAGATGCCGCGTTCGCCACGGTGCGCGAGCTGCAAGGCAGCCTGAACCTGCCACTGGACACACTTTCCATGGGCATGAGCCACGACCTCGAGTCGGCCATCGCTCAAGGCGCCACCTGGGTGCGGATCGGTACCGCGCTGTTTGGCGCCCGTGACTACGGCCAGCCGTGAAATGGCTGACGTTCATTTAGCTAAGGACCTGTCATGAAAGACATGCGTATTGCCTTTATCGGCGCCGGTAACATGGCGGCCAGCCTGATCGGCGGCCTGCGGGCCAAGGGCCTGGACGCTGCGCAGATTCGCGCCAGCGACCCGGGCGCCGAGACCCGTGCCCGGGTCAGCGCCGAACACGGCATTGAAACCTTTGCCGACAACGCCGAGGCCATCGAAGGCGTCGATGTGATCCTGCTGGCGGTCAAGCCCCAGGCCATGAAAGCCGTGTGCGAAAGCCTGCGCCCGAGCCTGCAGGCCCATCAACTGGTGGTGTCCATCGCTGCCGGCATCACCTGCGCCAGCATGAACAACTGGCTCGGCGCCCAACCGATCGTTCGCTGCATGCCGAATACCCCGTCGTTGTTGCGCCAGGGCGTGAGCGGTTTGTACGCCACCGCCGAAGTCAGCGCCGCGCAGCGTGATCAAGCTCAGCAACTGTTATCCGCCGTGGGCATCGCCCTGTGGCTCGAACAGGAGCAGCAACTGGACGCGGTCACCGCCGTTTCCGGCAGTGGCCCGGCGTACTTCTTCCTGTTGATCGAAGCCATGACCGCCGCCGGCGTGAAACTGGGCCTGCCCGCCGACGTTGCCGAGCAACTGGCCGAGCAGACCGCCCTGGGCGCCGCGAAGATGGCGGTGTCCAGCGAGGTGGATGCGGCCGAGCTGCGCCGTCGCGTAACGTCTCCGGGCGGCACCACGCAAGCCGCCATCGAATCGTTCCAGGCCGGGGGCTTTAAAGCCCTGGTGGAAAAAGCACTGGGTGCCGCGGCACATCGTTCAGCCGAGATGGCCGAACAACTGGGCAAATAGTCGTCCCTTACCAAGGTAATCAAACATGCTCGGAATCAATGACGCTGCCGTCTTCATCATCCAGACCCTGGGCAGCCTGTACCTGCTGATCGTGCTGATGCGCTTTATCCTGCAACTGGTGCGGGCGAACTTCTACAACCCGCTGTGCCAGTTCGTGGTCAAGGCCACCCAACCCCTGCTCAAGCCGCTGCGCCGCGTGATCCCGAGCCTGTTCGGGCTGGACATGTCGTCGCTGGTACTGGCACTGCTGCTGCAGATCCTGCTGTTTGTGGTGATCCTGATGCTCAACGGCTACCAGGCCTTCACGGTGCTGCTGCTGCCATGGGCGCTGATCGGCATTTTCTCGCTGTTTTTGAAGATCATCTTCTGGTCGATGATCATCAGCGTGATCCTTTCCTGGGTCGCACCGGGCAGCCGCAGTCCGGGTGCCGAACTGGTGTATCAGATCACCGAGCCCGTATTGGCGCCATTCCGTCGCCTGATCCCGAACCTGGGCGGGCTGGATATCTCGCCGATCTTCGCGTTTATCGCGATCCAGCTGATTCAGAGCTGGGTGATTCCGCGTCTGGCGTTCTATGCGTTCATGCCTAAAGAGCTGTTCGGCCTGATCTGACACTACGCTGGAAAATGTGGGAGGGGGCTTGCCCCCTCCCACATTTTGCATCTGCGTATTGAATTGAATGCGCGCAGACCATTGCTTGCCGCTGGGTCCCCCGCTCTTTAGACTTACGCCTCATTTAAACGAGAGCAGGGTCGATGCCAACTGCCTTCCCCCCCGATTCCGTTGGACTGGTCGTGCCCCAAGTGGCGCACTTCAGCGAACCGCTGGCCCTGGCCTGCGGCCGTTCGCTGCCAGCCTACGACCTGATCTACGAAACCTACGGCCAACTGAACGCCACGGCGAGCAACGCCGTGCTGATCTGCCACGCGTTGTCCGGCCACCATCACGCCGCAGGCTTTCACAGCGTCGACGAGCGCAAACCCGGCTGGTGGGACAGCTGCATCGGCCCCGGCAAGCCCATCGACACAGACAAGTTCTTCGTGGTCAGCCTGAACAACCTCGGCGGCTGCAACGGGTCCACCGGCCCCAGCAGCCTCAACCCGGAAACCGGCAAGCCCTTCGGCGCCGACTTTCCGGTACTGACCGTCGAAGACTGGGTGCACAGCCAGGCGCGCCTCGCCGACCAGCTGGGCATCGCCCAATGGGCCGCCGTGATCGGCGGCAGCCTGGGGGGCATGCAAGCCCTGCAATGGACCATCACCTACCCGGATCGCGTGCGTCATTGCCTGGCGATTGCCTCGGCCCCCAAGTTGTCGGCGCAGAACATTGCCTTCAACGAAGTGGCGCGCCAGGCCATCCTCACCGACCCCGAGTTCCACGGCGGTTCGTTCCAGGAAGCCGGCGTGATCCCCAAGCGCGGCCTGATGCTGGCGCGAATGGTCGGGCACATCACCTACCTGTCCGATGATTCCATGGGCGAAAAATTCGGCCGTGGGCTCAAGAGCGAAAAGCTCAATTACGACTTCCACAGCGTCGAGTTCCAGGTGGAAAGCTACCTGCGTTATCAGGGCGAGGAGTTCTCCGGGCGGTTCGACGCCAACACCTACCTGCTGATGACCAAGGCGCTGGACTACTTCGACCCGGCCGCGAACCATGACGACGACCTGGCGAAAACCTTCGAGCACGCCACGGCCAAGTTCTGCGTGATGTCATTCACCACCGACTGGCGCTTCTCGCCGGCGCGCTCCCGTGAGCTGGTGGACGCCCTGATGGCCGCCAAGAAAGACGTCTGCTACCTGGAGATCGATGCACCGCAGGGCCACGACGCCTTCCTGATTCCGATCCCCCGTTATCTGCAGGCGTTCAGCAATTACATGAACCGAATCGCGCTTATATGAATTGCTTACGCTTTTGGAGAACGCCATGAGAGCCGACCTGGAAATCATCCAAGACTGGATCCCCGCCGGCAGCCGCGTGCTCGACCTGGGCTGCGGCGACGGCGAACTGCTGAGCTGGCTGCGCGACAACAAGCAAGTCACCGGCTACGGCCTGGAAAACGACCCGGACAACATCGCCCAATGCGTGGCCAAGGGCATCAACGTGATCGAGCAGGACCTGGACAAGGGCCTGGGCAACTTTGCCAGCAACAGCTTCGACATCGTGGTGATGACCCAGGCCCTGCAAGCGGTGCACTACCCGGACCGTATCCTCGATGAAATGCTGCGGGTCGGCCGCCAATGCATCATCACCTTTCCCAACTTCGGTCACTGGCGCTGCCGCTGGTACCTGGCCACCAAGGGCCGTATGCCGGTGTCGGACTTCCTGCCGTACACCTGGTACAACACGCCGAACATCCACTTTTGCACCTTCGAAGACTTCGAAGCGCTGTGTGGCGAGCGTGAAGCCAAGGTCATCAACCGCCTTGCCGTCGATCAACAGCACCGCCACGGCTGGGCGAGTAAGCTATGGCCCAACCTGTTGGGCGAAATTGGTATCTACCGGGTCAGCAGCCCTGGCCTGACCGACCACAAGATTGCCGTCTAATCATTATCAAGAGGGACGCTCATGAATCGTCTGGCTGTTTTTCTACTGACCGCCTGCCTGGGTGCCAACGCCGTGGCTGCGGACGCTATCGACGCTAACCGCAAAAAAGACTTCGGCGATATCACCGTTCACTACAACACCTTCACCTCCAGCTTCCTGCCACCCGAGACCGCCCAGAACGTCGGCATCGTGCGCAGCAAGGAAAAGGGCTTGATCAATGTGACCGTGATCAAGGGCGTCACCCCGGTCGCAGCCCAGGTAACCGGTACCATCAAGGACCTGGGCGGCAAGAGCGAAATCCTCACCTTCAAGCAAATCGAAGAGAAAGGCGGCATCAGTTACCTCGCGCCCTACTCGGTGACGCAGCGGGAATACAAGACGTTCACCATCAACGTTGAAACCGGTGGCAAGGCCCATGGTTTCCAATTCAACCAAGAACTGTTCCCGGCCGAATGATGAACCTTACCCAACTCGTACTGGCCAGCCACAACGCCGGCAAACTCAAGGAACTGCAGGCCATGCTCGGTGAGTCCGTGCAACTGCGCTCCATTGGCGAGTTCAGCCAGGTAGAGCCGGAGGAAACCGGCTTGTCGTTCGTCGAGAACGCCATCCTCAAGGCACGCAACGCCGCACGGATCTCCGGCCTGCCGGCTTTGGCGGATGATTCGGGCCTGGCGGTGGATTTCCTCGGCGGCGCGCCGGGCATCTATTCGGCACGCTACGCCGATGGCAAGGGCGACGCGGCCAACAACGCCAAGCTGCTCGACGCCCTCAAGGACGTGCCCGATGCCGAACGTGGCGCGCAGTTCGTCTGCGTGCTGGCGCTGGTGCGGCACGCCGATGACCCGCTGCCGATCCTGTGCGAAGGCTTGTGGCACGGTCGCATTCTGCATGCGGCCAGCGGTGAGCATGGCTTTGGCTATGACCCGCTGTTCTGGGTACCGGAGCGCAATGTCTCCAGCGCCGAACTGAGCCCGGCCGACAAGAACCAGATCAGCCACCGCGCCCGCGCCATGGCGTTGCTGCGCCAGCGTTTGGGCCTGAAATGACCCAGAACACCTCTGCGCAGCCGCTGATCCACGGTGGCGCGCAAACACCCCGGGCGGCTCTGCCAGTGCTGCCGCCCCTGGCGCTGTACATTCACATTCCGTGGTGCGTGCGCAAATGCCCGTATTGCGATTTCAACTCCCATACCGCAAGCAACGTGCTGCCGGAAGAAGAGTACGTGGACGCCCTGCTGGCGGACCTCGACCAGGACCTGCACGCCGTTTACGGCCGAGCGCTGAGTTCGATCTTCTTTGGCGGCGGCACCCCCAGCCTGTTCAGCGCCGCAGCCTTGGGGCGCCTGCTCGAAGGCGTGCAAGCGCGCATCCCGTTTGCCGGCGATATCGAGATCACCCTGGAAGCCAACCCGGGCACCTTTGAGCAAGAGAAGTTCGTCGCTTATCGCAAGCTGGGGATCAATCGCCTGTCCATCGGCATCCAGAGCTTCCAGCAGGAAAAACTCGAGGCGCTGGGTCGCATTCATAATGGCGACGAAGCCGTACGTGCAGCGGATATGGCACGCCAGGCCGGGTTCGATAACTTCAACCTGGACCTGATGCACGGTTTGCCCAACCAATCCCTGGACGATGCGTTGAGCGACCTGCGCCAGGCCATTGCGCTCAAGCCGACGCATCTGTCCTGGTACCAGCTGACCCTGGAACCCAACACCGTGTTCTGGAACCAGCCGCCCGCGCTGCCCGAAGACGATACGCTGTGGGATATCCAGGAAGCCGGCCAGGCGCTGCTCGCCGAGCACGGTTACGCACAATACGAAGTGTCGGCCTACGCCCAACAGGGTCGCCCGGCGCGACATAACCTCAATTACTGGAGCTTTGGCGACTTTATCGGCATTGGCGCCGGCGCCCACGGCAAGCTCAGCCACCCCGACGGGCGCATCGTGCGCACCTGGAAAACCCGCGCACCGAAGGACTACCTCAACCCGGCCAAAAGCTTCCAGGCCGGGGCGAAAGAGCTGACCCACGAAGAGCTGCCATTCGAATTCCTGATGAACGCCCTGCGCCTCACCGAAGGAGTCGATGCCAAGCTCTACGCCGAGCGCACCGGGCTTGACCTGGCAAGCCTCGACGAAGGCCGCCGCGAGGCAGAACAAAGTGGCTTAATGCGGGTCGAACCGTCACGCCTGGCGGCGACCGACCGCGGGCAACTCTTTCTCAATGACCTGTTGCAGACGTTTTTGAGCTGACGTTTTTTAAGGAAATCGAATGGATCTGGTACTCGACCTGCTCGCCACCGTGTCCCGCTGGAGCCGTAGCAACCTGTCGGAAATCTCCCTGGCCCTGGTCGGCTGTCTGCTGGTGCTGTTCGGCGCCGATATCAAGGGCTGGGTCGAAGCTCGCCTGGGCAGCATCGCCGGTGCGTTGCGCGTGCCGTTGATGGCCCTGCTGTGCATGATCGGCAGCGGCGCGGCACTGATCTATGCCACACCGTGGATTGTGCGGGGGCTGAGCCAGTTCAATAACTACAGCCTGGCGCCGGTGTTGGTGGTGGTGCTGGTGTTGATCGGCGTAGTCGCCGACCGCCGCTGATTCTGAACCCAACACAAAACCAAATGTGGGAGGGGGCTTGCCCCCGATTGCAGTGGATCAGTCACCAAATCTTTGGCTGATACACCGCTATCGGGTGCAAGCCCCCTCCCACATTTGATTGCATTTCAAGTCAGGGGCGAGTTAAGCCAGCTTCTCGAATTTCAAATCCCACACCCCATGTCCCAACCGCTCGCCACGGCGTTCGAACTTGGTGATCGGGCGCTCCGCAGGGCGCGGTACGCACTTGCCGTCTTCGGCCAGGTTGCGGTAGCCGGGGGCGACGTTCATCACTTCCAGCATGTAGTCGGCATAGGGTTCCCAGTCGGTGGCCATGTGCAGGATGCCGCCCACTTTCAGCTTGCTGCGCACCAGTTCCGCGAAGGAAGCCTGGACGATGCGACGCTTGTGGTGACGGGCCTTGTGCCAGGGGTCGGGGAAGAACAGCATGAGCCGGTCGAGGCTGTTATCGGCGATGCAGCGGTTGAGCACTTCAATCGCGTCGCAATCGTAGACGCGCAGATTGGTCAGGCCCTGGGTCAGCACGCCGTTAAGCAACGCACCGACGCCTGGGCGGTGCACTTCCACACCGATGAAATCCTGATCCGGCGCGGCCGCCGCCATTTCCAGCAGGGAGTGCCCCATGCCAAAGCCGATTTCCAGGGAGCGCGGGGCCGAACGGCCGAATACCTGGTCGTAATTCACCGGCGCGTCGGCCAACGGCAATACGAACAGAGGCGTGCCTTGCTCCAGGCCCTTTTGCTGGCCTTCGGTCATGCGGCCGGCGCGCATCACGAAGCTCTTGATGCGGCGGTGCTTGGACTCGTCGCCTGCTTCCAGGGTGTTCGGCGTTTCGTTTGATTCAGTCATCAATAGCTCTTACTTGATCAGACCATCCAGCGGCGAAGAGGCGCTGGCATAGAGTTTTTTCGGCATGCGCCCGGCGAGATAGGCCAGGCGGCCCGCGACGATTGCGTGTTGCATGGCCTGGGCCATCATGATCGGTTGCTGGGCATGGGCGATGGCCGAGTTCATCAGCACCGCATCGCAACCCAGCTCCATGGCGATGGTGGCGTCGGAGGCCGTGCCCACGCCCGCGTCCACCAGCACCGGGATCCTGGCTTCTTCAAGGATGATCTGCAGGTTGTACGGATTGCAGATACCCAGGCCGGAGCCGATCAGCCCGGCCAGCGGCATCACCGCGATACAGCCGATTTCTGCCAGCTGGCGCGCGATGATCGGGTCATCGCTGGTGTAGACCATCACGTCAAAGCCTTCCTTGACCAGGGTTTCGGCGGCCTTGAGGGTTTCGATCACATTGGGGAACAGGGTTTTCTGGTCGGCCAGCACTTCCAGCTTCACCAGATTGTGGCCGTCGAGCAGCTCGCGGGCCAGGCGGCAGGTGCGCACGGCCTCGATGGCGTCGTAGCAACCAGCAGTGTTCGGCAAAAAGGTGAAGCGGTCCGGCGACAGGACCTCAAGCAGGTTCGGCTCGCCCGCGATCTGGCCGAGGTTGGTACGGCGCACCGCAAAGGTAACGATCTCGGCGCCCGAGGCTTCGATGGCCAGACGGGTTTCTTCCATGTCGCGGTACTTGCCGGTGCCAACCAGCAGACGGGACTGGTAGGTACGACCGGCCAGGACAAAGGGCTTGTCGCTACGAACGATGCTCATGGGAAATCCTCGTAATGGGGTGAGGTTCTGCAGAATGCGTTACCGCCGGCGCGACTAGCCGCCGCCGATGGCGTGGACCACTTCGACCTGGTCACCCTCGCTGAGCGCGGTGCCTTCGTGCTGGCTGCGCGGGACGATATCCAGGTTGAGCTCCACTGCGACACGACGCCCGGTCAAATCCAGGCGGGTCAGCAGGGCCGCAACGGTTTCACCGTCGGGCAGTTCAAGAGGTTCGCCGTTCAACTGAATGCGCATGCCACGGGCCGCCATCGTTTTTAGGGGCCGGCATTCTAACGCGATTGGCACCTGAAGGTCAGCTCCGGGCGTCAAGCGGTCAAACCTGCAAGCGCCACGCCGTCAAGCCCAGGAAGAACCAGCCGAGCAGGAAGGCAAGGCCGCCAAACGGCGTGATGATGCCCAGTTTGCTGATGCCGGTCATGGTCAACACATACAGGCTGCCGGAAAACAGCAAAATACCGACGACAAACGAAATGCCCGCCCAGGTGACCAGTCGGCCGGGAATATGCGCGGCCAGCAGGGCCACCCCAAACAAGGCCAGGGCATGCACCAGTTGATAGGTCACGCCGGTGTGGAAGATCGCCAGGTAATCGGCGCTCAGGCGGTTCTTCAGGCCGTGGGCGGCGAAGGCGCCCAGGGCGACACCGGTGAAACCGAAAAAAGCGGCCAGCATCAGAAAGCTACGCAGCATGAGGAACTCCAGTCAGACTCATCGGGCAGGGTCTGTATAATGGCCCGCTCAACGGGTTCGGCCAAGCCATCTCTATGCTGCGTATCTTCTTCAAACGCTTTCTCAACGTCGTGAAATGGTTCGCCATCGGCAGTGTGCTGCTGGTGCTGCTGTTTCGCGTCGTACCGCCGCCGTTCACCGCGCTGATGGTGGAACGCAAGGTCGAATCCTGGATCGACGGCGAGCCTATTGATTTGCAGCGCAGCTGGGTGCCGTGGGACGAGATCTCCGATGACCTCAAAGTGGCGGTGATGGCCGGTGAAGACCAGCGTTTCCCACAGCATTGGGGCTTTGACTTTGGCGCCATCCAGGCGGCGATCGTGCACAACGAACGTGGCGGATCGATCCGGGGCGCCAGTACATTGAGCCAGCAGGTGTCGAAGAACCTGTTCCTGTGGGCCGGCCGCAGCTATCTGCGCAAGGGCCTGGAGGCCTGGTTTACCGGGTTGATCGAAGTGCTGTGGCCCAAGCAGCGCATTCTTGAGGTGTACCTCAACAGCGTGGAGTGGGATGAGGGCGTGTTTGGCGCAGAGGCGGCAGCGCGGCATCACTTTGGCGTGAGCGCCAAGGGGCTGTCACGGCAACAGGCCAGCTATCTGGCAGCGGTGTTGCCTAACCCACGAGTGTGGAGTGCCAGTCATCCAACCGCCTATGTGGCGCGGCGGGCGGCGTGGATTCGTCAGCAGATGAGTCAACTCGGTGGCGATGGCTACCTGCTTGAGCTGAACAACTCCCGCAAGGCCCCCTGGTCCAGCTGACACAATACAAAACAACTGTGGGAGGGGGCTTGCCCCCGATAGCGATGGGTCAGTCAATTTGATGTCGACTGACACTCTGCTATCGGGGGCAAACCCCCTCCCACATTTTTTACCCAGTGCTGCCAGTAGCGTTAGGCAGCGATCGACAACTTCAGCTTGTTCATCGCGCTTTTCTCAAGCTGACGAATCCGCTCGGCCGACACGTTGTACTTCTGCGCCAGGTCGTGCAGCGTGGCTTTTTCTTCCGCCAGCCAGCGCTGGTAGAGAATGTCACGGCTGCGGTCGTCCAGCACTTCCAGCGCTTCGTGCAGGTTGTGATTGGAGTTGTCGCTCCAGTCGGCATCTTCCAGTTGACGCGCCGGGTCGTACCGGTGGTCTTCCAGGTAGTTGGCCGGCGATTGGAAGGCGCTGTCGTCGTCTGCCTCGGCAGCCGGGTCGAACGCCATGTCATGGCCGGTCAGGCGACTTTCCATCTCGCGCACTTCACGGGGCTCCACGCCGAGGCTTTCGGCCACGCGGTGGACTTCCTCGTTGTTCAGCCACGCCAGGCGTTTCTTCTGGCTGCGCAGGTTGAAGAACAGCTTGCGCTGGGCCTTGGTGGTCGCCACTTTCACAATGCGCCAGTTGCGCAGGATGAACTCGTGGATTTCCGCCTTGATCCAGTGCACCGCAAACGACACCAGGCGCACACCCATCTCGGGGTTGAAGCGCTTTACAGCCTTCATCAGGCCGACGTTGCCTTCCTGGATCAGGTCAGCCTGGGCCAGACCGTAGCCGCTATAGCTACGGGCGATATGTACGACAAAACGCAGGTGGGCGAGCACCATCTGCCGAGCCGCCCCCAAATCCTGCTCATAGTAGAGACTCTCGGCCAGTTCACGCTCCTGCTCGGGCGTCAGCAAAGGAATGCTGTTTACCGTGTGCACATAGGCTTCCAGGTTCGCACCCGGGACCAAGGCATAAGCAGGTTGCAAAGAAGTGGTCATACGAAAAAACCTCCGACTCACATAACTCGTGCAGTTCAGCACTGCGAAAATTGACCGGGGAACCGTAGGACAAGTTCCCTAAACTGCTGACAAGGTCAATACAAACGAAACTACATTACCCTGACATTAACTACTTAGGTGCCAGCTCACGTAAATGCCGTGCGACCGCAATCCACGCACCGATATACCCCAACAGCACCGCGCCAAGCAAGAGGCTCAAGCCATCGGCCACCGGCACGCCGGCCAGGGCAAAATCGCTGCCGTACAAGCCGGCCAGCCCGATAACCGCATCGTTCAGCCAGTCCAGGCCAAAAGCCAGCAAGCCCCAGGACAAAACCCCGGCACCGAAGCCATAAAGCGCGCCCATATACAGAAAAGGACGACGCACATAGCTGTCCGTGCCGCCGACCAGTTTAATCACTTCTATCTCGGTGCGGCGGTTTTCAATATGAAGACGAATGGTATTACCTATCACCAAAAGTAATGCAGACACCAGCAACACGGTCAAACCGAACACGAAGCGGTCGCCCAGCTTGAGGATCGCAGCCAGGCGCTCTACCCAGACTAGATCAAGTTGCGCCTGTTGCACCTTGGGCATCTCTGCAAGTTTCTGGCGCAGGGCTTCCAGGGCCGGTTTGTCCACTTCATCCGGCGTCACCAGCACCACGCCCGGCAACGGGTTCTGCGGCAGCTCCTTGAGCGCCTCGCCCAGGCCGGATTGTTGCTGGAACTCCTCAAGTGCCTGGTCGCGGCTGATGTATTCGGCCTCCGCCACGCCCGGCATGTTCTTGATTTCGTCGCGCAGCGCTTCGCCTTGCTGGGTGCTGGCATCCAGGTTCAGGTACAGCGAAATCTGCGCCGCGCGCTGCCAGGAACCGCCCAGGCGCTCGACATTGTTGAGCAGCAACGACAAGCCCATCGGCAGGCTCAGGGCCACGGCCATCACCAGGCAGGTGAAAAAGCTGCCGATCGGCTGCTTGCCCAGGCGACGCAGACTGTCGAGCAGGCTGGCGCGGTGGCTTTCGATCCAGGCACGCAACAGGGTGCCGAAGTCCGGGCCGTCGTCATCGTCGCGTTTTTTCTTTTTCGGTTGCGGGTCGGCCGGTTTCGGCGCCACGCGTTCGGATACTTTAGGGCTGCGTGTCGCACTCATACGCCGGCCTCCCCGTCGCCGATCAGGCGGCCGCGTTGCAGGGTCAGCATGCGGTGGCGCATGCGGGCAATCAGCGCCAGGTCGTGGCTGGCGATCAATACGCTGGTGCCCAGGCGATTGATGTCTTCGAACACCCCCATGATCTCGGCTGCCAGGCGCGGGTCGAGGTTACCGGTGGGTTCGTCCGCCAGCAGCAAGGCCGGGCGGTGGACGATGGCGCGGGCGATACCCACGCGCTGTTGCTGGCCGGTGGACAGGTCGCCGGGGTAGAGGTCGGTCTTGTCCGACAACGCCACGCGCTCCAGGGCCGAATCCACCCGCTTGACGATCTCGGCCTTGGACAGCCCAAGGATCTGCAGGGGCAAGGCGATGTTGTTGAACACCGTGCGATCGAACAGCAACTGGTGGTTCTGGAACACCACGCCGATCTGACGGCGCAGGAAGGGGATCTGCGCATTGCTGATGGTGGCCAGGTCCTGCCCCGCCAGCAGCAGCTTGCCGGTGGTCGGGCGCTCCATCGCCAGCAGCAGGCGCAACAAGGTGCTCTTACCGGCGCCGGAATGACCGGTGACGAACAAAAACTCGCCCCGCCGTACTCGAAAGCTCAGCTCATGCAAGCCCACATGCCCGTTGGCGTAGCGTTTACCGACCTGTTCGAATCGAATCATGAACGCTCCCGCTCGGCAAACAGTGCCTGTACAAAGGGTTCGGCTTCAAAGGTGCGCAGGTCGTCGATGCCTTCACCGACGCCGATGTAACGAATCGGCAACCCGAACTGTTTGGCCAGGGCGAAAATCACACCGCCCTTGGCCGTGCCGTCCAGCTTGGTCAAGGCCAGGCCGGTCAGTTGCACCGTCTGGTTGAATTGCTTGGCCTGGCTGATGGCGTTCTGGCCGGTACCGGCGTCGAGCACCAGCAGCACTTCATGGGGGGCATCGGCGTCGAGCTTGCCGATCACGCGGCGGACTTTCTTCAGCTCTTCCATCAAGTTGTCTTTGGTGTGCAGGCGACCGGCGGTGTCGGCGATCAACACATCGATGTTACGGGCCTTGGCGGCCTGCACGGCATCGAAGATCACCGAAGCGGAGTCGGCCCCCGTGTGCTGGGCGATCACCGGGATCTTGTTGCGCTCACCCCACACTTGCAGCTGCTCGACGGCAGCGGCACGGAAGGTGTCGCCGGCGGCGAGCATGACTTTCTTGCCCTCACCCTGCAGCTTTTTGGCCAGCTTGCCGATGGTGGTGGTCTTGCCGGCGCCGTTGACGCCCACGACCAGGATCACGAAAGGTTTCTTCGGCGTAATCACCAGCGGCGCTTCAACCGGTTTAAGCATGGCGGCCAGCTCGGCCTGCAGGGACTTGTACAACGCGTCGGCGTCGGTCAACTGCTTGCGCGCGACTTTCTGGGTCAGGCTCTGGATGATCACGGCGGTGGCTTCGACGCCCACGTCTGCGGTAAGCAGGCGGGTTTCAATGTCTTCCAGCAGCTCGTCATCGATGGTCTTTTTGCCGAGGAACAGGCTGGCCATGCCTTCGCCGATACTGGCGCTGGTTTTGCTCAGGCCCTGCTTGAGGCGGGCGAAGAAGCCGGTTTTACTGGTTTCGGCGGGTGCGGCGGGCTCTTCGATGACCGCAGGCACGGCAACTGCAGCTGGCACTTCAACAGGGATTTCAGCAGGCATTTCGACTGCAGGGGGCGCCGTGACGACAAGCTCTACCGGCGGCGCCACAGGAATGGGCGGCGTCACGTGTTCAGCCTGCACATCCTCGACAAGCGCCACCGGCTCCTCGGCTACCGGCAGCTCCAGCCACGGTTTGTGCTCGGGTTCAGGTTCAGGCGCAGGTTCTGCCTCGACCACCGGCTGCAACACCGGCTCCGCGATAGGCAACACCACCGGTGCAGGCGTTTCGGCAACCGGCTCGGCTTCTACTATAGGCTCAGGGGTAGGTTCGGGTTGAACCTGCGGCTGTTCGACGACGGTTTCCTGCGGCTTTTTGCGCAGCCATCCGAACAGGCCTTTTTTCTCGCCAGCCGCAGCTGGGGTCTTCTTGTCGTCGTTGGAACCAAACATGGAGACGGCTATCTCAAGGTAGCGACGCGCCAAGGGGCGCTTCGGTAAATAAAATTCGATGCGTAACAGACTGTTTTTTAGCCAGCTCGTTCATGCGCAACATTTTGAAGGCCTAAATAGAGCCTTAACAGGACAGCCACAGTGGCCGTCCCTGAGTCGGATCAGTATCCTAGCACCTCCTCGCCCGCCGACGCTAAGACCAAGCGGGCAGTCCAACAGGTTAAAAAACGAATGAATGCTCTAGCCCGCCGCGCCGCAGGCCTGCTGCTCAGCACAGTTTGTCTGCCCCTTTCAGCTTTGGCTGCCGATCCACAACCCACCCACGAATTCACCCTCGACAACGGCCTCAAGGTCGTCGTGCGCGAAGATCATCGTGCGCCGGTGGTGGTTTCCCAGGTCTGGTACAAGGTGGGCTCGAGCTACGAAACCCCGGGCCAGACCGGTTTGTCCCACGCCCTGGAACACATGATGTTCAAGGGCAGCGCCAAGGTCGGCCCCGGCGAAGCCTCGCTGATCCTGCGCGACCTGGGCGCCGAAGAAAACGCGTTCACCAGTGACGACTACACCGCTTACTATCAGGTGCTGGCCCGTGACCGCCTGGGCGTGGCCTTCGAGCTGGAAGCCGACCGCATGGCCAGCCTGCGCCTGCCGGCCGATGAGTTCAGCCGCGAAATCGAGGTAATCAAGGAAGAGCGCCGCCTGCGCACCGACGACAACCCGATGTCCAAGGCCTTTGAACGTTTCAAGGCCATGGCCTTCCCGGCCAGCGGCTATCACACGCCGACCATCGGCTGGATGGCCGACCTGGAACGCATGAAGGTCGAGGAACTGCGCCACTGGTACCAGGCCTGGTACGTACCGAACAACGCGACCCTGGTGGTGGTCGGCGATGTCACGCCGGACGAGGTGAAAACCCTGGCCCAGCGCTACTTCGGCCCGATCCCCAAGCGCGACGTCCCGCCCGCCAAGATTCCGCTGGAGCTGGCCGAGCCCGGCGAGCGCCTGCTGACCCTGCACGTGCAAACCCAGTTGCCGAGCGTCATGCTCGGTTTCAACGTGCCGGGCCTTGCGACTGCCGAGGACAAGCGCTCGGTACAAGCCCTGCGCCTGATCTCGGCCCTGCTCGACGGCGGCTACAGCGCGCGTATCTCCGAGCAGCTGGAGCGCGGTGAAGAACTGGTCTCCGCCGCCTCCACCAATTACGACGCCTATACCCGCGGCGATACCCTGTTCATGCTGAGCGCCACGCCTAACCAGCAGAAGAAAAAGACCGTCGCCCAAGCCGAAGCCGGCCTGTGGCGCCTGCTGGAAGAGCTCAAGGCCAAGCCGCCCACCGCCGAAGAACTCGAGCGCATCCGCGCCCAGGTGATAGCAGGCGTGGTCTACCAGCGCGACTCCATCACCAGCCAGGCCACGGCCATTGGCTCGCTGGAGACCGTCGGCCTGTCGTGGAAGCTGATGGACACTGAGCTTGCCGACCTGCAAAGCGTGACCCCGGAAGATATCCAAAAGGCTGCGCGCACCTATTTCACCCGCGAACGTCTGAGCGTCGCCCATGTTTTGCCCGAGGAGACCGCTCATGAGTGACCGCAAAAGCAGCCGCCTGATTCTGCCCGGCCTGATCGCCGTTACCCTCTGCGCGGCCAGTGCCGTGTACTTCCTGCGCCCGAGCGAATCCGTTGCCAGCCCGGCGCTGGACAAAGCTCAATCGGCCAGCAAGCTGCAATCGCTGGCTGAGCTTGACGGTAAAGCACCGACCAACCGCAAGCTCGATGTGCAGACCTGGACCACCGCCGAAGGCGCCAAGGTGCTGTTCGTCGAAGCCCATGAATTGCCGATGTTCGACGTGCGCATCCTGTTCGCCGCCGGCAGCAGCCAGGACGGCAACGTGCCGGGACTGGCCTTGATGACCAATGCCATGCTCAACGAAGGCGTGCCGGGCAAGGACGTCAGCCAGATCGCCAGCGGCTTTGAAGGCCTGGGCGCCGATTTTGGCAATGGCGCCTACCGCGACATGGCCCTGGTGTCCCTGCGCAGCCTGAGCGACAGCGACAAGCGCGAGGCCGCACTGGCGCTGTTCGATGACGTGATCGGCAAGCCGACGTTCCCCGCCGATTCACTGGCGCGCATCAAGAACCAGATCCTGGCCGGCTTCGAATACCAGAAACAGAACCCCGCCAAGCTGGCGAGCATCGAGCTGTTCAAGCGCCTGTACGGCGACCACCCGTACGCACACCCAAGCGAAGGCACGCCTGAAAGCGTTCCGGCGATTACCGTGCAACAGATGCAGGCCTTCCACGCCAAGGCCTACGCGGCGGGCAATGCGGTGATCGCAGTGGTCGGCGACCTGACCCGTGCCGAAGCCGAAGCCATGACCGCCAAGGTCTCTGCTGCGCTGCCCAAGGGCCCGGCCCTGGCGAAGATTGCCCAGCCGACGGAGCCCAAGGCCGGCCTGAGCCGCATCGAGTTCCCCTCCAAGCAAACCCACCTGCTGTTCGCCCAGTTGGGCATCGACCGTGCAGACCCGGATTACGCAGCCTTGTCCCTGGGCAACCAGATTCTCGGCGGCGGTGGCTTCGGCACCCGCTTGATGAGCGAAGTGCGCGAAAAGCGCGGCCTGACCTACGGCGTGTACTCCGGTTTCTCGCCGATGCAGGTGCGCGGCCCGTTCATGATCAACCTGCAGACCCGCGCCGAAATGAGCGGCGGCACCCTGCGCCTGGTCGAAGACGTGGTGGCTGACTACCTCAAAAACGGCCCCACCCAGAAAGAACTGGATGACGCCAAGCGCGAACTGGCCGGCAGCTTTCCGCTGTCCACCGCCAGCAACGCCGATATCGTCGGGCAGTTGGGGGCCATGGGTTTCTACAACCTGCCGCTGAGCTATCTGGAAGATTTCATGAAACAATCCCAGGCCCTGACCGTAGAGCAGGTCAAGGCTGCAATGAACAAACACTTGAGCGCCGACAAGATGGTCATCGTGACCGCCGGCCCGACGATTGCGCAAAAGCCACTACCGCCCCCCACTGATAAACCCGCCGAGCAGCCGCTCGGGGTTCCGGAGCATTAATGGCCAGTTCATCTCGCCCGAAAAAACCTGTCCACAACGTGCATAACGGTGTGGGTCAACTGCGCATCATTGGCGGTGAATGGGGCAGCCGCAAGCTGAGCTTCCCCGATGTCGTGGGCCTGCGCCCGACCCCGGATCGCGTGCGCGAAACCCTGTTCAACTGGCTGGCGCCGTACATCGGCGGCGCCAAGGTACTCGACCCGTTTGCCGGCAGTGGCGCGTTGTTCCTGGAGGCGCTGTCCCGTGGCGCAGCCCAGGCACAGGCGCTGGATGCGAGCAATGTGGCGGTGTCCAGTCTCAAGGAACACTTGGGTACCTTGCGCTGCACCAATGGCCAGGTCCAGACCGCCGACGCCTTGCGCTACCTGGAGACCCAGGCCGCCAGCGAATACGACGTAGTGTTCCTCGACCCACCGTTCAACCAGAACCTGCTGCCGACCGTGTGTGCGTTGCTGGAAGAACGCCAGTGGCTGGCGCCGGATGCGTGGATCTACACTGAAAGCGAGAGCGCGCCGTCGACGCTCGGCCTGCCGGGCAGCTGGCGCCTGCACCGGGAGCAGAAATCCGGGCGGGTGTATTACGCGCTGTGGCACCGCGCCCTGTAGGAGCGAGCTTGCTCGCCAAGGTCGAACAGGCGGCACGGGCTGCCTGATAGCGCTGCGTCATCGTTAACGTTTTTCGCGAGCAAGCTCGCTCCTACGGGGGGCGTGGCAAGCTCGTCCGGCAGCGAGTATTTCATGACTCCCTCTGTGGACCGCTTCAAACCCGCCTTCGGCCTCGGCAACCCCCACCTGCAAACACTATGGGGGCCGCTGTGGCGCCCGACCACCCACATCGAGCGCCAACGCGAACGTCTGTGGCTGGAAGACGGCGACTTTCTCGACCTCGACTGGCATGGCCCCCACGACGTGCAAGCGCCGCTGGTGCTGGTGTTGCACGGGCTGACCGGTTCGTCCAATTCGCCTTACGTCGCCGGCCTGCAAAAAGTCCTCGCCGCGCAAGGCTGGGCCAGCGCGGCATTGAACTGGCGTGGCTGTTCGGGCGAGCCGAACCTGTTGGCTCGCAGCTATCACTCCGGTGCCAGCGAAGACCTGGCCGCAGCGATTGCTCATCTGCGCACCAAGCGACCTTTGGCGCCGTTGTATGCGGTGGGTTATTCCCTGGGCGGCAATGTGTTGCTCAAGCATTTGGGCGAAACCGGTGCGGCTTCGGGGCTGCAAGGCGCGGCCGCAGTGTCGGTGCCGTTTCGCCTGGACCAATGCGCGGATCGTATCGGGCTGGGGTTTTCGCGGGTGTATCAGAAGCATTTCATGCGCGAGATGCTGGCGTATATCCGCGTCAAGCAACGTCAGTTTTTGCAGGATGGCCGTGAGGAAGGGCTGAAAACCCTGGAGGCACTGGGCTCTCTGGAGAAGATGCGCACGTTCTGGGACTTCGATGGGCGAGTGACTGCGCCGTTGCATGGCTTCTTGAGTGCTGAGGATTACTATCGCCGCGCCTCCAGTCGCTACTACCTGGGCGCTATCCGCACACCAACACTGATCATCCAGGCCGCCGATGACCCGTTTGTGTTTGCCCACAGCCTGCCCGAAGCCAGTGAGCTATCAGACTGTACGGAGTTTGAGCTGCTGGCCAAGGGTGGGCATGTGGGGTTTGTAGAGGGTTCGCTGAAACGCCCCGGCTACTATCTGGAACGCCGCATCCCCCAATGGCTACTGGCACAACATAGGTAAAAATGTGGGAGGGGGCTTGCCCCCGATAGCGGTGTGTCAGTCAGTACATCTGTTACTGATCCACCGCCATCGGGGGCAAGCCCCCTCCCACACTTTGATTGGGTTTGCAGATCTGGCCTTTAGTCGCCTGTCGCAATTTCACGAGCAGGATCCGTAATCCACTCACTCCAAGACCCCGCATACAACTTGCCCAATGGATACCCCGCCAAGCTCAGCGCAAACAGGTTATGGCACGCCGTTACCCCCGAACCGCAATACGCCACCAATTCTTCCGGCGGGCGCCCCTGCAATTGTGCGGCAAAGCGTTGCTTGAGTTGCTCGGCCGGCAAGAAACGACCATCACTGTCCAGGTTTTCATTGAAGGCCGCGCACTGCGCACCGGGAATATGCCCGGCAATCGGGTCGATGGGCTCTACTTCGCCACGAAAACGCGGCTGGGCGCGGGCGTCGATCAAGGTCAGGCCGGGCTGACCCAAGCGTTTTTGCACATGCTCGGCATCCAGCACCAGCCGATTATCCGGCGTACCGGTGAAGGTGCCCGGCTCAGTCACTGGCGCATCCAGGCTCAAGGGGAAACCGGCGCTGTGCCAGGCCTTGAGGCCACCATCGAGAATAAACACGCCATCACGCTTGCCCAGCCAGGTCAGCAGCCACCAGGCACGGGCGGCATAGGCACCGGGGCCGTCGTCATACAGCACCACGTCGGTGTCGGCACTGATGCCCCAGGCTCGCAGCTGTTCGGCGAAGGTGTCCGCCGCAGGCAAAGGATGACGGCCGGTCACACCCTTGATCACCTTGCCGCTGAGGTGGCGCTCCAGGTCGGCATATTGCGCCCCTTCGATATGCCCTTCGGCATAGCTGCACAGCCCGTAATCCGGGTCTTCCAGGGCAAAGCGGCAATCGAGGATCACCAGCCCTGCCAACTGCTGGCGCTCGGCCAACGCCTGGGGGCTGATCAATTGGGCAAGCGGCATGACTGACTCCTGTGCATACAAAGGGGAAAGGTCCTACTTCACTTCTTCCAGTGCCTGATTCAATGGCACGTAAAACTCTTTGAACAACGCATTCACCGCCGCCTTGGCCTGGGGCGTGACAAAACCCGCCTCCAACACCAGCACCTGGTATACCCCACGTTTTATCGCTTCAGCGCTCAAATGAGTGGAGTTTTCATTGGTGGTGCACAGGAACCGTACCCAGGAGGTGAGGATAATCCAGGCATTGAGGGTCAGGGCTTCGGTTTGCACCGGGTCCATTGTGAGAATGCCCGCGTCGACAAAGCCCTGGTAGATCGCCCCGCCCTGAATCAGGCAGCGCTGGGAAAACCGTCGATAGCCGGTGGCCAGCTCCGGGTCGCTTTCCAATAAGTGTTCGAGGTCGCGGTGCAGGAAGCGGTAGCGCCACATGCCGGCCAGTACGGCCTGCAGGTAGAAACGCTTGTCTTCCACCCTCATCGCGCGCCCTTGGGGCGGGCGCAGGAAACTGTCCACCAACGCTTCGTATTCGCGGAACAGCACGGCGATGATCGCCTGCTTATTGGGGAAGTGGTAGTACAGGTTGCCCGGGGAAATTTCCATATGGGCGGCGATATGGTTCGTGCTGACACTGCGCTCGCCCTGCTGGTTAAAAAGCTCCAGGCTGGTTTGCACAATGCGCTCGCTGGTCTTTACTCGTGGTGCCATAGGGATCAGCTTCCAAACACGGGATGGGGCATCTTACGGCCTATGCCGGTCAGGTTAAATCCAGATGTTACTGCAATGTTTATTTGACAATTTAGAGCAATGACTCTAAAAATCCAGGCAGACCTATAACAATCGGGATCGCGCCATGTCTGCCAACGTTGCCTACCTGCAAGAATCCCAGGCGCTGGATCATCTCCAGGACCTGTTCGAAGCGCAACGTCGCGCCTACGCCGCCAACCCGATGCCGCCGGCCGCGCAACGCCGCCAATGGCTCAAGGCCCTGCGCGATGTGCTCAGCAACGAACGCCAGGCGCTGATCAACGCAATCAGCCAGGACTTCAGCCATCGCAGCGCGGACGAAACCCTGTTCGCCGAGCTGATGCCCAGCCTGCAGGGTATTCACTACGCCAGCAAGCACCTCAAAGGTTGGATGAAACCTTCCCGCCGCGCTGTAGGCATTGCCTTTCAACCCGCGTCGGCCAAAGTCATCTACCAGCCGCTGGGTGTAGTGGGCGTCATCGTGCCTTGGAACTACCCGCTGTACCTGGCCGTCGGCCCGCTGGTCGGCGCCTTGGCCGCCGGCAACCGGGTGATGCTCAAGCTCAGCGAGTCCACGCCGGCCACCGGCGAACTGCTCAAGGCATTGCTGGCGAAAATCTTCCCCGAGGACCTGGTGTGCGTGGTGCTCGGCGAAGCCGAAGTCGGCATGGCGTTTTCCACGTTGCGCTTCGATCATTTGCTGTTCACCGGGGCCACCAGCATCGGCAGGCATGTGATGCGTGCGGCCGCCGAACACCTCACGCCGGTCACTCTGGAGCTGGGCGGCAAATCGCCAGCCATCGTCTCCGCCGATGTGCCGCTCAAGGATGCTGCCGAGCGTATCGCCTTCGGCAAGGCGTTGAACGCCGGGCAAACCTGCGTGGCACCCGACTATGTACTGGTACCGGAGGATCGTGTGGACGGCTTCGTCGAGGCTTACTCCGATGCGATTCGCGGGTTCTATCCGACCCTGACCGACAACCCGGACTACACGGCCATCATCAACGAGCGGCAACTGGCCAGGCTCAATGCCTACGCCAAGGACGCCACTGACAAAGGCGCCACCCTGATTGCGCTGCACGACCAGGGCCAGGCACGGCGCATGCCTCACAGCCTGCTGCTGAACGTGAGTGACGAGATGAAGGTGATGCAGGATGAGATCTTTGGTCCGCTGTTGCCGATCGTGCCCTATCGCGGCATTGATGAGGCCTTTGCCTACATCAACCAGCGCCCGCGTCCACTGGCCCTGTATTACTTCGGCTACAACAAGACCGAACAGAACCGCGTGCTCCACGAGACCCACTCCGGCGGCGTGTGCCTGAACGACACCCTGCTGCAGGTGGCCCAGGATGACCTGCCGTTTGGTGGCATCGGCCCCTCCGGCATGGGTCATTACCACGGTCGCGAAGGTTTCCTGACATTCAGCAAGGCCAAGGGCGTACTGGTCAAACAGCGTCTGAACGCGGCGAAGTTGATCTACCCGCCCTACGGGAAATCCATCCAGACGTTGATCCAGAAGCTGTTTATCCGCTGAAACCGCCACCACCGGGACAATAAAGACAATGAATCCCAGCCTGACTGAAACACCTGCGCTGTCGCGGCGCGGCGTCTTGAAAATCGGCCTGTGCGCCAGCGCCTTCCTGGCGACCGCCGGGCTGGGCGCCAGCCTCAGCGGTTGCTCGAGCAGCACGCCGGCCAGCGGTTTTGCGATGTTGCGCGCCAGTGACTTGCCGTTCCTGCGCGCGGTCATCCCGGTGCTGCTGGAAGGCGCCGCCAGCGCGCAGTCCGTCAGCGCCGGGTTGGAAGACACCCTGAAAAAGCTCGACTACAGCCTTCAGCACCTGTCGCCGGAAATGTTCAAGCTCACCCAACAGCTGTTCGACGTGTTGAGCCTGGGCATTACCCGAGGACCGTTGACCGGCATCTGGGGCAGTTGGGAAAACGCCGGCAGCGAGCAGATCCGCAACTTCCTGCACCGCTGGGAAAACAGCTACCTGAACCTGCTGCGCATGGGCCAGGGCTCGCTGCTCAAGCTGGTGATCATGGCCTGGTACTTCCGGCCCGAGTCCTGGGCCCATTGCGGCTACCCCGGCCCGCCGAAGATCTGATCTGCATCCCTCACAATAAAAAAGAGACGACCCTGATGCCCGTACCCGATCTGTTCCGCGACGGCTTGGCCCGTGGCTGGAAAACCCACAATGGCGCCGCCCTCGACAGCGACCTGACCCTGGAAGCCGACGTGGCCATCATCGGCAGCGGTGCCGGTGGCGGCACCACCGCGGAAATTCTCAGCGCCGCCGGCTACAAGGTGCTGTTGATCGAAGAAGGCCCACTCAAGACCAGCAGCGATTTCAAGCTGCTGGAAGACGAAGCCTATGCCAGCCTGTACCAGGAAGGGATCGGGCGCATGAGCAAGGACGGTGCGATTACCATCCTGCAGGGCCGGGCAGTGGGCGGCACCACGCTGATCAACTGGACCTCCAGCTTCCGCACCCCCGATGCCACCCTCGCCCACTGGGCCAGCGAATACGCGGTGAAGGGCCATAGCAGCGCCGAAATGGCGCCGTGGTTCGAGACCATGGAACAGCGCCTGGGTATTGCGCCGTGGGCCCTGCCGCCGAACGCCAACAACGACGTGATCCGCAAAGGCTGCGAAAAGCTCGGCTACAGCTGGCACGTGATCCCGCGCAATGTGCGCGGCTGCTTCAACCTGGGTTATTGCGGCATGGGCTGCCCGGTCAACGCCAAGCAGTCGATGCTGGTGACCACCATCCCCGCCACTCTGGACAAAGGTGGCGAGCTGCTCTACCTGGCCCGAGCCGAGCGCCTCAACTACAGCGGCGACACGATCAGCAGCCTGGAATGCGTGGCCATGGACGCACGCTGCGTAGCCCCTACCGGGCGCACGATCAGCGTGAAAGCCAGGCATTACGTACTCTCGGGCGGCGGCATCAACAGCCCGGCACTGCTGATGCGCTCGGACGCGCCCGACCCGCATTCACGGCTGGGCAAGCGCACCTTCCTGCACCTGGTGAATTTCTCCGCCGGGTTGTTCGACGAGGTGATCAATCCGTTCTACGGGGCGCCGCAGTCGATCTATTCCGACCACTTCCAGTGGCAGGACGGCACTACCGGCAAAATGTCCTACAAGCTAGAAGCACCACCCTTGCATCCAGGGCTGGCGAGTACCTTGTTTGGCGGCTACGGGGCGCAGAATGCCTTGGACATGAGCCGATTGCCCCATACCCACGCCATGCTCGCGCTGTTGCGCGACGGGTTTCACCCCGACAGCCCTGGCGGCACGGTGGAACTGCGCGGTGACGGTACGCCGGTGCTCGACTATCAGGTCTCGCCCTATGCCTGGGACGGCCTGCGCCGGGCCTTTCACAGCATGGCGGAGATTCAGTTCGCGGCGGGCGCCACCTCGGTCAAGCCCCTGCACCACGACGCCCGCTACGTGAACACCTTGGCCGAGGCGCGCAGCGTAATTGATGGGTTGAACCTCCAATTGCATCGCACCACCCTGGGCAGCGCCCATGTGATGGGCGGTTGCGCCATGGGCGAAGACCCGAAAAACGCGGTGACCGACAGCCTTGGGCGCCACCACCAACTGCGCAACCTGTCGATTCACGACGGCTCGCTGTTTCCTACCAGCATTGGGGCAAATCCCCAGTTGTCGGTGTATGGATTGAGCGCCCAACTGGCGTCAGCCTTGGCCGAACGTCTGAAAACAGCGTGAAAAACCGTTCGATTCACGGCATTTATCTCCATAAGTCGACTTGGCCGACCGGGATGGCTGCGATACCATCCGATTCCCCAACGGACTCCGCCAGGACGACGCGATGAACCGAGTGTTGTACCCAGGTACCTTCGACCCGATTACCAAAGGCCATGGCGATCTGGTCGAACGCGCCTCTCGCCTGTTCGACCATGTGATCATCGCGGTTGCCGCCAGCCCCAAGAAAAACCCGTTGTTTCCCCTGGAGCAACGCGTGGAGCTGGCACGTGAAGTCACCCGGCACCTGCCTAATGTGGAAGTGGTGGGCTTTTCGACACTGCTGGCGCACTTTGCCAAGGAGCAGAACGCCAATGTGTTCCTGCGTGGCCTGCGCGCGGTGTCGGATTTCGAATATGAATTCCAGCTGGCCAACATGAACCGCCAATTGGCGCCGGACGTGGAAAGCCTGTTCCTCACGCCGTCGGAACGTTATTCGTTCATTTCCTCGACGTTGGTGCGCGAAATCGCCGCTTTGGGCGGAGATATCACCAAATTCGTGCACCCGGCCGTGGCGGACGCGCTCACCCTGCGCTTCAAGAAGTAAGACCGCTCACTCGGCGCCCGCTCGCACTGCGGGCGCCAATGCGGCACAATTGCGCGCATTCGTTTTCAATGCCCTGGCTGACAGCCCTGGCAGGAGTTTTCATGTCCCTGATCATCACCGACGATTGCATCAATTGCGACGTCTGCGAACCCGAGTGCCCGAACGCTGCGATTTCCCAGGGTGAAGAGATCTATGTGATCGATCCCAACCTGTGCACGCAATGTGTCGGCCACTACGACGAACCCCAGTGCCAGCAGGTGTGCCCGGTGGATTGCATTCCGCTGGATGAGGCCCATCCTGAGACTGAAGAGCAGTTGATGGAGAAGTACCGGAAGATTACCGGTAAGGCCTGAGTTTCTTTAGCGCCTGTAAAGGCCTCATCGGGGGCAAGCCCCCTCCCACATTTTGAATGTATTCACAAATCAAAGTGTGGGAGGGGGCTTGCCCCCGATGGCTGTGGCAGCCCTTACACAGTAATCAGCTCTGACATTTGGGACAAAACACACTCGCCCGCTGCCCCAGCACCACATTGCGCAACTCGGTCCCGCAGACCTTGCACGCCTCGCCGCCTCGGCCATACACGAACAGTTCCTGCTGGAAATACCCCGGCTGCCCGTCGCCGCCGATAAAATCGCGCAGGGTGGTACCGCCCCGCTCGATCGCTGCAGCCAGCACGCGCTTGATTTCGATCGCCAGCCTCAGGTAACGCGCCCGCGATATACCGCCCGCCGCACGACGCGGATCGATCCCCGCCGCAAACAGCGCTTCGGTCGCATAGATATTGCCCACGCCCACCACCACGGCGTTATCCATGATGAACGGCTTCACTGCCATCGACCGTCCACGGGACTGCTGGAACAAGCGTTCGCCATCAAACAGCGCGGTCAACGGCTCGGGCCCCAGGCGGATCAGCAGCTCGTGGTTGTGCGGGTCCTGGCTCCAGAGCATTGCGCCAAAACGCCGGGGGTCGGTATAGCGCAGGGCCAGGCCGGATTCCAGCTCGATGTCCACATGCTCATGCTTGGCCGCAGGCATGCCCACTTCCACCAGGCGCAGGTTGCCCGACATGCCCAGGTGGCTGATCAAGGTGCCCACTTCGGCGTTGATCAACAGGTACTTGGCGCGCCGTTCCACCAGCACGATGCGCTGCCCGGACAGGCGCACATCAAGGTCTTCGGGGATCGGCCAGCGCAGGCGACGCTCACGCACCACCACTCGGCTGACGCGCTGGCCCTCCAGGTGAGGGGCAATCCCGCGCCGGGTGGTTTCGACTTCTGGTAACTCAGGCATGTGTACCTCGGGAAGAAAGGCTCAGTGCGCGCCCAGTTCGCGGATCGACAACTTCATGCTTTCGAAGTCGTAGTCCGACAGGCCCACGTAATCGAGCACCAGATGGCTGATCGCATCCCACTCATGGTCAACGGCCTGGTTGCCCAGCACGCGATAGGACGAACAGATATGCTCGGCCATTTTCAGGATCGCCAGCAGGTTCTTGAGGACGGGGTTGCGCGACGACTCATCGCTGAAAATCGCCAGGGCGTTGTGGTGATTGGCGATGGCGTCAGTGACATGCTCCGGCAGGCGCCAGGACTTGGCGGTGTAGTAACCCACCACGGCATGGTTAGTGTTGAACGCGTTGTTCTCGGTGTCGACCACACGGCAATCCGGGCCGGCATTGGCGTAGGCCTGCTCCAGCACCGTCATGTAGTTCGGGAACCGCTTGAGCATCAGCGGCACGCCGCAGTCGTGGAACAGGCCCAGGGCATAGGCTTCGTCAACCGTCTGGGAGCCGGTGCGCTTGGCCAGGCTCAGGCACGTCATGGCCACATCCTGGGCGGTGTCCCAGAAGCGGTTGAGCGTGACGATGGTGTCGTCGCTCATCTCGCCCTTGATCGACAGCGCATTGATCAGGTTGATGACCGAGCGGCTGCCCAACAGGTTCACCGCGCGCTGAATCGAGGCGATCTTGTTGCTCAGGCCGTAATACGGCGAGTTGACGATCTTCAGTAATGCGCCGGACAGGCCCGGGTCCTGGGCGATCAACCGGGCGATCACTTCCAGGTCCGGGTCGGGCATGTACTGCTCCATCTGCAAATCCACCATGATTTGCGGCTGGGGCGGTACGCTGATGCCTTGCAGGACCTGCTGGATCTGTTCGGCGGAAAGCTCTTGGGACATAAGTACACACTCTGGGCTAGGTGTGGATTCTACCCTTTAAGCAGACCGGGCCGACACCCAAATGCCCGATTGAAACTCGATCAAATGTGGGAGGGGGCTTGCCCCCGATTGCGATATATCAATGAAAGATGAGCTGACTGACCCACCGCTATCGGGGGCAAGCCCCCTCCCACATGTCCGGCGGCGCCGCCAAGCAATGCACAACACGGTATACTCCCGCTCTTTTTTCCGGAGCGACGTCATGTCCCTGCCAAGCCTGCGTCTCAAAGCCAACGCCGATCGTCGTTTGCGCAACGGCCACCTGTGGGTCTACAGCAACGAAATCGACGTGGCCGCCACCCCACTCCACGGCTTCCAGGCAGGCGACCAGGCTATCCTGGAAGCGGCCGGCGGCAAGACCCTGGGCATCGTGGCCATGAGCCCGAACAACCTGATCTGCGCCCGCCTGCTGTCGCGCGACATCAAGTTGCCGCTGGACAAGTCGCTGCTGGTGCACCGCCTGAACGTCGCCCTGTCGCTGCGCGAGCGCCTGTTCGACAAGCCGTTCTACCGCCTGGTCTATGGCGATTCCGATCTGCTGCCGGGCCTGGTGGTCGACCGTTTCGGCGACATCCTGGTCGTGCAGATCGCCTCGGCGACCATGGAAGCCCATAAAGAAGACGTGATCGCTGCCCTGACCCAGGTGCTCAAGCCCAGCGGCATCCTGTTCAAGAACGACTCCGCCGCGCGCGACGCCGAAGGCCTCAACCGCTACGTCGAAACCGTATTCGGCCTGGTGCCGGAATGGGTGGCGCTGGAAGAAAACGGCGTGAAATTCGAAGCCCCGGTGATCCAAGGCCAGAAAACCGGCTGGTTCTACGACCACCGCATGAACCGCGCACGCCTGGCGCCGTATGCCAAAGGCAAGCGCGTTCTGGACCTGTACAGCTACATCGGCGGCTGGGGCGTGCAAGCCGCCGCTTTCGGCGCCAGTGAAGTGTTCTGCGTCGACGCGTCGGCCTTCGCCCTCGACGGCGTGGAGCGCAACGCCGCGCTCAACGGCGTGGCCGAGAAGATGACCTGCATCGAAGGCGACGTCTTCGAAGCGCTCAAGGAACTCAAAGCCAGCGAAGAACGCTTCGACGTGATCGTCGCCGACCCACCGGCCTTCATCAAACGCAAAAAAGACATGAAAAACGGCGAAGGCGCCTACCGCCGCCTGAACGAGCAAGCCATGCGCCTGCTCAGCAAGGACGGCATCCTCGTCAGCGCCTCGTGCTCCATGCACCTGCCCGAAGACGACCTGCAGAACATCCTGCTCACCAGCGCTCGCCACCTGGACCGCAACATCCAGATGCTCGAACGCGGCGGCCAGGGCCCGGATCATCCGGTGCATCCGGCGATTGTCGAGACGCGGTATATCAAGAGCATTACGTGCCGTTTGTTGCCCAATAGCTAAACCGACCACCTTGTAGGAGCGAGCTTGCTCGCGAAAAACCCGAGAACGCCGCGGAGTATCAAATACCCCGCGTTATCGTTGACGTTCTTCGCGAGCAAGCTCGCTCCTACAGGTAGAGGTGCCTTATAGCCAGATGGCGTCCCATAGCGGGTATTGGCCAATGTGCTCGACCAAGCCCGCGCGCAGTGGGTTTGCGACGATGTAGCGAGCCATTGCCTTCAAGTCCTCCTCACGACGCAGCGCCCTGTCGAAATAGCCTTTTTGCCAAAGCACTCCGAAGGACTGTCTTGCCTTATTGACTGCACGGGCACTTCGCGATTTGGTTCGCTGCATGAGCCTGGGCAAATCGCCGTTGTGCAACTCCACCAGCCAGTGGAAATGGTCGGGCATGACCACCCAGGCCAGTGACGTTGCATCTCCATCTTCCTGAGCCTTTCTGAATTCGCGGACCAGCAAGCGACCGATAAGCCAGTCTTGAAAAATGCGTTGCCGTTGATGGGTGACAGCCGTTAGCAAGTAGATACGGCCCGACTCTGAATAGCGCCCCTTGCGCAGCCGATAAGCATTTTGCTGAGTGGACATTCCTTCGTCCTCTTCTGTGATTGGAAGAGAAACGGTAGGAGCTGAAGCGCCAATCAGCCCTCAAACAATTGTTCTGGATATGTCCATCCTTGTAGGAGCGAGCTTGCTCGCGAAAAACAAATAGACGCCACCGGCTACCTGATAGCGCTGCGTTATCGTTGACGATCTTCACGAGCAAGCTCGCTCCTACAGGTAGACGGCCATTCCCTCCAGCCGCCAGCGGTGTAGAATCGGCCCTATTCATCGCCAGTCATCCCCCGGCGGGTTTATGAGCTCGAGGCCCAAGCACGCGGCGATCCCGCGACGCGAGTGGCAACTTCCGGACACACGGCCATTTTCTGAGTGTTCCAGACGTCAATAGAAGCTCTCTCCCCTTTAGCACCTGATTAGTAAGTGATTAGCCGCCCGGAGTGCTCCAATGCCTGATTACCGCTCGAAAACATCCACCCACGGCCGCAACATGGCCGGCGCGCGCGCATTGTGGCGTGCCACGGGGATGAAAGATGACGACTTCAAGAAGCCGATCATCGCGATTGCCAACTCGTTTACCCAATTCGTACCCGGCCACGTCCACCTCAAGGACCTGGGTCAACTGGTCGCCCGCGAGATCGAACGCGCCGGCGGCGTGGCCAAGGAATTCAATACCATCGCCGTGGATGACGGCATCGCCATGGGCCATGACGGCATGCTGTATTCGCTGCCGAGCCGCGAGATCATCGCCGACTCCGTGGAGTACATGGTCAACGCCCACTGCGCCGACGCCATTGTGTGCATCTCCAACTGCGACAAGATCACCCCCGGCATGCTGATGGCCGCCCTGCGCCTGAACATCCCGGTGATCTTCGTCTCCGGCGGCCCGATGGAAGCCGGCAAGACCAAGCTTGCCTCCCATGGCCTGGACCTGGTCGACGCCATGGTCATCGCCGCCGATTCCAGCGCGTCTGACGAGAAGGTCGCGGAATACGAGCGCAGCGCTTGCCCGACCTGCGGTTCGTGCTCCGGCATGTTCACCGCCAACTCGATGAACTGCCTGGTGGAAGCCCTGGGCCTGGCCTTGCCGGGCAACGGTTCCACACTGGCCACCCACAGCGACCGCGAGCAGCTGTTCCTGCAGGCCGGCCGCACCATCGTCGAGCTATGCAAGCGTTACTACACCGAGAATGATGAGTCGGTACTGCCGCGCAATATCGCCAACTTCAAGGCGTTCGAGAACGCCATGACCCTGGACATCGCCATGGGCGGTTCCACCAACACCATCCTGCATTTGCTGGCCGCCGCCCAGGAAGCCGAGATCGACTTCGACCTGCGCGACATCGACCGCCTGTCACGCCACGTGCCGCAGCTGTGCAAGGTCGCGCCGAACATCCAGAAGTACCACATGGAAGACGTGCACCGCGCCGGCGGGATCTTCTCGATCCTCGGCTCCCTGGCCCGTGGCGGCCTGTTGCACACTGACCTGCCGACCGTGCACAGCAAATCCCTGGCCGAAGGCATCGCCAAGTGGGACATCACCCAGACTGACGACGAAGCGGTGCATCACTTCTTCAAAGCCGGCCCGGCGGGTATCCCGACCCAGACCGCGTTCAGCCAGTCGACCCGTTGGGACACCCTGGACGACGACCGTGAAAACGGCTGCATCCGCAGCGTCGAGCACGCCTACTCGCAAGAAGGCGGCCTGGCCGTGCTGTACGGCAACATCGCCCTCGACGGTTGCGTGGTGAAAACCGCCGGTGTGGATGAATCCATCCACGTCTTCGAAGGCCGCGCCAAGATCTACGAAAGCCAGGACAGCTCGGTACGCGGCATCCTCGCCGACGAAGTGAAAGAAGGCGACATCGTGATCATCCGCTACGAAGGCCCCAAAGGCGGCCCGGGTATGCAGGAAATGCTCTACCCCACTTCGTACCTCAAGTCCAAAGGCCTGGGCAAGGCCTGCGCCCTGCTCACCGACGGTCGCTTCTCCGGCGGCACCTCGGGCCTGTCCATCGGCCACGCCTCGCCGGAAGCTGCTGCCGGTGGCGCGATTGGTCTTGTACAGGATGGCGACAAGGTGCTGATCGACATCCCGAACCGCTCGATCAACCTGTTGGTCAGCGATGAAGAACTGGCGGCGCGTCGGGTCGAGCAGGACAAGAAGGGCTGGAAACCGGTGGAGAAACGTCCACGCAAGGTGACCACCGCGTTGAAGGCGTATGCGCTGCTGGCGACCAGTGCCGACAAGGGCGCTGTGCGTAACAAGGCGATGCTGGATGGGCTGTAAGTCTAATCTGCCTTCGCTCTATCGCTGCCCCTGAAAAATGCCCCGTACCCACGGGGCATTTTTTTACCCCGCCTGACGCGCCGCGTCCCTTGCACTGCCATCTGGAACCCTTTTACCGAATCGCCCACCAAGCGAGACGATCGATTTAACCAAAGGGTGGTGCGATGAAGATATCGGACGGCGTTCCTCCAGCAGAATTCCGGGCCCAGGACTACGCCCCCTGTGCACCTCAGCGCTCTGAAAACAGCACCAGGCGTTTACGTCCTGACGAAATGGCCAACACCTTGCTCGGCAAAACCATAAGCCCTGAAACTGCGTTTCGGATGAGGGAAATGGTCACGGTGGACAGCCGAGGCATGATCACTAAAGTTCAACCCAGGCACTTGTCCAACAGCAACTTTACAGACATCTCCAATTCAATCACCGCGCCACTGACTCAGCGACCACAGCCTGCGCAAGAGCTGATAAGGACGCCCAAGGAAGTGCTGTTGGCGTTGACCCTTGCGATTGCAGAGTCGGAGCTGGATACCTCGATCAAAACGCCCATCATCGAGCGCCTTAAAGTAAGCTGGCTGGATAACAGGAGTTCAAGAGACATTACGCAAAACCTTATAACGCAGCTTCAGCGCGACCTGTCATTCGAAGCGAAAAAAAACCAGGCGTTACTGTCGAGAATAGAGGAGATATCAAATACCCTGGAAAAGGAATTTTATATTACCAAACGCAATGACAATTACTATGGACGGCTTTTCGACACTGCGTTTTCAGAATATGTAATTAACAATCCCACGGCACAATCGCACCACATCAACGAATTGCTGACGCAAAAACTTCTAACGGACTTCAACAGTTACCCACCTGCCATGCAACTCGCGCTGTGCGCGGAAATCCATCAGAGGATGCGCGACGACCCACCCGGATGGCGCGAACAGATCAAGGAAACTCAAGAATTCCTGCGAGCCTTCGATACGCAAAAATTTACCGCCATGCTGCAAAGTCGCGACCCTTATGCGATTCCATTGACCTTGTCGCTGGCAGTGAAATATATGTTGGTGGCCCCCAATTTACGGCCACTGGCGGAGGTGGCAACGCAGCACTATATCGATGTCATCGAGAACCAGCGAGAGCGGATTGAATCTCTCGAAAACAGCAACTTTCGCAGCGATCGATACGGGCTATTGCTACCTTATCAGTCAGCACCACAGCAACCGACCCGCCTGCTGGGCACCAAGGGCATCAGGCCGATTGACTGCTACCAACTTACCACACAGAAAATAACTCCACACAATCGAGCCGCGCTGCACGCTGAGCGTGCAATAGGCACCGGCATGTCCGGCAGCACCAACGTGCTGAACCATTTATTTAAAAGTCTGACCGAGGAAGGCAAGGTATTTTCCATGGAGCATGCGAAAACCCTGACGGCGGCCTATCTCACCTTCAGCGGAGGCCACTCGCTTAACGAAGCCTATACGGTGTTTTCGTATAACGATCAGAAAAACTTCACGCCTTTATTATTCAATCAACTGGCAGGCGCGGACCAATATAACGCCGACGCAGTAGAACACGCTTATCAAAGAGTGCTTGATGCCTGCAAATTATTGAACACTTCACGCTCGAGGCATTGATTTTATAGATACTTTTTAAATACCCAACACTGAATTGCCTGAAAAATCAGGAAAGGGCGTAAACCGCCATCTGTAGGAGCGAGCTTGCTCGCGAAAAACGTCAACGATAACGCGCGCTTCCTGACTGAACGCGGTGCCTGTGAGCTTTTCGCGAGCAAGAGCTAGGCACCCCCCTCGCTCCTACAAAAGCGTTATCAGGGCAAGCCCCCTCCCACATTTTTTACTGCATCCAGCCTGTTACTGGATATCTTCCGGCTTGACGATCACCCAGTTCTTGTCCGCCGTTACCGGCAACCCCTCCTTGGCCTGCGCCGCCGCATGCTTGGCGATCATGCCATTAAGCTGGGTCATGTATTTGTCCTTGCGGTTGATCCACAAGTGAATGCCGCCCTTGGCCACATCCACGTCATGAAACAGCATGTAGCCATCGCTGGTTGGCGTGTCGCCGCCGACGATCACCGGTTTTTTCCATTCGTCGATATAGGTGAGGATCGCCGCGTGCTTGCCGGCCATCCAGGTCGCCGGGGTCCACAGATACGGGGTCAGTTCCAGGCCGAGGTTGGCCTTCTCGTCATACTTGCCGGCGGCAATCTGTTTGCGCGCGGTGGTCAGTTCGCCTGTGTTGCGGTCCTTGAGCAGGGTGGTCACGCCGATCACATTCTCGGGTTTGACGTTGTAGCCGTACTTCGGATCGGCGGCGACCATGCGCACCAGTTCCTCGGAGGCGGCGGTCATCACGTACACCTCGATGCCGTTCTCCATCAGCTTGTTGTACAGCTCGGCCTGGCCGGTGAAGACTTTCGGTGGCTGCACCTCGGACTTTTTCACCGTATCGCCTTCAAAATAGCTGACGGGAACGGGTTTGCCGGAGGCCATCAACTCGTCGACCTGGACCTTGAGTTCCTTGAGCGTAAACCCGGAAAACACCTGGGCCACCCACGGGTAGCACACCATGTCGTCCACTTCGCAGAGGCGATAGTAGTAACTGAACAGGCTTTCCTTATGGTCGGCGGTGTCTTTGAACGGCATCAGCTTGAGCGACGGATCGAGGCTGTCGCGGGTGATCAGGCCCTTGTTTTCCATGTACGGCAGCAAGGACTCTTCAAGGTCGTAGCGGTAGCTGGTGTTGTCCATGTCGAACACCGCGAAGTTACCCTTGTTGGCGTTGGCGGCGATCATCTCGTTCAACTGTTTGGCGGCAGGCGCCGGCCAGTGTTTCAACTCGGTGGCGGCGAATACCTGGCTGGCGAGTCCGAGGCAAAGCGCGGCGGCAAGCAATTTCGGCGCAAGCTTCATAAGCGTTTCTTCCTGAGTGAAAAACATCGACGCTAACAAATCCCTGTGACAGTTCCCGTGTCGAGCCCGACCGTGTGCATCCTGATCGCGCCAGGGTCGTACGCCAGAGCGTCAAGCGCTTATTCCAAAAACGACAGTCACCATTCCATATCGGTATTAAATCAATATATTTCAAGCTGTTAGGCTTCCCTGTTCGCAATCGCAGGCTCGCGCGATTGGCTGCCTTCTCAACGGAGCTTCAATGAATCTTCCCCTGATTCTCAACTTACTGGTGTTCGTGGCCCTGTTGCTGGGCCTGGCACAAACCCGCCGTACGAACTGGAGCCTGGCCAAGAAGGTCCTGTTCGCCCTGGTGCTTGGCGTGGTGTTCGGTGTGGTGCTGCACGCCATCTACGGGGCCGGTCACCCGGTACTCAAGGCCTCCATAGGCTGGTTTGACCTGGTCGGCAACGGCTATGTGCAACTGCTGCAAATGATCGTGATCCCGCTGGTGTTCGCCTCGATCCTCAGTGCCGTGGCGCGCCTGCACAACGCCTCGTCCCTGGGCAAGATCAGCTTCCTGACCATCGGCACTTTGCTGTTCACCACCGCGATCGCGGCGCTGATCGGTATCGGCCTGACCAACCTGTTCGGCCTCACCGCCGAAGGGCTGGTCGCCGGCACCCAGGAAATGGCGCGCCTGCAAGTGATCCAGAACGATTACGCGGGCAAGGTCGCCGACCTGAATATCCCGCAATTGCTGCTGTCGTTCGTGCCGGCCAACCCGTTCGCCGACCTGGCCCGGGCCAAGCCGACGTCGATCATCAGCGTGGTGATTTTCGCCGCGTTCCTGGGGGTTGCCGCGCTGCAACTGCTCAAGGACGACGTGGAAAAAGGCCAGAAGGTGCTCAACGCCATCGACACGCTGCAAGCCTGGGTGATGCGCCTGGTGCGCCTGGTCATGAAGCTGACCCCGTACGGTGTTCTGGCGCTGATGACCAAGGTGGTCGCCAGCTCCAACCTGCAGGACATCATCAAGCTCGGCAGCTTTGTCGTGGTGTCGTACCTGGCCCTGGGCCTGATGTTTGTGGTGCATGGCCTGTTGCTGTCGCTGGCCGGGGTCAATCCGCTGCGCTTCTTCCGCAAGGTCTGGCCGGTACTGACCTTTGCCTTCACCAGCCGCTCCAGCGCCGCCTCGATCCCCTTGAGTATTGAAGCGCAGACCCGCCGCCTGGGAATCCCGCAGTCCATTGCCGGTTTCGCCGCTTCGTTTGGCGCGACCATCGGCCAGAACGGCTGTGCAGGGCTCTATCCGGCGATGTTGGCGGTGATGGTCGCGCCGACCGTCGGCATCAACCCGCTGGACCCGCTGTGGATCGCGACGCTGGTCGCGATTGTGACCCTGAGCTCGGCCGGTGTGGCGGGTGTGGGCGGTGGTGCGACCTTCGCGGCATTGATCGTGCTGCCGGCCATGGGCTTGCCGGTGTCACTGGTGGCGCTGCTGATTTCCGTGGAGCCGCTGATCGACATGGGCCGTACGGCGCTGAACGTGAATGGCTCGATGACGGCGGGGGCGATTACCAGCCAGATCATGGGGCAGACGGACAAGGCGTTGCTCGAGGCCGATGAGCATGCTGAGTTAGCGCAGGTCTGATAGAGCGCTATCGGGGGCAAGCTCCCTCCCACATTTTGATGTGCGAATACATTCAAGTGTGGGAGGGGGCCTGCCCCCGATGCTTTTAAGCTTTCTCCCAGACTTCAAAGTTGTAAGCCGGTTTATCCCCTTCGGCTGGGTTCTCCACGTTCGACACCAACGTCCACTGGTTCGCATCAAACGCCGGAAACCACGCATCCCCTTCCGGGCTCAACGCCACCCGCGTCAGGTACAGGCGATCCGCCTGCTCCAGCCCCTGGGCATACAACTGCGCGCCGCCGATCAACATCAGCTCGTCCACGCCCTGGGCCTTGGCCCACTCCTCCGCGCGCGCTATCGCCGCCTCCAGTGACGCAAATACTTGCGCACCTTCGAGCACCAGGTCGGTCTGACGACTGACCACAATGTTCAGCCGCCCCGGCAACGGTCGGCCCAGGGAATCCCAGGTCTTGCGCCCCATAATGATCGGCTTGCCCAGGGTGGTGGCCTTGAAATACTTGAAATCCCCCGGCAAATGCCAGGGCATGCTGTTGTCGACGCCGATCACGCGGTTTTCACCGAGGGCTGCGATCAGGCTTAAAGGGAGAGTTTTTTTCATGGTCACGAGAATACCAGAGCTGCGAGTCAGCAGTTATGCTCCAACCTCACGAACACAACAGGATGGCGCGTGACTGCACTGAACCCGCTGCACAACCTCTGGCTGACCGAAACCGTGCGCCTGCGCGAAGAACACGCCGGCCCTCTGGAAGATCTCGAAGCCAACCGCCTGGCCCGCACGGCCGGTGGCAACCTGCCGACGCGCATCGTGCATCGCGCGCTGCACCTGGCCGAACGAGATGGCCTGACCGGCGCCCTCACACGCTGGCTGCAAGGCGCACGCCTGGCCCTGGTGCTGCTGGCGATCGTCGCGATTATCAGCGGCGCCGGCCTGGCGTTTGCCGCCCTGGGCAACGGCCTGGCCCCGGTCAATGTGTTCTGGGCCCTGGGCAGCCTGCTCGGCCTGAACCTGATCCTGCTGCTCGGTTGGGCCCTGGGGCTGGTGTTTGCCGGCGAACACAGTGCCAGCCTCGGTCGCCTGTGGCTGTGGCTCAGTGAAAAACTCGCCCGCGACGCCAAGGCCGCGCAACTGGCGCCGGCACTGCTGCTGTTGCTACAGCGCCAGAAGCTCAATCGCTGGGCAGTCGGCGTGCTGGTCAACAGCCTGTGGTCACTGGCGTTGCTCAGCGCCATGCTGATGTTGCTGATACTGCTCGCCACCCGACGTTACGGCTTTGTGTGGGAAACCACCATCCTCGGTGCCGACACCTTCATCGCCGTCACCCAGGCCCTCGGCACCCTGCCCGCCCTGCTCGGTTTCAATGTACCGACAGTTGAAATGATCCGCGCCAGCGGCGATTCCGCCCTGAATATCGAAAGCGCCCGCCAAGCCTGGGCCGCCTGGCTGGTGGGCGTGCTGCTGGTCTACGGCCTGTCGCCCCGCGCGGTCCTTGCCCTGTTCTGCCTGTGGCGCTGGAAGCGTGGGCGCGCCGCTTTGCGCCTGGACCTCAACCTGCCCGGCTACGCCCAACTGCGCGAACGCCTGATGCCCAGCAGCGAACGGCTTGGGGTCAACGATGCCGCCCCCGAACAGTTGCATCACGTCAGCGGCGGCGTCAGCGAGATGCAAAGCGATGGAGCCTTGCTGGTGGCCATCGAACTCGATGATCAGCACCCCTGGCCGCCCAAACTGCCCGCCAATGTGAGGAACGCCGGCATCCTCGACAGCCGCGAATCGCGCAACAAACTGCTGGAACAACTCAGCCGATTCCCCCCCGCGCGCCTGGCCATCGTCTGCGACCCGCGCCGCTCGCCCGACCGTGGCAGCCTGGCGCTGATCGCCGAACTGACACGCAGCGCCACCGCCACCCGCGTATGGCTGCTGCAGGCGCCGCCCGGCCAGGCGCTGGACGCCGAGCGCCTGGGCGACTGGCACAGCGCGCTGCAACAGCTTGAGCTGCCCTTCGCCGATTGCGCGCCGCTGAACTGGCTGGAGACCGGTCATGACTAAACCGCTGAAGCTCGCCGTGGTCGGCCATACCAATGTGGGCAAGACCTCGCTGCTGCGCACCCTGACCCGCGATGTCGGCTTTGGCGAAGTCTCCCATCGCCCCAGCACCACGCGGCATGTGGAGGGCGCACGCTTGTCGGTGGACGGCCAAGCCTTGCTGGAGTTGTACGACACGCCCGGCCTGGAAGATGCCATCGCCCTGCTCGACTACCTGGAGCGCCTGGACCGCCCCGGCGAACGCCTCGATGGTCCGGCACGCCTGGCGCGGTTCCTGGAGGGCAGCGAGGCGCGCCAACGCTTCGAACAGGAAGCCAAGGTATTGCGCCAACTGCTGGCCTCGGACGCCGGCCTGTATGTGATCGATGCCCGCGAGCCGGTGCTGGCCAAGTACCGTGACGAGCTGCAAGTGCTGGCCAGTTGCGGCAAACCGTTGCTGCCGGTGCTCAATTTCGTCAGCAGCGCCGACCACCGCGAACCGGACTGGCGCGAAGCCCTGGCCCGCCTCGGCCTGCATGCGCTGGTGCGTTTCGACAGTGTGGCACCGCCCGAAGACGGCGAGCGCCGATTGTATGAAAGCCTGGCCCTGCTGCTGGAAAGCGCACGACCGCAGTTGGAACGGTTGATCCTTGATCAGGAGGCCCAGCGCCAGGCCCGCCAGCAAAGCGCCGCGCGCTTGATCGCCGAACTGTTGATCGACTGCGCGGCCTGCCGTCGCAGTGTGGTGACTGAAGATGAACCCCAAGCCATCAGTGATTTACGCAACGCCGTGCGCCAGCGCGAACAGGAATGTGTGGAAGCGTTACTCAAGCTATTTGGTTTCCGCCCCCAGGACGCCGCCGCCAGTGACTTGCCGCTGCTGGACGGGCGCTGGGGCGACGACCTGTTCAATCCGCAAACCCTCAAGCAACTCGGCGTGCGCGTCGGTGGCGGGATTGCGGCAGGCGCGGCGGCAGGCGCCGGCGTGGACCTGCTGGTCGGCGGCTTGACCCTTGGCGCTGCCGCGCTGGCCGGCGCGATTGCCGGCGGCGCCCTGCAAACCGCACGCAGCTACGGCAGTCGCCTGCTCGGCAAGATCAAGGGCCAGCGCGAGCTGACCGTCGACGACAGCGTGCTGCGGCTGCTCGCCCTGCGCCAGCGCCAGTTGGTCAAGGCCTTGAACCTGCGCGGCCATGCGGCCATGCACAGCATCAAAGTCGACACGCCCCAGGACAAGACCTGGCGCGAAGGCAAGCTGCCGGACGCGCTGAACAGGGCCCGCGCCTATCCGCAATGGTCGTCGCTCAACCCACACCCCAAGTTGAGCCAGGCCGAGCGTCAGGAGCAAATCCAGGCGCTGGCTCAGCGGCTGGACGCGTCCTGATCGGCCAATAGTCGCAGGGCCTTGGCCTTGAGCACTTCAAGGTCCAGCAACGAGACGTGCATCTGCTTGGCCTGTTCGTCCCAATGGCGCATGCGCAGGCTGATGTGACAGAGCGGGTCCTGCTCGAACGCCTGCGCTTGCTGCGCGGTCATCACTCCTCCCTGATACGCCAGCGTGCGGCGGCTGGCCTCGCTCAACTGTGCGTAATAGTCCGGCTGCTTGAAGGTCAGGTAGCGCTTGGCTTGTACGTGATACTCCACCAACTTCGCCATGCGTTCGCTGAAGCCCGCACGGCGCAGGTAGTCTGCGCCAAGCCGCTCATGGCTGAGCACGCCATACCCACCCATGCCCTCGCCACCCTGACCACAGAGGTGGCCGATATCGTGGAAGAACGCCGCCAGCACCACTTCATCGTCAAAGCCTTCGGCCATCGCGAGTTGCGCGGCCTGGGACATGTGCTCGATCTGCGACACCGGCTCGCCAATGTAATCCGCCGTGCCATGGCGTTCGTACAGGCCGAACAGCTCGGCAAGCAAGCGCTCACGAGTCATTACGCCGGCCCCCACACTGTGGTGATATTCCGCTCGGCCATCGCCGGGCCCACGCTCATGCCCACACCGGTGTGCATCAACGCGGCGCTGATGCCCGCAGCCGCCTGTACAAATGAAAACGGCGCAGGCCCACGCGAGCCATACACACCCTGCCAGCGCTCCACCACCTGGATCTTGCAACCCAGGGTCTGCTCGGCCAGTTCGATCAGCCAGTCATCGACCTGTTCGGCGTTGAAGGGTGATGCATCGCTGCCGTAATCATGGGAATCGCCGATGATCAACTCGCCATGGGGCGTGGGGCTGATCAGCAGGTGAATCCCGTGCGCCTGCAAGTGCGGCGTTTCGCGCAGGATCTGCGCCTGTACCGCGGCGGCCTCGGGCAAGTCGGCAAACGCACCGTAATGCACGCAACTGAGGCCGGTCAGCAAGGCATGTTGCAGGTTCAGGTCATGCGCCGGCCGTGCCCGCAGCATTTGCAGGCGGCAGACTTGCGGGTTGAGTGCGGCCATCGAATCGGCCAGCAGGGTCTGGTAGTCGTGACCGGAACACACAATGATCTGCTCGCCGCGAAAACGCCCCGCCGTGCTGTGCAACTGGCCCGGCTCGACATCATGCACCAGGGTGGAAAAGTGAAACTCCACGTTCAGCGCTTGCGCCAGGTAGTTGATCAGCGCAGGAATCGCTTCGCGTGAATAGAGTTGCTGGTCGTCCCTGCCATGCAGCGCGGCGCGGTGATGGCGGAACTGGCCGGCGTACAGGTCATTCAAGGCCGCGCCTTGCAGCAGCTCGACGTTGTAGCCGTGCTCGCGGGCACGCCCGAGGCAAAAGGCTTCGAGCAGATGCGCTTCGGCTTCGGTACGGGCAAACAGGTAGGAGCCATTGCGCTTGAGCGCAAGGCCGGCCACCTGCGCCCAATGCCCCCAGATCGCGCGGCTTTCCCTTGCCAGGTCGAGCATCGGCCCCGGTGGTTGGCCGGTGACCAGCGCCTGGCCGAAGTTGCGCACCGAGGCACCCAGGGGCGTGGCGCTGCGTTCGAAGACCTTGACCTTGAGGCCGCGCTTGGCGGCGGCGTAGGCATGGGAGAGGCCGAGGATGCCGGCGCCGACAATCAGTAAATCTGTCATGGAGTATGCAGCCCTCTGTAGGAGCGAGCTTGCTCGCGAAAGTCGCCAACGATGACGCAGTGCGTCTGATTACCCGCGTCGCCTGTTGGTTTTTCGCGAGCAAGCTCGCTCCTACAGGTTGAGGTAAAAGTTATTGTTTCTCCGACTTCCCGTCATAACGCTTGCGCCATTCAGCCAGAATGCTGTCGCGATGCTTCGACGCCCACACAAAGTCGTTCTTGATCAACCGCTGCTCGTAATCGGCGGGTAATTCGGTCTGCGGCTTGGCGATTCCCGGTTGGGCGAGCACGGCGAAATTGTCCTTGTACAACGCCATCGCCGCCGGGCTTGCAGAGAAGTCCGCCAGTTTTTTCGCAGCCTCGGCATGGGTCGTGCCCTTGATCACCGCCGTGGCTTCGATGTCCCAGCCCAGGCCCTCTTTGGGCAGGATGATGTCCAGCGGTGCGCCCTGGCGTTTCAACTGCACGGCCGGGTATTCAAACGAAATCCCGATCGGGAACTCACCGGATGCCGCCAACTTGCACGGCTTGGAGCCGGAGTGCACGTACTGGCCGATGTTCTGGTGCAGGTCGTCCATGTATTGCCAGCCCTGCTTCTCGCCGAAGGTCTGCAACCAGGCGCTCACGTCCAGGAAGCCGGTGCCGGAGGAGGCCGGGTTGGGCATCACGATCTTGCCCTTGTACTCAGGCTTGGTCAGGTCCTGCCAGCTCACCGGCTTGGTCAGGCCCTGCTTTTCGGCTTCGACGGTGTTGAAGCAGATGGTGGCGGCCCACACGTCCATGCCGACCCAGGCCGGCGGGTTGGCGGCGTCGCGGTAGTTTTTGCCGATCTTGTCCAAGTCTTTCGGAGCATAGGTATCGAGCATGCCTTGCTGGTCGAGTATCGCCAGGCTGGAGGCGGCCAGACCCCAGACCACGTCAGCCTGCGGGCGGTCTTTCTCGGCCAGCAGTTTGGCGGTGATGATGCCGGTGGAGTCGCGCACCCACTTGATCTCGATGTCGGGGTTGGCCTGTTCGAAGGCCTTTTTGTAGGTCTTCAACTGTTCGGCTTCGAGGGCCGTGTACACGGTCAGCTCAGTCTTGGCGAAGGCATTCAGGCTGAATGCAGTGAGTACGGCAGCGACCAGCGCCAGGGGCTTGAACATGGAATACCTCCTTTGAAGGATCATTGCCCGGGCGCGGTCTGGCGCCAGGCTTGGGAGCGGCGCAAGGCGCCACGTGAAGCCCACGCCAGCAGCAACGAAACGCTGCCTGAGGTGAACAGAATCAGGGTCGACATGGCCGCCGCACCGCCCACATTGCCGGCGTCGTCCATGTTCAACACGGCGACGGCGGCGAGGATGGTGTCGGGGCTGTAGAGAAAGATCGCAGCGGAGACGGTGGTCATTGCCGACACGAACAGGTAACGCAGAATATCCAGCAGCGCGGGCAGGCAGATCGGCACCGTCACTTTCAGGTAATGGCGGTAGAGCGGCGCCTTGAGGGACAACGCGGCGGCTTCGAACTCGGCGTCCAGTTGGCGCAGTGCGGTGGTGGCGGTCATTTGTGCAGTGGTCAGGTAGTGAGCGATGGTGCACACCACCAGCAGTGCCATGCTGCCGTAGAACACATGCAGCGGGTTGCCGCCGAGGTTGAAAAAGAACACATAGCCCAGGCCAAGCACCAGGCCCGGCACGGCCATCGGCACAAAGCTGAGCAGACGCAGGGCCAGATTCAGGCCCCTTTGGCCCTTGGTTTTTTCCATCAAATAGGCACCGGTGAAGATCAGCACACTGCCGATCAGCGCCGTGCACAGTGCCATGGTCAGGCTGTTGCGATAGGCCAGCCAACCGCCGCCGGCGGTGTCTTCGAACTGATAGTGGTTGAGCGACAGCGACAGGTTATAGGGCCAGAATTTGACCAGCGAGGAATACACCGCCATGCCGAACACCAGCAGCAGGGCCGCGCAGATCAGCAGCACGATGGCCAGGTAGCAGCCATCCCTTGGACGCGACGGCAGCGGTTGAAAGACCTGGGCACGGCCGCTCATGGCATCACCGTGACGACGGCGCAACCACGCATCCACACCAAAGCTGAACAGCGCCGGCAACAGCAGCACCATGCCGATCAACGCGCCACGCCCGAATTGTTGCTGACCGACCACGGCCTTGTAGGCTTCCAGGGCCAGCACCTGGTAGTCCCCACCGACCACCACCGGCACGCCAAAGTCGGTGATCGTCAACGTGAACACCAGGCAGAACGCCGCGAACACCGCCTGGCGCGTGGCCGGCCAGGTGATGCTGCGAAACGCCCGGGCGGGGCTGGCGCCCATGCTGGAGGCCGCGTCGAACAAGCGCGCATCCGCCAGCGACAATGCGGACAGCAGAATCATCAGGGCGTGTGGGAAGGTGTAAATCACTTCGCCCAGGACAATGCCCCAGAAGCCGTAGATATTGTCCGAGAGCAACCCACGCAACAGCCCCTGGTTGCCGAACAGGTACACCAGCGCGATGCCCGGCAACATCGAGGGCGCCATCAACGGCAGCAGCGAAACGCCGCGCCAGATCACTTTGCCGGGAATCAAGGTGCGTTGCAGCGCGTAGGCAAACAGATAGGCCAGCGGTACGACGATGGCGGCTACGTTCAGGGAGACTTTCAGGCTATTGCCCAGCAACCAGTGGAAATTGGCGCTGGCCAGCAATTCCCGTGTGGCGATCAGGCCGCCGCCCTGCCCGGCTTCGCTGCTGAAGCCACGCCAGAAGATCGCCAGCAGCGGCAGCAGCACCGCCACCACCAACAGGCCCAGCCAGAGCCATTTGCCGCCGACCACGAAGAGGCGGTCACCCCACCCGGCGCGGGCCGCCTGACGCGGCAGCGGCACGCTCATGATCGAAGCCATCTCAGGCAAACACCTGCAGGCTGCGCGGCGGCAACGCCACCCAGATATCCTGGCTGCCCAGGCGCGGCATGTCGTGCGGCGCAAGTTCGGCCAGCAACGCGTGGCCCGGCAGCTGCGCCAGTTCGAAGCTCATGCGGCAGCGGTTGCCCAGAAACGTGATCTCGCGCACCTTGGCCGCAAACAGGTTTTCTTCATGCACCGGCGGATTCACGCTGATGGCTTCCGGCCGGCAGAACAGGCGACCGGAGGTGGCCATGCCGGCGTCGTCGGCCAGGCGCATCTTCAGCCCTCCGACCTGGGCGTGGCTGGCGCTGTTGCGGCTGAACGGCAACCAATTGCCCTGGCCGACAAATTCCGCCACGAACGGCGTGGCCGGGCGGTCGTAGATGTCCTGGGGCGTCGCGTATTGCTCGACCTTGCCGTTGTTCATCACGGCGATACGGTCGGCCATCAGCATGGCTTCGTCCTGATTGTGGGTAACCATCAGCGTGGTGATGCCCAGGCGTCGTTGCAGTTGGCGCAGTTCGGTGCACAGATGCTCGCGAACCTGGGCGTCGAGGGCCGACATCGGTTCATCCAGCAGCAATAACGAAGGTGCCGGCGCCAGGGCACGCGCCAGGGCTACCCGCTGCTGTTGCCCGCCGGACAATTGGCCGGGGTATTTCTTTTCGCTGCCGAGCAGGCCGACCAGTTCAAGCATCTGCCCGACACGCTTGCGCACCTCATCGCGGCCGCCGCCGCTAAGGCCGTAGCCGATGTTCGCTTCTACGGTCAGGTTGGGAAACAGCGCGTAGGACTGGAACAGGATGCCGTAGTCCCGCGCCTGGGGCGGCAGCCGGGAAACATCGCGGTCACCCAGGTAAATTTCGCCGCTGTCCTGGTGCTCAAGGCCGGCGATGCAGCGCAGCATGGTGGTCTTGCCGCAGCCGGACGGGCCCAGCAGGCACACCAGTTCGCCGGCGGCGACATCCAGGGACACGTTATCGAGCGCGGTAAAGGCGCCGAAGCGTTTCTGGAGACCGCGCACCTTCATCGGTGCGCCGGGGTGGGTCAGGGCTGTGTTCATGGTGGCGCCTCATCGATCGGATGAAGGCCATGCTAGGGGGGGAATACTTCGCTGATGTGGCAGAAGGGCAAAAGGGCGTGATAGGGGTATTGGTATTCTTTGTAGGAGCGAGCTTGCTCGCGAAGAACTTGAGAACAACGCGGGCTGCCTGATAGCGCTGCGTCATCGTTGGGTTTTTTCGCGAGCAAGCTCGCTCCTACAAGGGCGACATTTCCTGAGCCAGGCCAAGGAAAGCCGCCGGCAGCCGCGCACCTTTGCGCTCCTTGAGGCAGTACAGATACTCCGGAATCTGCGGCGCATTCTCAAGGGTCAGCACCTTCAGCTGCGGATCATGGGGCACTTCCTGCCGCGCAATGATGCTGATGCCGATATTGCGCAGCACCGCCTCGCGGATCGACTCACGACTGCCGATTTCCAGCAGCGGCCCGTAGCTGACGCCAGCGCCCTGAAGCATGTCTTCCGTCAGCCGGCGGGTGGTGGACCCCGCTTCACGCATCAGCAGCGTATGCCCGGCCAGCGCAGTCAACGGCACATGATCAAGCCTGGCCAACGGATGGTTGCGATGCACCGCCAATACCAGAGGATCAGTGCCCAGCACACGACGCACCAGGCGCGCGTTTTCCAGCAGTTGCGACGAGGCGGCGACGTCGACACGGTAGTCGTCCAGCGCTTCGAGCACCTGCTGGGAGTTGCCGATTTCCACCGACACTTCCACTTGCGGCAGGCGTTCGCGAAAGGCTTTGACCAGATCGAGGATGTAGTACGGCGCCGTCGCAGCAATGCGCAAGGAGCCCTGGACCTGACCGTTGTTGCGCAGGAAAAACTCGATATCCGCTTCCTGCTGCAACAGCGCCTTGACCATCGGCAACAGCCGCGCGCCTTCATCGCTCACCGTCAGACGGCGACCGCCACGGTAGAACAGTTCAACGCCGTATTGGCTTTCCAGGTTGCGAATCTGGGTGGTGACCGTGGGCTGGCTCAGGCCGAGTTTTTTCGCCGCCTGGGTGATGCTGCCCAGGCGGGCGACCTTGTAAAACGCCTTCAGCTCAGCACTCAGCACACCGCCCTCTCATCGTCTATTTGCGCAACAGGCGCAGGCCATTGAACACCACCAGCAGGCTGACGCCCATGTCGGCGAACACCGCCATCCACATGGTGGCCATGCCCAGGAACGTGACCGCCAGGAAAATCGCCTTGATCACCAGCGCCAGGGCGATGTTCTGCTTGAGGATACTCGACGTTTGCCTGGAGAGCCGGATGAATGCGGGAATCTTGCGCAGGTCATCATCCATCAATGCCACGTCGGCGGTCTCGATCGCGGTGTCGGTGCCCGCTGCGGCCATGGCAAAGCCGATTTCGGCACGGGCCAGGGCCGGCGCGTCGTTGATGCCGTCCCCGACCATGCCGACGCGGTAGCCCTGGCCGTAGAGCGTTTCAATCGCCTGCAGCTTGTCGGTGGGCAACAAGTCGCCCCGGGCCTGATCGATACCGACCTGAGCCGCAATCGCCTGGGCGGTGTGGGTGTTATCACCGGTCAGCATCAAGGTCTTGACGCCCAGGTCGTGCAGTTGCCGGATGGCTTCGCGGCTGCTGTCCTTGACGGTGTCGGCCACCGCAAACAAGGCCAGCGGGCCGGACTTGTCGAGCAGCAACACCACGGACTTGCCCTGTTTTTCCAGGGCGAAGAGTTTCTCCTCCAGCGCCGGCGAGCACAGCCCGAGGTCTTCCACCAGACGGTGGTTGCCCAGATGGTAGGTTTCGCCGTTGATGTCACCGCGCACACCACGCCCGGGCAATGCCTCGAAGTTATCCACAACGTGGGACGGCAGGTTTTTATCCACCGCCGCGTTGGCAATGGCCAGGGACACCGGGTGGTCGGAACGCCCCGCCAGACTCGCGGCCAGGGCCGGCGCGCTGTCCTGCACGGTGTCGAACAGCGGCACATAGTCGGTTTGCACCGGCTTGCCGTGGGTGATGGTGCCGGTCTTGTCCAGGGCCAGGTAGTCGAGCTTGTAACCGCCCTCCAGGTACACGCCGCCCTTGATCAGGATGCCTTTGCGCGCCGCCGCCGCAAGGCCGCTCACGATGGTCACCGGGGTGGAGATCACCAGGGCGCACGGGCACGCGACCACCAGCAACACCAGGGCGCGGTAGATCCAGTCGAACCAGACGCCCGCCATGAACAGCGGCGGGATGACGGCCACGCCCAGGGCGAACAGGAACACCGCCGGGGTGTAGATTTTCGAGAAGCTGTCGACAAATCGCTGGGTCGGTGCCCGGGCGCCCTGGGCCTGCTCCACCGCATGAATGATCCGCGCCAGGGTGGAGTTGTTGGCGGCTGCGGTCACTTTGTATTCCAGGGAGCCGGCCTGGTTGATCGTACCGGCGAAGACTTTATCGCCCACGGTCTTTTCAATCGGCAGGCTTTCACCGGTGATCGGTGCCTGGTCAATGGTGGATTGACCAGCAGTCACCTCGCCGTCCAGGCCAATGCGCTCGCCGGGCTTGACCCGCACAATGGCGCCAAGATCGATGTTTTTCACTTCCTGTTCCACCCAGGAACCATCAGCCTGCCGCACCGTGGCCTGTTCCGGGGTCATCTGCATCAAGCCGCTGATGGCATTGCGCGCACGGTCCAGGGACTTGGCTTCGATCAACTCGGCCACCGTAAACAGGAACATCACCATCGCCGCTTCCGGCCACTGGCCAATCAGCACCGCGCCGGTCACGGCGATACTCATCAGTGCGTTGATGTTCAGGTTGAGGTTTTTCAGGGCAATCCAGCCCTTTTTGTAGGTCGTGAGACCGCCGCTGAGGATCGACACCAGCGCCACCAGGGCAATCACCCAGGTCGGTGCAATGCCGCTGAAATGCAGGACCTCGGCGCCCAACGCGCCCACGCCCGACACAGCCAGCGGCCACCAGTGCTTCTTGGCCGGCGGGGCGGCGGCAGGCGTGCCTTCTTCAATCGGGTCGGCCTGCATGCCGATGGATTTGATCGCGTCGATGATCGGCGCAATGCTCGGCAAATCGTGGGTGACGCCGAGGATGCGGTTGATCAGGTTGAATTCCAACTGCTGCACGCCGGCAAGCTTGCCCAGTTTGTTCTGGATCAGCGTCTGTTCGGTAGGGCAGTCCATCGCTTCGATGCGAAAGGTACTCAGGCGCGAGCCAGCGGTGGGGGCGTCGCTCAGTTGCACCCGCGCAGGTGCCGGAGCGCCGGAACAGCAGGCGCCGCCGTGGTCATGCACCGGCTTGAGCGTGTGCTCGCTGTGATCGTGATCGTGGTCGTGCTTGTGCGGGGTGTTGAGGGAATCGCTCATGGTGTCGCGTCCGGAAAGGTGCCTGTTGCCAAGTAAAGACCCTGTAGCCACTATAGGGTCAAGCACCCATTTGGAGATTGCTGCGATGAAGATCGGCGAACTGGCCAAACTCACCGACTGCCCGGTGGAAACCATCCGTTATTACGAGAAGGAATGCCTGCTGCCACCCCCCGCGCGCACGGAGGGCAACTACCGCGTGTACACCCAGGCGCATACCGAGCGGCTGATTTTTATCCGCAACTGCCGCAGCCTCGACATGACACTGGAAGAAATCCGCAGCCTGCTAAACCTGCGCGACAGCCCCCAGGACCAGTGCGAAAGCGTGAATGCGTTGATTGATGAGCATATCCACCATGTAAAGGCGCGGATCGATGGGCTGCTGGCGTTGCAGGAGCAATTGCTGGACCTGCGCCAGCGCTGCGGGGGTGGGGAGCCGTGTGGAATCCTGCAGCAGTTGGAAGTCAGCGGCGCGATTGCGGCCAGCGAGGCCGAGCCCTCGCACGTGGGCCGCAGCCACGGCCATTAGCCTCAAGTGAACACAGATCAAAATGTGGGAGGGGGCTTGCCCCCGATAGCGGTGTGTCAGTCAGAATATTGGGTACTGACACACCGTAATCGGGGGCAAGCCCCCTCCCACACTTTTACCGAGGCAGGGTTTAGATCGCGACTTCAGCCTTGATGCTCGGGTCCGCGTCATAGCCAACGATTTCGAAGTCTTCGAACTTGTAGTCGTAGATCGATGCCGGTTTACGCTTGATCACCAGTTCCGGCAGCTTTTTCGGCGTGCGCGCCAGTTGGGTGCGGATCTGTTCCATGTGGTTGCTGTAGGCGTGGGTATCGCCGGTGGTGACGATGATCTCGTGGGGGATCAGGTCGCACTGCTGCGCCAGCATGTGGGTGAGCAACGCCAGCGCGGCGGTGTTATAGGGCAGGCCGAGGAAGACATCGGAGCTGCGGATGTACAGCTGCATTGACAGGTGGCCGTCGTGCACGAACGCCTGGTAGAGCAGGTGACACGGGGGCAGCGCTTGCTTGCCGTTACGCGCGTTTTCCTGGGGGCTCTTGGTTTCGTCCGGCAGGTATTCGACGTTCCAGCCGTGGAACAGGATGCGGCGGCTGTTGGGGTTGGTCTTGAGCGTGTGAACCATGTAGTCGATCTGGTTGATCGTGCCGCCCTCCTTGGTGGGCCAGGCGGTCCACTGCTCGCCGTACACCGGGCCCAGGTCGCCGTCTTCGGTGGCCCATTCGTCCCAGATGCGCACGCCGTTTTCGTTGAGCCACTTGATGTTGGTGTTGCCGCTCAACATCCAGATCAGCTCGTTGGCGATGCTTTTGAAGTGCAGCTTCTTGGTGGTCAGCAGCGGGAAGCCGTCGGCCAGGTTATGCCGATACTGGCGGGCGAACACGGCCTTGGTGCCGGTGCCGGTACGATCGCCCTTGGTCAGGCCATTGGTCACGACGTCGTGCAGGAGTTCGAGGTATTGCTTCATGTGATTACCCGTATCGTTGAAGCCAGGACCTCCTGGTCCTGGCATTCGAATTTAAAGCGCGGCGTTCTTCAGCGGTTGCGGACGGTTGTATGCCCACCACAACAGGCCCAGGCCCGCCAGGATCATCGGAATACTGAGGACCTGGCCCATGGTCAGCCAGCCCCACGCCAGGTAGCCCAACTGCGCATCCGGCACCCGCACGAACTCGACGATAAAGCGGAAGATCCCGTAGAACAGCGCGAACATCCCGGAAACCGCCATGGTTGGGCGTGGTTTACGCGAAAAGAGGTAGAGGATGAGGAACAGTGCCACACCTTCCAGGGCGAATTGGTACAGCTGCGACGGATGGCGCGGCAGTTGCGCCGGGTCGCTGAACGGCGGGAACACCATGGCCCACGGCACGTCGGTGGGCTTGCCCCACAGCTCGGCGTTGATGAAGTTACCGATGCGCCCGGCGCCCAGGCCGATGGGCACCAACGGTGCGACGAAGTCCATCAACTGGAAGAACGACTTGCCGTTGCGCCGGCCGAACCACCAGGCGGCGATCATCACGCCGACGAAGCCGCCATGGAACGCCATGCCGCCCTTCCACACTTCGAAGATCAGCGTCGGGTTGGCGATATACGCCGACAAATCGTAAAACAGCACATACCCCAGGCGTCCGCCGACGATTACCCCCATCGACATCCAGAACACCATGTCGGAGAGCTTCTCCTTGGTCCAGGTCGGGTCGAAACGGTTCAGGCGCCGGGAAGCCAGCAGCCAGGCACCGCCGATGCCGATCAGGTACATCAACCCGTACCAGTGGATTTTCAGCGGACCGATGGCCAGGGCCACCGGATCGATCTGCGGGTAAGGCAGCATTGCGACTCCTCGTTAAACATTTAGTCATGACGCATCGGACCATGCCGATGCGCGATTAAGCCTGCGTTACAGCTGCGAGATCAAATTAAGAAGTTCACATACACACCCAACGGCCCGGCATGTTAACGGATGGAAGGTGCGCGGCCCAACTTCGTTGCGATGGAACGCCTGCGATTGTGTGGGTAGAGTGAGGAAAAACACACAAGGGATCGCCCGATGTGCCTGATTGTCTTTGCCTGGCGGCCGGACCATGCCCAGCCGCTGATCGTCGCGGCCAACCGCGATGAGTTCTACGCCCGGCCCAGCCTGCCGCTGGCGCAATGGCCGGATTTGCCCCAGGTCTATGCCGGTCGCGACCAGGAAGCGGGCGGCACCTGGCTGGGGGTTAACGCCGACGGGCGCTTTGCCGCGTTGACCAATATCCGCGACCCGCACCAGCCACCGTCACGCAAATCCCGTGGCGAACTGGTGGCGCGTTTTCTCAGTGGTTCGCTGTCGATTGACGATTATCTGGCCGATGTTAATGGCCGCTCGATTGAATACGCCGGGTTCAACCTGCTGGTGGGCACACCGGACCAACTGTGGCATTACAACGCCAACGAGACCACGCCGACGCGATTGAAGGCCGGCGTGTACGGTTTGTCCAATGCCGGGCTGAATACGCCCTGGCCGAAGTTGCTCAAGGCCAGGGCCGCACTCGCAGACATCCTCGACGATCCGCAGCCACAGGCGTTGCTGGAGATCTTGAGCGACCCGCAGACCGCACCGTTCGCCGAGCTGCCGGATACCGGCGTCGGCCTGGCGACGGAGAGCCTGTTGTCGAGTGTGTTTATCGCCAGCCCCAGTTACGGAACACGGGCGAGCACGACGTTGATTGTGAATGCCGATGGCACGCGGCGGATGGTGGAGCGCAGTTTCGGGCCGCAAGGTGGCAGGCTGGGTGAAGTCGAACTCAATCTTTAACCACACCAAAAATCAAATGTGGGAGGGGGCTTGCCCCCGATTGCGGTGTATCAGTACCAGATACTCTGACTGACACACTGCTATCGGGGGCAAGCCCCCTCCCACATTTTTGATCAGCGCATGTCTCTAGAGAGTCTTGGCAGAAGCCGGATTGATCATCCGCGTCAGCCCCAGATTCTTCAGCGCCAATTGCAATGAGCTGTGGATAACCTGCGGGTTGTCGATGGTCATCAGCTCGGCCAGCAAATCCTTGGCCATGCTCAATTCAACCTGGCGCAGCATCCACTTCACTTTCGGCAAGTTGGTGGCGTTCATCGACAGGCTGTCAAAGCCCATCGCCATCAACAGCACCGCCGCCGCCGGGTCGCCGGCCATTTCCCCGCAGATACTCACCGGCTTGCCTTCGGCATGGGCGTCGCGCACGACATGTTGCAGCGCTTGCAGCACCGCCGGGTGCAGGTAGTCGTAAAGGTCGGCGACCCGTGGGTTGTTGCGGTCCACGGCCAACAGGTACTGGGTCAGGTCGTTGGAGCCCACCGACAGGAAGTCCACCTGCCGCGCCAGCTCCTTGGCCTGATACACCGCCGCCGGAATTTCGATCATCACGCCAATCGGCGGCATCGGCACGTCGGCGCCTTCGTCGCGCACTTCGCCCCAGGCGCGGTGGATCAGGTGCAGGGCTTCTTCCAGCTCGTGGGTGCCGGAGATCATCGGCAGCAGGATACGCAGGTTGTTCAGGCCTTCGCTGGCCTTGAGCATGGCGCGGGTCTGCACCAGGAAAATTTCAGGGTGGTCGAGGGTGACGCGAATACCGCGCCAACCGAGGAAGGGGTTGTCTTCCTTGATCGGGAAATACGACAGTGACTTGTCGCCGCCGATATCCAGGCTGCGCATGGTCACCGGCAACGGATGGAAGGCTTGCAGTTGCTCGCGATAAATCGCCAGCTGCTCCTTCTCACTTGGGAAACGCTGGTTGATCATGAACGGCACTTCGGTGCGGTACAGCCCTACCCCTTCCGCGCCGCGCTGTTGCGCACGGGCCACATCGGCCAGCAGACCGGTGTTGACCAGCAGCGGCACACGGTGGCCGTCGATGGTCACGCACGGCAGTTCGCGCAATGAGTCCAGGCCCAGCGCCAGCTGTTTCTCTTCCTCGACCACCTCGGCGTATTGCTTGCGCAGCAATTCGCTGGGGTTGGTGAAGACTTCGCCGCGATGGCCATCGACGATCATGTCGATACCATCCACTTTGGAATACGGCAGGTCCACCAGGCCCATCACCGTCGGGATGCCCATGGCACGGGCCAGGATCGCCACGTGGGAGTTGCCCGAACCCAATACCGATACCAGGCCCACCAGTTTGCCCTCAGGCACTTCGCCGAGCATGGTGGCGGTCAGTTCTTCGCTGATCAGGATGGTGTTGTCGGGGTAGACCAGGTTGGTGGTGCGGTCTTCCTGCAGGTAGGCGAGCAGACGGCGACCCAGGTCCCGTACATCCGAGGCACGTTCGCGCAGGTAGGCGTCGTCCATCATTTCGAAACGGTTGACGTGATCGGTGACCACCTGGCGCAGTGCGCCCTGGGCCCACTGGCCGGTCTTGATCACGGTCTTGACTTCGTTACCCAGGGACGCGTCGTCCAGCATCATCTGGTAGACATCGAACAGCGCACGCTCTTCGGGGCGCAACTGGGTCGCCAGCTTGGTCGACAGGTTGCGCATGTCGGCGCGCACGCCTTCCAGGGCGGTCTTGAACAGTTTGATCTCAGCGTCGATGTCATCGACGGTCTTGTCCGGCACCACATCGAGGTCGGCCGGTGGCAGCATGACCACAGCGGTACCCACGGCGGCACCCGGCGAACCCGGCACGCCGACGAACTTGGCTTCCTGGATGCCCTTGCCCTGGCGCCCCAGGCCGCGAATCGAGCCGGTGGCCTCGGCGTGGGCGATAACCCCGGCGAGCTGCGCGCTCATGGTCACCAGGAAGGCTTCTTCACCTTCGTCGAACTGACGGCGTTCTTTCTGTTGGATGACCAGCACGCCGACGACGCGGCGGTGGTGAATGATCGGTGCGCCGAGGAACGAGGCGTAGCGTTCTTCGCCGGTTTCGGCAAAGTAGCGATAACGCGGGTGATCGGCCGCATTTTCAAGGTTCAGGGGTTCTTCACGCGTCCCCACCAGGCCCACCAGACCTTCATTGGGCGCCATGCTGACTTTGCCGATGGAGCGCTTGTTCAAGCCCTCCGTGGCCATCAGCACAAAACGGTTGGTCTCGGGGTCCAGCAGGTAAACCGAGCAGACCTGGCTGCCCATGGCTTCCTTGACGCGCAACACAATAATCCCCAACGCCGCCTTGAGATCCTTGGCGGAGTTAACTTCCTGGACGATCTTGCGCAGCGTATTGAGCATGGCTCGGGGTCGAACTCCGTCGTCAGTCGCGCGATAAAAGGCGCGGGGCAAGCTCTTTGAGAGCGCGACGATAAACCTCGCGCTTGAATGTCACCACCTGGCCCAGCGGGTACCAATAACTGACCCAGCGCCAGCCGTCGAACTCCGGTTTACCGGTCAAATCCATCCGCACCCGCTGCTCATTGGAGATCAGGCGCAGGAGAAACCATTTCTGCTTCTGGCCGATACACAGCGGTTGGCTGTGGGTACGCACCAGGCGTTGCGGCAAACGATAGCGCAACCAGCCACGGGTACAGGCCAGAATTTGCACATCTTCGCGCTCAAGGCCGACTTCTTCGTTCAACTCACGGTACAAGGCGTCTTCAGGGGTTTCGTCGGGGTTGATCCCACCTTGAGGAAACTGCCAGGCATCTTGGTTGATTCGGCGAGCCCATAGCACCTGTCCGGCATCATTCGTGAGAATAATCCCGACATTAGGACGGAAACCATCGGGGTCGATCACGGCAACAACCTCGCAAACGCATATCGTCGCATTGTTCCACAAAGCTTCCTCCAGCGGCAACGAGGCTTCTTACCTTATGTGCACTCTTGTGAAAAGACCGTATTCTGGACGCCTTTTTACAGACTTTTCAGCGAGTAACTGCAATGCGCCTGGCTTTATTCGACTTGGACAACACCCTGATCGGCGGTGACAGCGACCACGCCTGGGGCGATTACCTGTGTGAACGCGGGATTCTCGATGCGGTGGCCTACAAGGCCCGCAACGACGCGTTCTATCAGGACTACCTGGCCGGCACGCTGGACAACGCCGCTTACCTGAACTTCTGCCTGGAAATTCTCGGCCGCACCGAGATGGCTCAGTTGGACGAATGGCACAACGACTATATGCGCGACTGCATCGAGCCGATCCTGTTGCCCAAGGCCGTGGAACTGCTGGCCAAACACCGCGCCGCCGGCGACAAGCTGGTGATCATCACCGCCACCAACCGTTTCGTCACCGCGCCGATTGCCGCACGCCTGGGCGTTGAAACCCTGATTGCCACCGAATGCGAGATGGAAAATGGTCGCTACACCGGACGCAGCACCGACGTGCCGTGCTTTCGCGAAGGCAAGGTGACGCGCTTGAATCGTTGGCTGGAGGAGACCGGGTATAGCCTGGAGGACAGCTACTTCTATAGCGACTCGATGAATGACTTGCCGTTACTGGAGCAGGTGACGCATGCGGTGGCGGTGGATCCGGACCCCAGTCTTCGTGCTGAAGCTGAACGGCGCGGCTGGCCGGTGATTACGCTGCGCAGCTGACCCCCCAACCCTGTAGGAGCGAGCTTGCTCGCGAAAAACCTGAGAGCGCCGCGTGCATCCAGGATACCCGCGTCATCGTTGACGTTCTTCGCGAGCAAGCTCGCTCCTACACAGGCTTGGCCCCCATAAGTCCGGCAATCGCCACAAACCCCACCAGGCTGACCACCGCCAGCACCAGAGTGAAATTCAAGCTACCGCCCTCGCCTCTACGCAAGCGATTAAGCCGCGCCACCAGCCAGAACCACGCCAGCGCCGCCACGGTGTAGAGAATGCTGGAGCCCAGAATCCAGGTTTGCCCCAGCGGCCAGCCGGTCAGGTGCACCAGCCACCAGCCGGTGAACGGCATGCTGAGCAGGCAAATGCCCATCAGCAGCCACACAAATGCCCACGGCCGTTGCACAGTCACCGCCGGCCCGGCGCTGCGCTTGCGCCAGGCCAGTACCGCCAGGCCGAGGCCGCTGAGCAGCAGCAACACGGTGGCGGCAATGTGGATAACCTTGAGGGTGGTCAGCGTTTCCATAGTCTCGATTCCTTGAAGGCCGCTCAGTCAGTTTAGTCGCTCAACCGAGGAACAACTGGTAGGCCGGGTTTTCGCTTTCATCCCAGTACGGGTAGCCGATTTCCGCCAGGGCCGCCGGCACCAGGTGGCGCTCGTCCGCCGGCACTTGCAGGCCGGCGACCACACGGCCATCGGCCGCGCCGTGGTTGCGATAGTGGAACATCGAGATATTCCAGCGCCCGCCCAGTTTGTTAAGAAAGTTGAACAACGCCCCCGGCCGTTCGGGGAACTCAAAACGAAACACCAGCTCGTCGCTGACCTTGGCCGCGTGACCACCCACCATATGGCGGATATGCAGCTTGGCCAATTCGTTTTCGGTCAGGTCCAGCACCGGGAAACCCTGGTCCGTGAGGCTTGCGATCAACGCACTGCGCGGATCGTTTTCCGGGTGGGTCTGCACACCGACGAAAATGTGGGCCTCGCTGCCGGTGTGATAGCGGTAGTTGAATTCGGTAATCTGGCGCTTGCCCACCGCCTCGCAGAACGCCTTGAAGCTGCCCGGCTTCTCGGGAATGGTCACGGCAATGATGGCTTCGCGGCCTTCACCCAGTTCGGCACGTTCGGCTACATGGCGCAGGCGGTCGAAGTTGACGTTGGCGCCCGAATCGATGGCGACGAAGGTCTGGCCGCTGACGCCGCGGGTCTCGACGTACTTCTTGATCCCGGCCACGCCCAACGCACCGGCCGGCTCGGTGATGGAGCGGGTGTCGTCGTAGATGTCCTTGATCGCCGCACAGATTTCATCGGTGCTGACGGTGATCACTTCATCCACATAGTCTTTGCAGATGTCGAAGGTGTGCTGGCCGATCTGCGCCACCGCCACGCCATCGGCGAAGATGCCCACGGTCGGCAACACCACGCGCTCACCGGCGGCCATCGCCGCTTGCAGGCAGTTGGAGTCGTCCGGCTCGACGCCGATGATCCTGATCTCCGGACGCAGGTATTTCACGTACGCCGCGATACCGGCGATCAGCCCGCCGCCGCCCACCGGTACGAAGATCGCATCCAGCGGCCCGGGGTGCTGGCGCAGGATTTCCATCGCCACCGTGCCCTGCCCGGCAATGGTGTGCGGATCATCGTAGGGGTGAATGTAGACGTAGCCTTTTTCATCGACCAGCTTGAGCGAATAGGCCAGCGCCTCCGGGAAGGAATCGCCGTGCAGTACCACTTTGCCGCCACGGGAGCGCACGCCTTCGACCTTGATTTCCGGCGTGGTCTTGGGCATCACGATTGTCGCCTTGACCCCCAGCACCTTGGCCGCCAGGGCCAGGCCCTGGGCATGGTTGCCCGCCGAGGCGGTGACCACGCCGCGTGCGCGCTCTTCGGCACTGAGCTGGGTCAGTTTGTTGTAGGCGCCGCGAATCTTGAACGAGAACACCGGCTGCAAGTCTTCGCGCTTGAGCCAAATCTGATTGCCCAGCCGCTCGGAAAGCTGGCGGGCAGTCTGCAAGGGTGTTTCTACGGCAACGTCGTAAACGCGCGAGGTGAGGATCTTTTTGACGTAGTGTTCAAGCATCGGCAGGCATCTACTTCGGGGGTTGGGCAGGACCACGGAGTCTAACCCGGCTTTTGGCCGGGAGACCACACGAATCCCAAGGTTTGTTGGGGTATACTCGCCGCCCTCGATAACTCCCCGCCCGCTCCGGAGCCCGCATGACCCAGGATCAACTCAAACAGGCAGTGGCCCAGGCCGCCGTCGATTTAATCCTTCCCAAACTCGACGACAAGAGCGTCGTCGGTGTCGGCACCGGCTCCACTGCCAACTGCTTTATCGATGCGCTGGCCCAGCACAAAGGTGCGTTCGATGGCGCCGTGGCCAGCTCCGAAGCGACCGCCGCACGCCTTAAAGGCCATGGCATTCCGGTGTACGAGCTCAACACCGTGAGCGACCTGGAGTTCTACATCGACGGCGCGGACGAAAGCGATGAACACCTGAACCTGATCAAGGGCGGCGGCGCAGCCCTGACCCGCGAGAAGATCGTCGCGGCCGTGGCCAAGACCTTCATTTGCATCGCCGACGCCAGCAAGCTGGTGCCGGTACTCGGTGCTTTCCCGCTGCCGGTGGAAGTCATCCCGATGGCCCGCAGCCACGTGGCCCGCGAGCTGGTGAAACTGGGCGGCGACCCGGTGTACCGCGAAGGCGTGCTGACCGATAACGGCAACATCATCCTCGATGTGTTCAACATGCAGATCACCCACCCGGTGGAGCTGGAGACGCAGATCAACGCCATCGTCGGCGTGGTCACCAACGGCCTGTTCGCCGCACGCCCGGCGGATGTGCTGCTGCTGGGCACCCCGGAAGGCGTAAAAACCCTCACAGCTTGAGAACACCGCAGTTCCAATGTGGGAGGGGGCTTGCCCCCGATAGCGGTATATCAGTACCCGATAGGCTGACTGACACACTGCAATCGGGGGCAAGCCCCCTCCCACATTTGGTATGGGCTCCACGCTGGGTTTATGTAACACAGCGTGCAGTGGATGTTCTGATCAGGGCTTTTTGAACACGTAGAACAGGTTCGGCTCACTGACCAGATACAGCGTGCCCTCGTCGTCCATGGCGATACCTTCGGCCTGGGGCACACGCTTTTTCAGGCCGTGGCGCCCGTTGAGCAGCGACAGACTGCTCAGCGGGCGACCGTCGATGTCCAGCTCCAGCACCAGTAATGACTCATCCGACAGCGCCAGCAAATGGCCGCTGCGCTCGTCGTATTGCAGGCTCGACAGGTCGCGCACAAACAGCCCGGCATCGCGCTTGGGGTTGTTGATCACGTGCACCGAGTAGGTTTTTTCCGCTTTGAAGTGGGGAAAACCGTGGACCTCGTAAATCACCATCGGGTCGCGTTCCTTGGCGACAAACAGGCGCTTGCCCACCGAGTCATAGGCCAGGCCCTCAAAGCCCTTGTTGCTGCCAATGTGTACGCCCAGGGTCATTTGCTCCGCATCGGCGGCATCGAGAAACTGGGTGTCGTCATCCACATGCACTTTGATCAGCCGTTGCTGGCGCTCGTCGCTGATCACATAGATGTTGTCGCTGATGAACTCCACCGCCTCGGCATCGCCAAAGCCCACCAGGGGAATCCGCCGCAGGATCTTGCCCTGCAGGGACAGCTCGACCAACTCGGCGTTTTTATTGGTGACGGTAAACAGGCTTTTGCGCACGGGGTCGTAGGTGAGGGCCGACACATCGTCGTCGAGCCCCTCGATCACCTGGCCCTCCAGGGACACGCGGTAATCGGCCAGGCCTATGCTGCGTTCATCGGCGGGCTGATGCCACACCCGCCAGTTGAACCAGGCACGTTCGAACAGACGAAACTGCTGCGCAACGACCCCGGCGGCAACCAGGGCAATCAGAATCAGGATGACTAAAGCGGGTTTGGGGCGGGCAAGTCGACGCATCGGGGCGGGCTCAGTGAAAAAACTGGCGAATAGATATCAAGGTCGCCTGAATTTAAACTTAAACGCGCCGGGATGCCTGTCGAATGCCGCTCATGGAGAATTCCCTGACGTAAACGGGCGTTATTTCTGTTTCTCAAAACGATAAAACAGATTCGGCTCGCTGACGATATACAGCGTACCGCTCTCGTCCATGGTCACGCCTTCGGCACGCGGGATGGTGTCCTTCAGGCCGTTGAAACCGCCCAGCAAGGTCATGAAGCTGACTTGCTCACCCTTCTCGTCCAGCTCCAGCAACAGGTGGGAGTCGGCCGACAGCACCAGCAGATGCCCGGTACGCGGGTCGACGGCCAGCGCCGAGAGGTTGCGCATATCAAGCTCGGTGCTGGCCAGTTTTTGCTTGTCGCCTGCCAGGGTCTGGCTGCCATCGCTTTTCCAGGTGAACAGCGCCGGTGGGCGCTCTTCGCCCAGCACGAGCTGCTGGTTGCGCTTGTCCCAGGTAATGGCTTCGAAGGCTTTGTTCTGGTCCTTGGACGGGCCGAGGTCATAACTGGGAAAATCGGCCTTGTTCAACGCCGTGGTGCCTGCATCGACCTTGATCAGGGTCAGGCTGTGCTGGCGCTCATCGACCACGGCCATCAGGCCGTTTTCCATCACCGTCACGCCTTCCGGGTTGTTCCAGCCATTGAGCGGCATCTTGCGCAGCACATCGCCTTGCAGGCTCAGCTCCACCAGGAACGGGTTCTTGCCCATCACGGAAAACAGGGTTTTTGTCTGGGGGTTGTAGGACAGGTCCGAAGCCTCATCCTTCTCCATACCGGGCAACAGCTTGGCGTCGATGACCACGCGATAGTCCGGCAGCCACACACTTTCCCGGCGTTCGGCCGGGCTTTCAAAACCCTCCAGCACCCACAGCACACCCCGATCGTCCCAGTGCATGGCCCAGGCGATGCCATACAGGATCGCGCCGGCCAGGAACACCCAGGAATACCAGCGCATGGTCAGGCGCGAGCGAAGCGTAGGTTTGGAAGTGGGCAGAGGCACGGCCATGGGGCGCTTTTTTCCGGAAAGTCAGCGGTAGGGAATAGCACAGGATCGGGATTATCCGGGTGACGTGTGAAAAAAATGCAAAAACACCGGTTTTGGCAGATGTACACAATCAAATGTGGGAGGGGGCTTGCCCCCGATAGCGGAGTGTCAGCCACAGATTTGCTGGCTGACACACTGCAATCGGGGGCAAGCCCCCTCCCACATTTTTTACAGCATATATGCAGATAATCAGCGCACCACGCTTTCGAAGCGGTTCACGCCCGACAACTCCAGCACCAGCTTGTCACCGACATTCAGCGGCCCGACGCCCGCCGGTGTGCCGGTCAGGATCACGTCACCGGCCTGCAGCGAGAAGCAGCCGGCCATGTGCTGGATCATCGGCACGATCGGGTTGAGCATCTGCGCGCTGTTGCCGTTCTGGCGCACTTCGCCATTGATGGTCAGGCGAATGCCGATATCGGTCACGTCGGCGAAGGTGCTGCTCACCACGAAAGGCGCGATCACCGCAGCGCCGTCGAACGACTTGGCGATCTCCCACGGCAGGCCCTTGGCCTTGAGCTCCGCCTGTTTGTCACGCAGGGTCAGGTCCAGGGCCGGAGCGAAGCCGGAGATGGCATCGAGCACTTCTTCGCGGCTTGGCTTGTTCGACAACGGCTTGCCGATCAGCACGGCGATCTCCGCTTCGTAATGCACCGAACCGCGCTCGGTTGGAATGGCGAAACCGCCTTCGAGCGGCACCACGCAACTGCCCGGCTTGATGAACAGCAGCGGCTCGGTGGGTACCGGGTTGTCCAGTTCCTTGGCGTGCTCGGCGTAGTTACGCCCGATGCACACCACTTTACCCATGGGGAAGTGGATGTTGGTGCCGTCGACGTACTTGTGCTGGTAGCTCATGAAACGACTCCTTCAGGGGCGGTTAAACAGCGAAGATCTTGCCAGGGTTCATGATCCCGTTGGGGTCGAACACGGCTTTCACTGCTTTCATGTATTCGATTTCAACCGGCGAACGGCTGTAGGTCAGGTAATCGCGCTTGGTCATGCCCACGCCGTGTTCGGCGGAGATCGAGCCGTTGTACTTGGCGACGGTCTCGAACACCCACTTGTTCACGGTGGCGCACTTGGCGAAGAACTCATCCTTGCTCAGGTTTTCCGGCTTGAGGATGTTCAGGTGCAGGTTACCGTCGCCAATGTGACCGAACCACACGATTTCGAAATCCGGGTAATGTTCGCCGACAATTGCGTCAATTTCGCTAAGGAACGCCGGCACTTTGGAAACGGTGACCGAGATATCGTTTTTGTACGGCGTCCAGTGGGAAATCGTCTCGGAGATGTACTCGCGCAGTTTCCACAGGTTATGCAGCTGGGTTTCGCTCTGGCTCATCACGCCGTCCAGCACCCAGCCCTGTTCGACGCAATGCTCAAAGGTTTCCAGGGCGTGATTGGCGACTTCTTCGGTGGTGGCTTCGAATTCCAGCAGTGCGTAGAACGGGCATTCGGTTTCGAACGGCGCCGGCACATCGCCACGGCCGAGGACCTTGGCCAGGGCCTTGTCGGAAAAGAATTCGAACGCGGTCAGGTCGAGCTTGCCCTGGAAGGCATGCAGCACCGGCATGATCGAGTCGAAGTCGATGGTGCCCAGCACCATGGCCGTGAGGTTTTTCGGTGCACGGTCCAGGCGCATGGTGGCTTCCACCACAAAGCCCAGGGTGCCTTCGGCGCCGATGAACAGCTGGCGCATGTCGTAACCGGTGGCGTTCTTGATCAGGTCGCGGTTCAGTTCCAGCACATCGCCCTTGCCGGTGACCACTTTCATCCCGGCCACCCAGTTGCGGGTCATGCCGTAGCGAATCACCTTGATCCCGCCGGCATTGGTGCCGATATTGCCACCAATCTGGCTGGAACCGGACGATGCGAAATCCACCGGGTAGTACAGGCCGTTTTCTTCAGCGACGTTCTGCAGCTGCTTGGTGACCACGCCCGGCTGGCACTTGGCGGTGCGGTCGGTGAGGTTCACGTCGAGAATCTGGTTCATGTAGTCGAACGACACCACCACTTCGCCATTGGCCGCAACGGCCGCCGCCGACAGGCCGGTGCGCCCGCCGGACGGCACCAGCGCCACCTTGTGGGTGTTGGCCCAACGGACGATGGCCTGCACCTGCTCGGTGGTCTTGGGGAACACGATGGCGCATGGCGCGGGCGCGAAGTGCTTGGTCCAATCCTTGCCGTAAGCCTCCAGGGAGTCGGCGTCGGTCAGCACTTTGCCGGGCTCAACCAGGGTCTTCAGCTCATCAATCAGGGCAGGATGGGTCATCGACAGAACTCTCGAACAATTCATGGTCATCCTGAGAACGCTTCACGTCGCAGGAATAGGTGTTTAGCGGGGCGCGTATGCTAGCATACCGCCCCCGCAGGACAGAGCCCAAGGGCGTTTCTGCGGTGACGGCTTTCCTGCCGTCCGGGTCAGCTTGCGCTGCTCGATTCCCTGCCATTTTTCTCCGGGATACAGGTTTACGCAGATGAGCAAGACTTCTCTCGATAAGAGCAAGATCAAGTTCCTTCTTCTGGAAGGCGTCCACCCATCGGCTGTCGACGTTCTGAAAGCCGCCGGGTACACCAGCATTGAGTACATCACCAGTTCTCTGCCGGAAGCCCAGCTCAAGGAAAAGATCGCCGACGCGCACTTTATCGGCATTCGCTCCCGCACTCAGCTGACCGAAGAGATCTTCGACCACGCCAAGAAACTCGTGGCCGTCGGCTGTTTCTGCATCGGCACCAACCAGGTCGACCTCAACGCGGCGCGCGAGCGCGGTATCGCGGTGTTCAACGCCCCCTACTCCAACACCCGTTCCGTTGCGGAGCTGGTGCTGGCCGAGGCCATCCTGCTGCTGCGCGGTATCCCCGAGAAGAACGCTTCCTGCCACCGTGGCGGCTGGATCAAGAGCGCGGCCAATTCCTTCGAAATTCGCGGCAAGAAGCTGGGGATCGTCGGTTACGGTTCGATCGGCACACAGCTGTCGGTACTGGCTGAAGGCTTAGGGATGCAGGTGTTCTTCTACGACACCCTGACCAAGCTGCCGCTGGGCAACGCCACGCAAGTGTCGAGCCTGACCGAGCTGCTGGGCATGTCCGACATCGTCACCCTGCACGTTCCGGAAACCGCCGAGACCCAGTGGATGATCGGCGAGAAGGAAATCCGTGCGATCAAGAAAGGCGGGATCCTGATCAACGCCGCACGCGGCACGGTGGTCGAGCTGGACGCCCTGGCCGACGCGATCAAGGACAAGCACCTGATCGGCGCCGCCATCGACGTGTTCCCGGTGGAGCCACGCTCCAACGATGACATCTTCGAAAGCCCGCTGCGCGGCCTGGACAACGTGATCCTGACCCCGCATATCGGCGGCTCCACCGCTGAAGCCCAGGCCAACATCGGCCTGGAAGTCTCGGAAAAGCTGGTCAAGTACAGCGACAACGGTACCTCGGTATCGTCGGTCAACTTCCCGGAAGTGGCCCTGCCGGCTCACCCTGGCAAGCACCGTCTGCTGCACATCCACCAGAACATTCCGGGTGTGATGATGGAGATCAACAAGGTCTTCGCGGAAAACGGCATCAACATCTCCGGTCAGTTCCTGCAGACCAACGAGAAGGTCGGCTACGTGGTAATCGACGTCGACGCCGAGTACTCGGACCTGGCGCAAGAGAAGCTGCAGCACATCAACGGCACGATTCGTAGCCGCGTGTTGTTCTAACGCTTTAAGCGCTGCACAAAAAAGGGAGACCCGGCGGGTCTCCCTTTTTTTCGCCTGGACAACGCTTACTTGACGTTAACCGTGATGACTTTCGAGGCAACCGTCGGGTTGAACTGCATGTGCAGCTTGTCGCCGGCCACCAGTTGCAAGGTGTGCTTGCCGGGGGTCAGGGTCAGCTCGGTCTCGGTCTGGGCCTTGCCGTAATGGATCACGGTGTCGGTGGCCGGGATCGGCAGTTTTGCATCCGGCAGTTCTTTCTGGTCGATCAGAAGGTGGTGATGGCCGGTGCCGGGCGTCTGATCGGTGGCCGGTGCCAGTTTCAGGCCTTCCATGCCGAATTTCACGGTAAAGGTTTTATCGACGGTGGCGCCGTCTTTCGGCGAAACGATAAACACCTTGGCACCTTCAGGTGGAGCGCTACGCGGGATGCCGTCAGCGGCGGTCGCCAACATCGAAGCGCCCAGCAACAGGCTGGCCAGGGTTGCACGGGACAAAAGGGCTTTCATTCGCTTCTCCAGTTTTTCTGTGAAATCTGTAGGGTTATGACAACTTCGCGGCAAATTGCTGTCCAAGGCACTCAACACCATAGCAAAACGATGCTGAACAGCGCCTCGTACATCCGAATTCCTTAGGAGTGACCATGCGCTTCTCGCCTGGCCTGTTACTGTTGCTTCCCCTTCTGAGCCCCTGGGCTCACGCCGAGCTGATCGACGACGTCAACGACCGCGGTGAACTGCGCATCGCCCTCGAAGCCAATACCCCGCCCTTCAATTTCAAGGAGGGCGACAAACTCACCGGCTTTGAAGTGGAGCTGGGCGAGCAACTGGCCAAGGAAATGGACGTTCGCTCCTCGTTTATCACCACCGATGATGCCGACCTGCTGAACGGCGTGGCGACCGGCAAATACGATGTGGCAATCAACCATATCGCTATGACTGCCGAGCTGAAGGATCGTTTCGATTTCAGCGCCGCGTATAACGACAAACCTGAACTGGCGATTCCGTTTCAGAAGGGCAACCCTGCGTTCAAGAGCAGCCTGGACGGGGCGTTGGAGCGAGTAAGGGCAGATGGCCGCTTGAAGGCGCTGTCGCAGAAATGGCTCGACGGGAATACGCAATAACCCAGGTGGGAGGGGGCTTGCCCCCGATGGCGGAGTGTCAGCCACAAATCAGCTGACTGACCCACCGCTATCGGGGGCAAGCCCCCTCCCACATTGTGTTCCAGGCAAGACTTGAGGGATGGGTCAGAACCTTTTGCCTGCTCAGAACGGCTCGTTGCCCCGCCGACGAAACCAGCCGGTCAGGGACAGGCGTTCGCGCGTGGCGGGCAGGACTTCGTGGGGCACCTCGCCCGACAGGAACACCACCAGGCTGCCGCCGGCGGGCACCACGTCATGTTCGATGCCGCCCTTGAGGTACATGCGCAACTGACCGCCGTGTTCGGGCAGCCAGGCGTCATTCAAATAGATCACCGCCGAGACCATGCGCCGGTCATCGTCGCGAAAGCGGTCCAGGTGCTTGAGGTAGAACGCCCCGGGCGGGTACATCGCGAAGTGGCTTTCGAAGTCTTCCAGGCCGAGGAACAGGCCACGGTTCATCGCCAGGCGCAGGCTGTCCATCACGGCCATGTAGGTGTCGCAGACGGCGGCGTCGCCCTCTTCCAGCCATTGGATATGATCGCCGCGAATCCCCTCGCGAATTTCCTGGGCCGGCCCGCGCCCCACGGCCGCCGGGGCAAGCTCACCTTCGGCCGCACGTTTACGGCACTCGGCCGCCAGCTCCAGGGTCAGAGCCTGGGGCAGGAAGGCGTTCTGCTGCGACCAGCCTTTTTCGGCCAGGTCGTCGACAATGCGTTGCAGCAGCGGGTGATCGAGGGGTGTTTGCATGGCGCGCATAGTATCCATACGCCTGTGAATCCGACAGCGCCGTCGAGCGCCCGAATACACTTTAGTCAGGTGACTGATAGGACTTCTCGACAAATCCTACGCCCGACACGGACAATAGTGGCCGACTGACAGGAGTCCTTATGCGTCGTTTGTTTTTTTCCTTGCTGATGTTCTGCGTTTTACCCGCCTGGGCAGACGGCCATGACCAGTTGTACAAAGTCGCCGGCTGGGCCGAACAACGTGCGCACTTCAACGACGCCCTCACAGCCGCACAGCAGCGCTACCGCAACAGCCTGCCGCCGGCGGTGTACCAGGCGCTGGTGGACAACAGCAGCAAACGCTTCGCGGCCCAGGCCATGGACCAGCGTGCCGAAGCGCAATTGCGCAAGCACCTGGCGGACCCGAAACCGGCCCTCGCGTTTTTCCAATCGCCCCTGGGCCGCAAGATTGTCGCCGCCGAGCTGCTCGCCACGCGTCGCGACCAATTGGCGAAAAACGCCCAGGGCCTGCCGAAAATCCAGGCCGACGCCACCCGCAGCCTGATCATCGGCCACCTGGCCCAGGCCCTGCCCGCGCGTGAAGCGGGCGCCGAAGTCAGCCTGGCGATTGCCGGCGTGGCGGCGGACAGCTTGAGCCAGATGATCCCCGGCCTGCTGGGCGGCGGTCAGGCCCAGGGCATGTTGAATGGGCAGCGTGAGCGCTTGATGCAGCAGATCGACAAGGATCTGAATAACACGCTGCTGTACGTCTATCGGGACTTGTCCGATCCGGAGCTGGAAGAGTTCGCGACGTTTGCCGAATCGCCGGAGGGGAAGGCGTATTACCAGGCGGCGCTGGCGGCCATCCGTGCGGGATTGGCTGTCGGCCAGAGCACCTCAAGCCTGGCGCAGTAATAAAATGTGGGAGGGGGCTTGCCCCCTCCCACATTTGGATTGTGTCAGGTCAGGTGGTTCGTCAAGTATCGGAAGTACTCCTCGCGAATCTCGGGGATCTCATTGGCCAAATGATGCCGGCCGCGCTTGAGCATCAACACCTCGGGCTGATCGAACTTACTGCGCAGCACCTGCAAGTTGTGCTGCCAATCCACCGTCATATCCTCCTCGCCCTGCACGATCACTGGCCGCCGAGCGCTGCGGGGTGCGGCTTCGATGCGTTTGATCCAGCATGCCAGGGCGCCCACCCAGGCGGTGGGCAGTTGGCGCGGCTGCAACGGGTCGGCTTCGAGAAAAGGCCTGAATGCCGGGTCGTTGGAGTTATCGCTGAAACGTCGCGCGATGCCTTTGACGAACGGGCGCAGCAGGTAATAGCTGAGCTGCGACCAACCCCAGGCTCGCGGACGTACCAGGGGCGAGAGTAGAAACGTCTTGCCCTGGGCCGGGCTTTCGTCGCCGTGGTTGAGCAGGTGGTCAATCACGATTGCGCCACCGGTGCTTTGCCCGAACAGGTGCCAGGGTTGCGGCAGTTGCAACGCCGCGGCTTCGGCGAACAAGGCCTGCACCACGTGCTGGTACACCGCAAAATCATCGATGCTGGCCCGTATGCCGCTGGACAAGCCATGGCCCGGCAGGTCGCAGGCGATCACCACAAAGCCCTGCTCCAGCGCCCAGTCCACGGCATGGCGATACAGTCCCATGTGGTCGTAGAAGCCGTGAAACATGAACATCGTTGCCACCGGCGTCGAAGGCCACCACACTTGCGCAACCACCTCGAACCCGGCCACCTCCATACGCCCCAGGCGGCTCACGGCCTTGCGGGCCGGCAGGTCCAACCCGTAGAACCGCTGGTATACCCGCGCCTCGGCTGACAGCGGCTGCGCTTCCACCAGGGGCCGCAAGCTTTCGCGCAGATGATCAGGGTCAAAGGTGACGGGCATAAAGGCTTCCAGACTGACGGTGAAGATGAATATCGAGCTGCGATATTCATCTGTCAGGACAAGCATGGCAAGCTACGCGACCCGCGAGGATACCTCTGAATGCGACAGCCCTACCGCACTGCCTTGTTCACCAGCCTAGTGCTGATTATCTGCGCCGGCGTGCTGTGGGCCGCGTATGACTGGTTCCAGGGCCGTTACCTGCGCGCCTTCAGCGAGCATACGGCGGTGTTTTCCGGGGATGCGCTGCAACTGCCCGCCGCGCTCAGCGGCCCTGGCCCGATTCGCCTGGTGCACTTCTGGGACCCGGCCTGCCCGTGCAACGTCGGTAACCAGCAACACCTGGGTGAGCTGATCGAGCACTACGCGCCGCAAGGCGTCGAGTTCTATGCCCTGCAAAAAGCCGGCAGCCACGGCGCCCTGCCGGACAACCTGCGCCGAATGAAAACCCTCGAAGCCCTGCCCGGCGCCGACCAGGTACCGGCCAGCCCGGCCGTGGGCATTTGGGACCGTACGGGCAAGCTCGCGTATTTCGGCCCGTACAGTGAAGGGTTGACCTGCAATGCCGGCAACAGCTTTATCGAGCCGATCCTCAAGGCCCTGCAAGCCGGGCGCGAAATCAACGCCACGCACACCCTGGCGGTGGGCTGCTATTGTTCGTGGCCTGAGCAACCGTAGTCTGTCCATTCTGGGTAAGGAAAGTCGATGAAGCGTGTCTTGCTGGCTCTCGTGGTGCTGGTTGTGCTGGTTGCCCTCGGCGCCGGCGGGTATGTCTACAGCAAGCAACCCGGCCGCCAGGGCACGGTCACGCTGGCGCACCTGCAAGGCTCGGTCACCGTGCGCTACGACGACCGTGGCGTGCCGCATATCCGCGCCGAGAACGAAGCCGACCTGTACCGCGCGCTGGGCTATGTGCATGCCCAGGACCGGTTGTTCCAGATGGAGATCATGCGCCGCCTGGCCCGTGGCGAACTGGCCGAAGTGCTGGGTCCCAAGCTGCTGGAGACCGACAAGCTGTTTCGCAGCCTGCGCATTCGCGAGCGTGCCCTGAGCTACGTCGAGCACATGAACCCTGACTCGGACGCCTGGAAGGCCCTGCAAGCCTATCTGGACGGGATCAATCAATACCAGGCCAGCCACGCCAGCCCGATGGAGTTCGACGTACTGGGCATTCCCAGGCGGCCCTTCACCGCCGAGGACTCCATCAGTGTCGCCGGGTATATGGCCTACAGCTTCGCCGCAGCCTTTCGTACCGAACCGGTGCTGACTTACGTGCGCGACCAGTTGGGCAGCGACTACCTCAAGGTGTTCGACCTGGACTGGCAACCCAAAGGTGCACTCAACCTGGCGACCGCCGATTGGAATACCCTCGGCGCCCTCGCCCGCCTGAGCGAGCAGGCCCTGGCCGACAACGGCTTGCCGCAACTGGAAGGCAGCAACGCATGGGCCATCAGCGGCAACCGTACCAAAAGCGGCAAACCGTTATTGGCCGGCGATCCGCATATTCGCTTTTCGGTGCCGTCGGTGTGGTACGAGGCGCAGCTGTCGGCGCCCGGCTTTGAGTTGTATGGCTATCACAACGCGCTGGTGCCGGTGGCGTTCCTGGGCCACAACCTGGATTTCGGCTGGAGCCTGACCATGTTCCAGAACGACGACCTCGACCTGATCGCCGAGAAGGTCAACCCGGCCAACCCCAATCAGGTCTGGTACCACGGCGAGTGGGTGGACATGAGCAGCAGCGAACAGCAAATCCAGGTCAAGGGTCAGGCCCCGGTCACGCTCGTCCTGCGCCGCTCGCCCCACGGCCCGATCGTCAATGACGTGCTCGGTGAACAGGCCGGTGCCACGCCGATTGCCATGTGGTGGGCGTTCCTCGACACAGAGAACCCGATCCTCGAAGGCTTCTACCAGCTCAACCGCGCCGACACCCTGGCCAAGGCACGCGCAGCGGCGGCCAAGGTATCGGCGCCGGGCCTGAATATCGTGTGGGCCAATGCCAAGGGCGATATCGGCTGGTGGGCGGCGGCGCAGTTGCCGATACGCCCGGCCGGCGTCAACCCGGGGTTCATCCTCGACGGCAGTACCGCCCAGGCCGATAAATTGGGCTTCTACCCGTTCAGCGCCAACCCCCAGGAGGAAAATCCGGCGCGCGGCTATGTGGTCTCCGCCAATGCCCAGCCGGCATCGCCCAGCGGCATGGAAATCCCCGGCTATTACAACCTGGCCGACCGTGGCCAGCAGTTGACTGCGCAGTTGAGCGACAACCAAGTGAAGTGGGATGTGAACAATAGCCAGGCCCTGCAACTGGGCACCACCACCGCCTTTGGCCCGCGACTACTGGCGCCGTTGTTGCCGGTGTTGCGCGAGGTGGTCACAGACCCGGCGCAGTTGAAGCTGGTGGAGCAACTGGCAAGCTGGACAGGCGACTACCCACTGGACTCGACCAGTGCCACCCTGTTCAACCAGTTGCTGTTCAACCTGGCCGATGCAACCTTCCACCCGAAACTGGGCGACGCCCTGTTCAAGACGCTGCTCGGCACCCGCGTGATCGACGCCGCCCTGCCACGCCTGGCCGCCACCGCGGATTCGCCCTGGTGGAATGGCACGCGGGCCGACACCGTCAAGCGGGCCTGGGACAACAGCCTGGCGCATCTGAAAGCCACCTTCGGCGATGACCCGTCCCAGTGGCAGTGGGGCAAAGCGCACACCCTGACCCACGGCCACCCGCTGGGCATGCAAAAGCCATTGGACAAACTCTTCAACGTCGGTCCCTTCGCGGCACCGGGCAGCCACGAAGTGCCGAACAACCAGACCGCCATGATCGGCCCGGCACCCTGGCCGGTGACCTACGGCCCTTCGACCCGCCGCCTGATCGACTTCGCCGACGCGGCCCATGCCCTGACCATCAACCCGGTGGGGCAAAGCGGCGTGCCGTTTGATGCGCACTACAGCGACCAGGCACAAACCTATATCGAAGGCGGGTACGAGCAGGCGCATTTCAGTGAAGAGGAAATCACGGCGAATACCCGTGGCACCTTGAAACTGTTGCCTGCCAGATAACCGAGTATCACTGGGTCAAAATATGGGAGGGGGTGAGGTGGTCACCTTAACCAGCCTGAAATGCAATCAAATGTGGGAGGGGGCTTGCCCCCGATAGCAGTGGATCAGTCAGCTAATCTTTGGCTGACACTCCGCCATCGGGGGCAAGCCCCCTCCCACATGTACGGCAAAGTTGAGCCTGAACTGCTGCGGCGTCACGCCCAGCCGGCGGTTGAACACACTGCGCATGTGCTGGGCATCGCGAAACCCGCATTGATAGGCCACGGTCTTCAGCGGCGCGTGAGTGCTTTCGAGCATCACCCGCGCCGCGTCCACGCGTGCCCTCTCGACAAATTCCGCCGGCGTGATCCGCGCTTCACGGGCGAACACCCGGGAGAAATTGCGCGCGCTCATATTGGCCGCCCTGGCCAGGTCGGCAATGCTCAAATCCCCGGTCAGGTTCGCCAGCACGTACAACTGCACCAGCGCCACCGCCGAGGTGGCTTCGGCATGGGGCGTGAGGAACGGGCTGAACTGCGACTGGCCGCCCGAACGCTGGGTAAACACGACCAGGCGCTTGGCCACGCTCAATGCGACTTCCGGGCCATGGTCCTGGGCCAGCAGGTACAGCGACAGGTCGATCCCCGCCGTGACCCCGGCCGAGGTGTAGAGATTGCCGTCCTGCACATACAAATGATCGGCCTCGACCTGGGCCGAGGGGCACAACCGGGCCAGGTCGGCGGCGTCACCCCAATGGGTGGTGACGGTTTTACCGTCCAGCAGGCCGGCGCGGGCCAGCATGAAAGCGCCGTTGCAGATCGAGCCGAAGCGCTGTGCCCTGGCAGCGGCGCCGCGCAGCCAGTCATCAAAGCGGGGGCCGAAATCTTCAAAGGGCAACTGCGGACCACCGGCGACCAGCAGCAGGTCGTAGGCTTGCAGGGCTTCGCTGTAGTGCTTGTGCGCCTGCAAGGACAAACCGTTCGAGCACGCCATCGTGCCGTGGCCGAGGCCAATGACTTCCAGGCGGTAATGCGCTTCGGGCGCCAGGAAGCGGTTGGCCTCGCAGAACACATCCATCGGCCCGGTCACATCCAGTGACTGGACGCCGGGGAAGATCAGGATGGCGACGGTTTTGCTCATGAAGGCACACCTTTTTCCAACTGGATAAACACAAATCCCCTGTGGGAGGGGGCTTGCCCCCGATAGCGGTGGGTCAGTTCATCAGATGCCGACTGGCACTCCCTCATCGGGGGCAAGCCCCTCCCACACTTGGATTGTCGCAGGCCTTACCCTAGCCGATTTTGCCTTGGCACGATGTGGTGGCACATTGGCCGAGAACGCTCCATCGTTGTGATGGCTCCATCGCGCACGCGCAACGAGACTGGAGCTTTCCAGAGGAGAGCCACCATGAGCACCACCATCGCCGGTATCAAAATCCCCGACAGCGCCCTGGCCAGGGCCACCACCGAATACATCCGCGACATCGAGTCGGACCTGCTCTACCACCACTCGCGCCGGGTGTTCCTGTTCGGCGCCTTGAGCGGTGAGCGCAAGCAACTGGCCTACAACCCGGAGTTGCTGTACGTCGGTGCGATGTTCCACGACCTCGGCCTGGTGGAAGGCCATCGCAGCGACAATGAGCGCTTTGAAGTGGACGGCGCCAACGCAGCGGCCGCCTTTCTCAAGCCGTATGGTCTGAGCGACGACGATATCGAACAGGTGTGGCTGTCCATCGCCCTGCACACCACGCCGGGCGTGCCGCAGCATCTGCGCCCTACCGTGGCGCTGGTCACCGCAGGGGTGGAGATGGACGTGCTGGGCATGGACTACGCCGCATTCAGCACCGTGCAGCGCGAAGCGGTGGTGCATGCGCATCCACGCGGTGAGGGGTTCAAGGAATGCATTATCTGCGCGTTCGCCGACGGCCTGCGCCATCGCCCGCAGACCACGTTTGGCAACGTGAAGACGGATGTACTGGTGGATCAGGAGCCGGGGTTCAAGCCGATGAATTTTGTGCAGGTGATTCGCACGTCGCCATGGGCTGCATAGCCAAGCCCCACTGTAGGAGCGAGCTTGCTCGCGAAAAACCTGAGAGCGCCGCTGGGTGTCAGGTACCCAGCGTCATCGTTGACGTTCTTCGCGAGCAAGCTCGCTCCTACAGTGGATCGCGCCGGCAGTTAGACCGGGGTTGGAGCGCGGCGCTTGTCCGGTTGCTGCCAGCCATCAGCTGCCGCTTCCTCGATGGCTTGCTGGATGGCCTTCTTGCGATGCTCTTCGGCCCGACGGCTGAAGAACCACACCAGGAAGGTCACCAACGACACCGCCAACAGAATCAGGCTCGCCACCGCGTTGATCTCGGGTTTAACCCCAAGGCGCACCGCCGAGAACACTTCCATCGGCAAGGTGGTCGAACCCGGCCCCGACACGAAGCTGGCCAGTACCAGGTCGTCCAGGGACAGTGCGAACGACATCATGCCGCCCGCCGCCAGCGATGGCGCGATCATCGGGATGGTGATCAGGAAGAACACCTTCCACGGCCGTGCGCCCAGGTCCATCGCGGCTTCTTCGATCGACAGGTCCAGCTCACGCAGGCGCGCCGACACCACCACCGCCACATACGCCGCGCAGAATGTCGTGTGGGCGATCCAGATGGTGACGATGCCACGCTCCTGAGGCCAACCGATCATCTGCGCCATGGCCACGAACAGCAGCAACAGCGACAGGCCGGTAATCACTTCCGGCATCACCAGCGGCGCCGTGACCAGGCCGCCGAACAGCGTGCGGCCCTTGAACTGGCTGATGCGCGTCAGCACGAACGCCGCCAGCGTCCCCAGTGCGACGGCCGCCACCGCCGTGTAGCAGGCGATTTCCAGGGAACGCGCCACCGAGCCCATCAACTGGGTGTTGTCCAGCAGGCCCACGTACCACTTGATCGACCAGCCACCCCACACCGTCACCAGCTTGGACTCGTTGAACGAGTAGATCACCAGGATCAGCATCGGCAGGTAGATGAACAGCAACCCCACGACCAGCATGAAGCTGGAGAAACGAAAGCGCTTCATATCTTGCCCTCCAGCTCTTTGGCCTGGCTGCGGTTGAAAAGGATGATCGGCACGATCAGGATCGCCAGCATCACCACCGCCAGGGCGGACGCCACCGGCCAGTCACGGTTGTTGAAGAATTCCTGCCACAGCACTTTACCGATCATCAGGGTTTCCGGGCCGCCGAGCAGTTCAGGAATCACAAACTCGCCCACCACCGGGATAAACACCAGCATGCACCCGGCGATGATGCCGTTCTTGGACAGCGGCACGGTGATTTTCCAGAAGCTGTTGAAGGTGCTTGAACCCAGGTCCGAAGCCGCTTCCAGCAGGCTCTGGTCGTGTTTGACCAGGTTGGCGTACAGCGGCAGGATCATGAACGGCAGGTACGAATAGACCACGCCGATATACACCGCGATGTTGGTGTTGAGGATCTGCAGCGGTTCGTTGATCAGCCCCATGGACATCAGGAAACCGTTGAGCAAGCCGTTGTTGCTGAGGATGCCCATCCACGCATAGACGCGGATCAGGATCGCGGTCCAGGTCGGCATCATGATCAGCAACACCAGCACGGTTTGCATTTCCTTGCGTGCGGTGGCGATGGCGTAGGCCATCGGGTAGCCGATCAGCAGGCACAGCAGCGTGCTGAAAAAGGCCATCTTCAGCGAGCCCAGGTACGCGGCGATGTAGAGCTCGTCGCCCGCCAGCAAGCTGTAGTTGGCCAGGTTCAGCACCACTTGCAGCTTCTGCTCAACGTAGGTGTAGATCTCGGTGTAGGGCGGGATCGCCACATCGGCTTCGGCAAAGCTGATTTTCAACACGATGAAGAACGGCAGTGCGAAGAACAGGAACAGCCAGAGGAAGGGAATCCCGATGACCACCTGCTTGCCATTGGGGATTATGCGATCCAAGCGCCGCTTGAATTTCTTCATGTTCATGAGCGCAGTACCACGCCGCTGTCGTCTTCCCACCATACGTAGACCTGGTCACCCCAGGTGGGGCGCTGGCCACGGCGCTCGGCGTTGGCGACGAAGGACTGCACCAGCTTGCCGCTCGGCAGTTCCACGTAGAACACCGAGTGGCCGCCCAGGTAGGCAATGTCGTGCACCTTGCCGCTGGACCAGTTGTGCTCGCAGGTCGGCATTTGGGTGGTGACCAGCAGTTTTTCCGGGCGAATCGCGTAGGTCACCGACTTGTCTTCCACCGCGGTGGCGATGCCGTAGCCCACGTAAATGTCGCGGTCCAGGTCCGGGCACTTGAGCACGGCGTGGCCTTCGGCATCGTCCACCACTTGGGTGTCGAAGATATTGACGTTGCCGATGAACTCGCACACCAGGCGGCTGGTAGGTGTTTCGTAGATGTCGATCGGGCTGCCGATCTGGGCGATCCAGCCCAGGTGCATGATCGCGATACGCTCGGCCATGGTCATGGCCTCTTCCTGGTCGTGGGTCACCATCACGCAGGTCACGCCGACGCGTTCGATGATCTCCACCAGCTCCAGTTGCATCTGCGAGCGCAGCTTCTTGTCCAGCGCCCCCATTGGCTCATCGAGCAGCAGCAGTTTCGGACGCTTGGCCAGGGAGCGGGCCAATGCCACACGCTGGCGCTGGCCACCGGACAGCTGGTGCGGCTTGCGCTTGGCGTACTGGCTCATCTGCACCAGCTTGAGCATCTCGGCCACGCGGGCATCCACTTCGGCCTTGGGGATTTTGTCCTGTTGCAGGCCGAAGGCGATGTTCTGCGCCACGGTCATGTGCGGAAACAAGGCGTAGGACTGGAACATCATGTTGATCGGCCGCTCATAGGGCGGCATGTCGGTGATGTCCACACCATCAAGGTAGATGCGACCTTCAGTCGGGCGTTCGAAGCCTGCGAGCATGCGCAGCAGGGTGGACTTGCCCGAACCCGAGCCGCCGAGCAAGGCGAAGATCTCGCCTTTCTTGATTTCCAGGGACACATCGTCCACGGCAATCGTCTCGTCGAACTTCTTCGTGACCCGGTCGATTTTGACCAGCACCTTCTTCGGTGTCTGGTCGCCCTCGAGGGCTTTCTTATAGGCGCCGGAGGCAACTGCCATTTACGAAACTCCCAACAAATTTGCAGTTCGCCCCAGGTGAGCGAACTTGGATAGTTTGAGCCTTACTTGCCCGTCTTGACCTTGGTCCAGCTACGGGTCATTAAACGCTGCACGGTCGGGGGCAGCTCGCCGTTGACGAATGTCCGGTCGAGTACCGCCTGCGGTGGGTAAACCGCTGCGTCGGTGCGTATCGATTGCTCCATCAGTGAGTCCGACCCTGGGTTGGGGTTGGCGTAACCGACGTAATCACTGACCTGGGCGATCACCTCAGGTTGCAGCAAATAGTTGATGAACGCGTGGGCTTCCTTGACGTTGGCGGCGTCCTTGGGGATCGCCAGCACGTCAAACCACAGGTTGCCGCCTTCCTTGGGAATCGCGTAGGCGATGTTCACGCCTTTGCCCGCTTCGGCGGCACGTGCCCTGGCCTGGAACACATCGCCGGAAAAACCGGCGGCCACGCAGATATTGCCGTTGGCCAGGTCCGAGATGTATTTGGAGGAATGGAAGTAAGTCACGTAGGGGCGGACTTTGAGCAGCTTCTCCTCGGCCTTCTTGTAGTCGGCCGGGTTGGTGCTGTTCGGGTCCAGGCCCATGTAGTTGAGGACTGCGGGCAGCATTTCATCCGCCGAATCCATGAATGAAACACCGCAGCTGGCGAGCTTCTTCATGTTTTCCGGCTCGAACAGCACGGCCCAGGAGTCGATCTTGTCGACGCCCAGCACCTCCTTCACTTTGTCGACGTTGTAGCCGATGCCATTGGTGCCCCACAGGTACGGCACGGCGTACGCATTGCCCGGATCGTTTTTCTCAAGGCGCTTGAGCAACGCCGGGTCGAGGTTGGCGTAGTGGGTCAGCAATGACTTGTCGAGCTTCTGGAACGCCCCGGCCTTGATCTGCTTGCCCAGGAAGTGGTTGGACGGCACCACCACGTCGTAGCCGGTACGCCCGGCGAGCAGCTTGCCTTCCAGGGTTTCGTTGGAATCGAACACGTCATACACGGGCTTGATACCGGTGGCCTTTTCGAAATTGGCCAGGGTGTCGGGGCCGATGTAGTCCGACCAGTTATAAACATGCACAGTCGGTGCGGCCTGCACGCTGACAGCCAGCGTGATACCTGCACCCACCAGCAAGGCTTTGCGAAATAAAGAAATTGGCAAGTGGAGGTCCTCTTAAATAGTTGGGCCCGAAGTTGTTGCCCGGCAACAAACCGGCGCGCAACTTACCCTCGATAAACCGATCCGGCAAAAACTTTCTGTCATTTAACTGTAGGAGCGAGCTTGCTCGCGAAGGTCGTCAACGATCATGCGGGGCATCAGGCACCCCGCAGCGCTCTTGAATTTTTCGCGAGCAAGCTCGCTCCTACAGGTTTTTTGCGTTACTTACCCGATTTGATCTTGGTCCAGCTGCGGGTCATTTCACGCTGGGTTGCAGCCGGCAGGTCGGCAATGGCGTAAAGCTTGGCCTGCACGTCCGCGGGTGGATAGATGCCCGGGTCGCTGGTGATGTCTTTGTCGACCAGTGCGGTGGCTTTCTCGTTACCGTTCGGGAAGCGCACGCTGTTGGTGATCGAAGCCATCACTTCCGGCTTGAGCAGGTAGTTCATGAACGCGTAGGCGGCTTCGACGTTTTCAGCATCTTTCGGGATGGCGACCATGTCGAAGAAACTGCCGGCGCCTTCTTTCGGAATGTCGTAGGCCACCTTGACCTTGCCACCGGCTTCAGCCGCGCGGGACTTGGCCTGCTGGATGTCACCCGAGTAACCCACGGCCACACAGATGTTGCCGTTGGCCAGGTCCGAGATGTACTTGGACGAGTGGAAGTAGCCAATCGAAGGACGGATTTTCAGGAACAGGTCTTCGGCTTGCTTGAGGTCGGCTTTCTTCTGGGTGTCGGTCGGCAGGCCCAGGTAATGCAGCGCAATCGGCAGCATTTCGGTCGGCGAATCGAGGAAGCTCACGCCGCAGCTTTTCAGCTTGGCGATGTTTTCCGGCTTCATCAGCACATCCCACGACTCGATCTTGTCCACGCCCAGCGCGGCCTTGACCTTCTCCGGGTTGTAGCCGATACCAATCGAGCCCCACATGTACGGGAACGCGTGCTTGTTGTCCGGGTCGCTGACCGACACGGCCTTGAGCAGGGATTTGTTCAGGTTGCTGTACTCAGGCAGCTTGGACTTGTCCAGCTCCTGGTACACGCCGGCCTTGATCTGCTTGGCCAGGAAGTTGTTCGACGGTACGACGATGTCATAGCCGGACTTGCCTGCCAGCAACTTGGCTTCCAGGGTCTCGTTGCTGTCGAACACGTCGTACACCACCTTGATGCCCGACTCCTTTTCGAAGTTGGCGATGGTGTCCGGCGCGATGTAGTCGGACCAGTTGTAGACGTGCAGGACTTTATTGTCCGCCTGGGCCGCGCCCGCCATTGCGCCCATCAGGGACAAGGCGAGGAGGGTCTTGCCAGCGTTTTTCAAACCTAATGCCTTCATTGGGTGATGCTCCGATTTTTTCTTTTTGGGCCGCACGTAGTAAATGTTTCGGGCCCAGCCAAAGGGCAACAAAACAGGACGACAGTCTGGCAAGTTCGGGGGCCCCCTTTCAACCGGCCCCCACATTTATCTACTCAGTCCTGCAATGCCGCCAACGTCAGGTCCAGGCACTGGCGGGCCTTGGTCACCAGCTCGTCGATTTCAGCCTTGCTGATCACCAGCGGCGGCGAAATGATCATGGTATCGCCCACGGCGCGCATGATCAGGCCGTTTTCGAAGCAGAAGGTTCGGCAAATCATGCCGGCGCCCTTGCCTTCGTAGCGCTTGCGCGTGGCCTTGTCCTGCACCAGCTCGATCGCACCGAGCATGCCCACACCGCGCACTTCACCCACCAGTGGATGGTCGGCCAGTTCCCGCAGACGTTTCTGCAAATACGGTGCCGTTTCTTCATGCACGCGGCTGACGATTTTTTCATCGCGCAGGATGCGGATGTTTTCCAAGGCCACCGCCGCCGCCACCGGATGCCCGGAGTAGGTGAAACCGTGGTTGAAATCGCCGCCTTCGTTGAGCACGGCCACCACGTCGTCGTGCACGATCAGGCCGCCCATGGGAACGTAGCCTGAAGTCAGGCCCTTGGCGATGGTCATCATGTGTGGCGTGAGGTCGTAGAAATCGCTGCCGAACCACTGCCCGGTACGGCCGAAGCCGCAGATGACTTCGTCGGCGACAAACAGGATGTCGTACCTGGCGAGGATTTCCTTGATGCGCGGCCAGTAGCTGTCAGGCGGCACGATCACGCCACCGGCGCCCTGGATCGGCTCGGCAATAAAGGCACCGACGTTGTCCACGCCCAGTTCCAGGATCTTCTCTTCCAGCTGGTTGGCGGCCCAGATTCCGAATTCTTCAGGGCTCATGTCGCCACCTTCGCCAAACCAGTACGGCTGGGCGATGTGGGTGATGCCCGGGATCGGCAGGTCGCCCTGCTCATGCATATAGGTCATGCCGCCCAGGCTGGCGCCGGCCACGGTAGAACCGTGGTAGCCATTCTTGCGGCTGATGATGGTTTTCTTGTTCGGCTGGCCCTTGATCGCCCAGTAGTGGCGGACCATGCGCAACATGGTGTCGTTGCCTTCGGAGCCGGAACCGGTGAAGAACACGTGGTTCATGCCGGCCGGTGCGACGTCGGAAATGACTTTGGCCAGTTCGAGTACCGGCGGGTGGGCAGTCTGGAAGAACAGGTTGTAGTACGGCAGTTCTTTCATCTGTTTGGCGGCGGCGTCGGCCAGTTCATCGCGACCGTAACCGATCGCCACGCACCACAGGCCGGCCATGCCGTCGAGGATCTTGTTGCCTTCGCTGTCCCACAGGTAAACGCCGTGGGCTTTGGTGATGATCCTTGGGCCTTTCTCTTTCAATTGCTTGAAGTCGCTGAACGGCGCGAGGTGGTGATCATTGCTCAAGGCTTGCCATTCACGGGTTTGCGGGTTGTTGCTGGACATACCGATCTCCTGGAATTTTCGGTGAAGGGCGCGCCATGTGAAGGCGCGCCCGGCGCATCAGACGGCGAAGAGCAGGAATTCCCGCTCCCACGAACTGATCACGCGCTTGAAGTTTTCATGCTCGGCCCGCTTGACCGCGACGTAGCCTGTGATGAATTTCTGCCCCAGGTATTTTTCGATGGTCTTGCTGTTTTCCATGCGTTCCAGGGCATCCTCGATGGTCAGCGGCAGGCGCAGGTTGCGCCGCTCGTAACCACGGCCCACCACGGGTGCGCTCGGGTTATGGCCTTCGACCATGCCGATGTAGCCACACAGCAAACTGGCGGCAATGGCCAGGTACGGGTTGGCGTCGGCGCCCGGCAAGCGGTTTTCCACGCGGCGGTTCTGCGGCCCGGCATCCGGTACGCGCAGGCCCACGGTGCGGTTTTCTTCACCCCATTCCACGTTCACCGGCGCCGAGGTGTCGGGCAGGAAGCGGCGGAATGAATTCACGTTGGGGGCGAATAAAGGCAGCAACTCGGGGATGAATTTCTGCAGGCCGCCAATATGGTTGAGGAACAACTGGCTCATGCTCCCGTCTTCGTTGGAGAACACGTTCTTGCCGGTGGCGATGTCGATGATGCTCTGGTGCAGGTGCATCGCGCTGCCGGGCTCGCCGGTCATGGGCTTGGCCATGAAGGTGGCGGCCACGTTGTGCTTGAGCGCGGCTTCACGCATGGTGCGCTTGAACACCAGGATCTGGTCAGCCAGGGACAGCGCATCGCCGTGACGGAAGTTGATTTCCATCTGTGCGGTGCCGTCTTCGTGGATCAAGGTATCGAGGTCCAGCTCCTGCAGTTCGCACCAGTCATAGACGTCTTCGAACAGCGGGTCGAATTCGTTGGCGGCTTCTATAGAGAAGGACTGGCGTCCCGTCTCCGGGCGACCGGAACGGCCAATCGGCGGTTGCAGCGGGAAGTCCGGGTCTTCGCAGCGCTTGGTCAGGTAGAACTCCATCTCCGGCGCCACGATAGGCTGCCAGCCACGGTCGGCGTAGAGCTTGAGGACTTTCTTGAGTACGTTGCGCGGCGACAGCTCGATCGGGTTGCCTTGCTTGTCGTAGGTGTCGTGGATCACCTGGGCGGTCGGCTCGATGGCCCAGGGCACCAGGAATACCGCGTTCTGGTCGGGGCGGCAGATCATGTCGATGTCGGCCGGGTCGAGCAATTCGTAATAGATGTCGTCTTCGACATAGTCGCCGGTCACGGTCTGCAACAGAACGCTTTCGGGCAGGCGCATGCCTTTTTCGGCGATGAACTTGTTGGTCGGCGAAATCTTGCCCCGGGTGATGCCGGTGAGGTCGCCAATCATGCATTCGACTTCTGTGATCTTGTGGTCTTTCAACCAATCGGTGAGCTGGTCGAGGTTGTTACTCATAAATGCCTCTGGGCTGGGTTTCCTGGCATCCGTTAAAGGCCAGGCGTTGGTTGACGCAGCATCCGCGTCGTGTGTTCATTCAGGGTAGGAGCTTACCTGCCATTTGCTGCAACGTTGCATTCCTCACGCCAAAGTTGTGCGCAATTTTGATCGGCGAGGTGGACAAGGGCTTGTCAGTGGCGGATGAAATGGCAAAGAAGAGGCCGGACCGGCCGTCAAGAATATTAGCCGGTGCGCGAGCATTGACGCGGGACGAAAGGACTGCGGACAACGCCCGGTTCAAGCAGGCATAGACACCCAATGGTGGCAGGTGAAACATGAAGCACCCCGATATTATTGCTGTTATGGGTTTGAATCGAGCTTAGCCTTGTTCATTTTCTTACACAACACCCCCGTAAAAAATACAACACGGCCCGCTCAAGCCGGCTGGTCCCAAGACCCTGAAACCCAAAAAACCGCTCTAAAAAGCCCCAAAAAAGGCGCCACGGCGCTTTTTTAGGGCAAAAAAGGCCTCGCTTGACTTCGGCATGCCGTTCGGGTTGACTGAAACCAGAAAAGATCAATGATTGATATTTTTAACAACAAAGGTGTTGCATCATGTCGGTACCCCCGCGTGCCGTTCAGCTTAACGAAGCGAACGCGTTCCTTAAGGATCATCCTGAGGTTCTGTACGTAGACCTTCTAATTGCGGATATGAATGGTGTGGTGCGCGGCAAGCGCATCGAACGCACCAGCCTCCACAAGGTTTACGAGAAGGGCATTAACCTGCCTGCCTCTTTATTTGCCCTGGATATCAATGGCTCGACGGTGGAAAGCACCGGCCTGGGCCTGGACATCGGCGATGCTGACCGAATCTGTTATCCCATCCCCGACACCCTGTGCAATGAGCCCTGGCAAAAGCGCCCTACCGCGCAACTGCTGATGACCATGCACGAACTGGAAGGTGAACCTTTTTTCGCCGATCCTCGCGAAGTACTGCGCCAGGTCGTGAGCAAGTTCGACGACATGGGCCTGACCATCTGCGCCGCCTTCGAGCTTGAGTTCTACCTGATCGACCAGGAGAACGTGAACGGCCGCCCTCAACCGCCGCGCTCGCCGATCTCCGGCAAACGCCCGCATTCGACACAGGTCTACCTGATCGACGACCTCGACGAATACGTCGACTGCCTCCAGGACATTCTGGAAGGTGCCAAGGAGCAAGGCATCCCGGCCGATGCCATCGTCAAGGAAAGCGCCCCGGCGCAGTTCGAAGTGAACCTGCACCACGTCGCCGACCCGATCAAGGCCTGCGACTACGCGGTACTGCTCAAGCGCCTGATCAAGAACATCGCCTACGACCATGAGATGGACACCACCTTCATGGCCAAGCCTTACCCAGGCCAGGCAGGCAACGGTTTGCACGTGCACATCTCCATTCTGGACAAGGACGGCAAGAATATTTTTGCCAGCGAGGATCCCGAGCAGAACGCCGCATTGCGTCACGCGATCGGCGGTGTGCTCGAGACCCTGCCCGCCCAGATGGCGTTCCTGTGCCCCAACGTCAACTCCTACCGCCGTTTCGGCGCACAGTTCTACGTGCCGAATTCGCCGTGCTGGGGCCTGGACAACCGCACCGTGGCGATTCGCGTACCGACCGGCTCGTCCGATGCGGTGCGCATCGAACACCGCGTGGCCGGCGCCGATGCCAACCCTTACCTGCTGATGGCTTCGGTATTGGCCGGCGTGCACCACGGCCTGACCAACAAGATCGAACCGGGCGCGCCCGTGGAAGGCAACAGCTACGAGCAGAACGAACAGAGCCTGCCGAACAACCTGCGCGATGCCCTGCGCGAGTTGGACGACAGCGAGGTGATGGCCAAGTACATCGATCCCAAATACATCGATATCTTCGTCGCCTGTAAGGAAAGCGAGCTGGAGGAGTTCGAACACTCCATCTCCGACCTTGAGTACAACTGGTACCTGCATACCGTGTAAGCGGTTGCGGTATTGAAGAAACGCCACAGGCTTGAGGGTCTGTGGCGTTTTTTTATGGGGTTATCCAGGGAGTCCGAGTCGGCCTCATCGGGGGCAAGCCCCCTCCCACACTTGAATGTATTCACAGATCTAACTGTGGGAGGGGGCTTGCCCCCGATGGCGGTCTGGCAGACAACAAAGATTCCTGCTCATACAATGCCCGCTGCCTTGTAGGAGACTTCCATGACAACCGCCGCCCCTCGCAAACCCCGCGCCCGCAGTCAAGCGCGGATCGACGCGATCCTTGACGCCGCCCGCGCCTTGCTGGCGGCCGAAGGCGTGGCCGGTTTGTCGATCTACAGCGTGGCCGAACGGGCGCAGATCCCGCCATCGTCGGTGTACCACTTTTTCGCCAGCGTGCCGGCACTGCTGGAGGCGTTGACGGCCGATGTGCACGCCGCCTTTCGCGCGGCCATCCAGGCGCCCATCGAACACGACTCGCTCAAGACCTGGCGCGACCTGTCCTGCATCGTCGAGCAGCGCATGCTCGCCATCTACAGCCATGACGCCGCCGCGCGCCAGTTGATCCTGGCCCAGCATGGGTTGACTGAATTAACCCAGGCGGATCGTCAGCATGACCTGGAACTGGGCGATCTGATGTTGGCGGTATTCAACCGCCACTTTGAAGTGCCGACACTACCGAGCGATGTGGATGTGTTCGCCCTGGCGCTTGAATTGAGCGACCGCGTGTATGCGCGCTCGGTGCATCAGCATGGGCAGATTACGCCGCGCATGGCGCAGGAAGGGATGCGGGTGTTTGATGCGTATGTGGGGCTTTATCTGCCTGCGTATTTGCCCAAGCGCTGAGTCTTGTGTTGGCTGGGCCGGCGTCATCGGGGGCATAGGTATCTACACACCTCCGTAGCACCCAACCGTAACCACGATGCGAAGCGAGTCGCTCTTGATCTGGCTTTTGATCTTGATCTGCTTTTGATCCCAGGCGCCCCGTTAAACCACGCTGGCCGAGCCCAGGCGAGGTGCCGAGTGGTGGGGCAAGAGCGTTTTGCTTACTTTTGCGCTTTTCAAAAGTGAGCCGCTGTAAAAGCGGAACCATTAGCAGCCGTTACCGCAGAAACGGATATGCACTCGGTCTGATCCAACATCCTGGTCGGCCCCAAGGCCGCCATCGGGGGCAAGCCCCCTCCCACCTTTAGATCTGTGAATACATTCAAAGTGTGGGAGGGGGCTTGCCCCCGATAGCGGTCTGAAGCAATCACAGTTTTGCGATCGACACCTCTGTCGATTTCACAAAGGCAATCACCTCGCTGCCAATCACCAGCTCCAGCTCTTTCACCGAGCGCGTGGTGATTACAGACGTGACAATGCCCGAGGCCGTCTGCACGTCGATCTCCGACAACACGTCGCCCACCACGATTTCCTTGATGGTGCCTTTGAATTGGTTACGCACGTTGATGGCTTTAATAGTCATGATGGTTTTCCTGTACAGGTTATTGAGCCCAACGCAATTGCGTCGGCAGCGGTGAAACAGGTTCGGGTTCCGGCGGTGAGCCGGGCAGCGACAGCACGCGGTTGAGCACTTCGGCCTCCAGCGCGGCCAGGCGATGTGAGCCACGGGCGCGTGGGCGTGGCAGGTCGATGCTCAGGTCGAGGCCGATTTCGCCGTCTTCGATCAGGATCACCCGGTCGGCAATCGCCACGGCTTCGCTGACGTCATGGGTGACCAGCAGCACGGTAAAGCCGTGCTTTTGCCAGAGGTTTTCGATCAGTTGCTGCATCTCGATCCGGGTCAGGGCATCCAGCGCGCCCAGCGGTTCGTCGAGCAGCAACAAGCGCGGCTGGTGAATCAAGGCGCGCGCCAGGGCGACACGCTGCTTCTGCCCACCGGACAAGGCCGCCGGCCACTCATCGGCACGCTCGGCCAGGCCCACCGCCTCCAACGCCTGCAACGCCCTGGGACGCCAGTTGCCCTTGAGGCCCAGGCCGACGTTGTCGATGATCTTTTTCCACGGCAGCAGGCGCGCTTCCTGGAACATCAGCCGCGTGTCTTCGATCGCCTCGTGCAGCGGCGCAGAGCCCGCCAGCAGTTCGCCGCCACTGGCGTTGTCCAGGCCCGCCAGCAGACGCAGCAAGGTACTCTTGCCGCAACCGCTGCGGCCGACCACGGCCACGAACTGGCCGGCAGGAATATGCAGATCGATGTCCTTGAGCACTTCGCGAGCGCCAAAGGACTTGCGCAACTTGCGCACCGCCAGGGGGATACCCTTGAGCAGGCGCGGGGGTTGTTGAGCCGTCATGCCGCACCTCCCTTGTTCACTTGATACGCCGGGTGCCAGCGCAGCCATACCCGTTCCAGGCCACGCGCCGCCAGGTCGGCCAGCTTGCCGAGAATCGCGTACATCACGATCGCCAGCACCACCACGTCGGTTTGCAGGAATTCGCGGGCATTCATCGCCAGATAACCGATGCCGGAACTGGCCGAGATGGTTTCCGCCACGATCAACGTCAACCACATGAAGCCCAGGGCAAAGCGCACGCCCACCAGGATCGACGGCAACGCGCCCGGCAGGATCACTTGCCAGAACAGGCTGAAGCCGGACAAACCGTAGCTGCGCGACATTTCCACCAGTGCCGGGTCGACGTTGCGGATGCCGTGGTAGGTGTTCAGGTAGATCGGAAACAACGTGCCCAGCGCTACCAGGAAAATCTTCGCGGTCTCGTCAATCCCGAACCACAGGATCACCAATGGAATCAGCGCCAGGTGCGGCACGTTGCGGATCATCTGCACCGAGCTGTCGAGCAACCGTTCGCCCCACTTCGACAGGCCGGTGATAAAGCCCAGGGCCAGGCCGATGCTGCCACCGATCACAAAGCCCAGGCCCGCGCGCCAGCCGCTGATAGCCAGGTGCGTCCAGATTTCGCCGCTGCGGACCAGGTTGACGCCAGCCTCGATGACCGCACTGGGCGCCGGCAGAATACGCGTGGACAACCACCCTGCCGTCACCGACAACTGCCACACCGCCAGCAATAGAATCGGCAGCACCCAGGGCGCCACGCGATGGCTGAGTTTCTCAAGGTTCATGGCGCCCCTCAGCTCTGTGATGCAGCTTTGGGAAGGATGTCGTTGGCCACCATCTCGCCGAACGGGCTGACATAGCCGGCGCCTTTCGGCAGTTCGGGACGTTCGATATCCAGGTGCGGGAACAGCAACTCGGCGACCCGATACGACTCTTCCAGGTGCGGATAACCGGAGAAGATAAAGGTGTCGATGCCCAGGTCCGCGTATTCCTTGACCCGCGCCGCAACCGTTGGGCCATCGCCCACCAGCGCCGTGCCCGCGCCGCCGCGCACCAGGCCGACACCGGCCCACAGGTTGGGGCTGACTTCCAGGTTGTCGCGGCTGCCGCCATGCAAGGCCGCCATGCGCTGCTGGCCCACCGAGTCGAAGCGCGCCAGGGACGCCTGGGCGCGGGCGATGGTGTCGTCGTCCAAGTGGGAGATCAGCTTATCGGCGGCTTTCCAGGCCTCCTCGTTGGTTTCACGCACGATCACATGCAAGCGAATGCCGAAGCGCAGGGTGCGTCCCAGCTTGTCGGCCTTGGCCCGCACCTGCGCGATCTTTTCCGCCACCGCTGCCGGTGGTTCGCCCCAGGTCAGCACCATTTCCACTTGTTCGGCCGCCAGGTCCTGGGCCGCCTCGGACGATCCGCCAAAATACAGCGGCGGGCGTGGCTGCTGGACCGGCGGGTAGAGCAATTTGGCGCCCTTGACGCTGATGTGCTCGCCGTCGTAATCCACGGTTTCGCCTTCAAGCACGCGGCGCCAGATGCGGGTGAATTCCACCGAGGCCTGGTAGCGCTCTTCGTGACTGAGGAACAAGCCGTCGCCGGCCAGCTCCTCCGGGTCACCGCCGGTGACCAGGTTGAACAGTGCGCGGCCGCCGGACAGGCGATCCAGGGTCGCCGCCTGACGTGCGGCCACCGTCGGGGAAATGATCCCGGGGCGCAGCGCGACAAGAAATTTCAGACGCTGGGTCACGGGGATCAGCGAGGCCGCCACCAGCCAGGAGTCTTCGCAGGAGCGCCCGGTCGGGATCAGCACCCCGCCGAAGCCCAGGCGGTCGGCGGCCTGTGCCACTTGTTGCAGGTAACCGTGATCGACGGCGCGAGCGCCTTCGGCGGTGCCGAGGTAATGACCGTCACCGTGGGTAGGCAGGAACCAGAAAATATTGAGGCTCATGGAGTTGTCTCCTGAAGAAGTCGGATTACGGCGCTTTGGCAACAGCGGCGGGTGGGGTCCAGATCACGTCCTTGATGCTCAAGGGCTTGGGAATCAATTTGAGCTGGTAGAAGGTGTCGGCGATTTTCTGCTGGGCCGCGACCACTTCCGGCGTCAGGAACAGTGCGCCGTAGCCCTGGCGTTTCACCGAGGTCAGGGTGATATCAGCCGGCAGGCCGAGCAGCGGCGCGACCTGGTCAGTCACTTGCTGCGGGTTGGCCTTGGACCATTCGCCCACGGCGCGCACTTCTTCCACCAGCGCCTTGATCACCTCGGGATGCTGTTCGGCGTAAGGCTTGGTGGCCAGGTAGAACTGGTGGTTGTCGGCAATACCGGTGCCGTCGCGCAGGGTGCGCGCTTGCAGCTGTTTCTCGGCGGCGGCCTGGTACGGGTCCCAGATCACCCAGGCGTCCACGCTGCCGCGCTCGAAGGCGGCGCGGGCATCGGCGGGCGGCAGGAATACGGTTTTCACGTCGGTGTAGTTGAGGCCGGCGTCTTGCAGGGCACGCACCAGCAGGTAATGCACGTTGGAGCCTTTGTTCAGGACGACGGTTTTGCCCTTGAGCTCAGCCACCGACTTGATCGTAGAGTCTTTCGGCACCAGGATCGCTTCACTGGTCGGCGCCGGTGGCTCATAGGCCACGTAAAGCAGATCCGCACCGGCGGCCTGGGCGAACACCGGTGGGGTTTCGCCGGTGACGCCAAAGTCGATGGAGCCGACATTCAGGCCCTCAAGCAGTTGCGGGCCACCAGGGAACTCGGTCCATTGCACCTGCACGCCCTGCGCAGCCAGGCGCTTTTCCAGCGAGCCCTTGGCCTTGAGCAGCACCAGCGTGCCGTACTTCTGATAACCGATCCGCAGGGTGTCTGCGGCGTGGGCTTGAACGATGGCGCCGAAGGACACAGCCGCAGCAAACAGTGCGACCAGACCGCGACGCAAAATGACAGTGCGCATGGCGCTCTCTCCAAATATGCGAGTGGGGTATTGGCTGCACCTGCTTGGCCGTTGGCGGCTGAGTAAGGTGAGTGTTTCCAGATGTAGGGGTAAGGCTCAAATGCTCCAGCGAGCACTCAACAAGCGTTCATTCAGTACATGCGGGTCCAGCGGTTTCGGGCGGCGGGCCATGGCGCTGTAAAACTGCTCCAGGGCTTCCTGCAGACGCTGTTCAAGCACCGGCACCAACTGCGCCTGGGCACTGCCTTCGCCGTAGGCGATCTGGCTGTCTTCGGCAAAAATCCCGTGGAGCAATTCCTGCGCCTTCAGCGCCGACAACACCGGCTTGAGGGCGTAATCCACCGCCAGCATGTGCGCGATGCTGCCGCCGGTGGCCATCGGCAACACCACCTTGTGGGCCAGGGCCCGCTCGGGCAGCAAGTCGAGTACCGTCTTCAGCGCACCGGAGAACGAGGCCTTGTACACCGGCGTGGCGATCACCAGGCCATCGGCATTCGCCACCTGCTGCAACAGGTCGATGACCTTGGGGCTGTCGAACCGCGCATGCAGCAGGTCTTCGGCCGGGAAGTCACGGATCTGGTAACTCACCACTTCCACGCCCTGGTCCTGCAGCCATTGACGGGTTCTCTCCAGCAAAACCCCGGAGCGGGAACGCTGACTGGGACTGCCTCCAAGTGTTACGACCAGCATGTAGGGAATTCCTTACGCAAGTGTCGGCGGTTCGCTGTGCAGCGATGACGCCAAGGTGGAACAGACCTTAGCAGCAGATTCATATATCTTTAAATCTTATTTATTCATTTGTTTATTCCATAAAAACATATACGGGAAACAGATCGCCGCGCGAAAAAAAAGGCCATCGAAATGGCCTGAAAACCCCTGCTTGAAATGCGCTCAACATGTGGGAGGGGGCTTGCCCCCGATTACGGTGTGTCAGTTACCAAATTTTTACCTGATCCACCGCTATCGGGGGCAAGCCCCCCTCCCACATGGGTCCCTGTTTCCAGGTTTGAGCTGTGTTAACGGTTGGGCTGAGGGGTGAGGCGCAGGTATGGCTTCACTGCACGGTAGCCCTTGGGAAAGCGTTGCTTGATCTCTTCCTCGTCCTTGAGCGACGGTACGATCACCACGTCATCGCCGTCCTGCCAGTTGGCCGGTGTGGCGACCTTATGGTTGTCGGTCAACTGCAGCGAGTCGATCACCCGCAGGATTTCATGGAAGTTACGGCCGGTGCTGGCCGGGTAGGTGATGGTCAGGCGGATCTTCTTGTTCGGGTCGATCACGAACAGGGAGCGCACGGTGAGGGTGTCGCTGGCGTTGGGGTGGATCAGGTCGTAGAGGTCGGACACCTTGCGGTCGGCATCGGCCAGGATCGGGAAATTGACGACGGTGCCCTGGGTTTCGTTGATGTCTTCGATCCACTTGTGGTGCGAGTCCACCGGGTCGACCGACAGCGCGATGGCCTTGACGCCGCGCTGGGCGAATTCATCCTTGAGCTTGGCGGTGAAGCCCAATTCCGTGGTGCACACCGGCGTGAAGTCCGCCGGGTGGGAAAACAGCACACCCCAGCTATCGCCCAGCCATTCGTGGAAACGAATCTTGCCGGCGCTGGAATCCTGTTCGAAGTCGGGGGCGATATCGCCCAGTCTTAGGCTCATGGTGTGGCTCCTGATGAGTGCTTATGGAGCCCACTGTGCATGCATAGGGGAAATTTTAAAAAGAATAAATATCGATTTATCTAGACGATAAAGGAATATTAAAAATCTGTTCATTGGACGTGATCAGCACTGAAGAGCACCATCTTCTTCAAGGTTCGAGAAGGCCTTGAGACGCTGTACAAAGAGGGTTCAGGAAGGGCTTGCGGGGGTTGAGCCCGACTTGAAAAGCAAGACACCTTGCCCGGCATTGCGCCGGGCAAGGTTTTACAGTCTTACAACAGCGGGATCGAGTAGCTGACGATCAAGCGGTTTTCGTCCTGGTTACGCGCGTTGGCGATATCGCTGCGCCACATAGCATTCTTCCATGCCACGCCGACGTTTTTCAGCGGACCTTCCGGTACGACGTAGGCAACAGTGATGTCACGTTCCCACTCGGACTGGCCGGTGAACTCGGCACGGTTGCTGGCAACGGTGTCGATATGGTCACCTTTGAGGTAAACCACACCGGCGGTCAGGCCAGGTACGCCGACTTTGGCGAAGTCATAGGAGTAGCGAGCTTGCCAGGTGCGCTCGCCGGCACGGGCGAACTTCTGGATTTGCATGTCGGTCGTGATGTAGGCCGACGAGCCGTCACCCTGGTTCAGCCAAGGGAAGTCGCTGCTGCCGTTGCTGACCTGGTAACCACCACCGAAGGTGTGACCGGCAACGGAGTACAGGAACAGGCCGCTGTACAGGTTGTTGTCGACTTTGCCGCGACCGGAGTTGACGCCACCGTAGTTGCCTGTGGAGAAGTAGGCGGACTGGTTGCCGTTGTTACCGTCGTCGGAGCTGTTGAAATAACGCAGGTCAGACTTCAACACGCCCGGACCGATGGCCCAGTTGTGGGTCAGGCCCAGGAAGTGCTGCTTGTAGAAATCTTCCAGGTTGCCGTAGTAGTACTGGGCGGTCAGATCCTTGGTGATCTTGTAGTCGCCACCGGCGTAGTAGAACTTGTTGCTCGAACGCCAGTTCACGCCACGGCTGTTGGCGCCGGAGATGGACAGGCTTTCGTTGTTGCTGGAGTTACGGCCCTTGGCTTTTTCGATCTGGCCGGCGACCAGGGTCAGGTCCTTGATGTCGCTGGAGGTGATCTGGCCACCCTGGAAGGTCTGCGGCAGCAGACGACCATCGTTGGTCACGATAACCGGCAGCTTGGGCTGCAAGGTACCCAGCTTCAATTCAGTCTGGGAAATCTTGGCTTTGGCAGTCAGGCCCAGGCTCGAGTAGTTATCAACGGCTTCGCCATTGGACTTGCTCGGGAAGATGGTGCCGCCGTAGGACGTAGCGGTCGCGCCGTTGGTGCCGCCGCCGGAATCCAGGCGAACACCCAACAGGCCGATAGCGTCAAGACCGAAGCCAACGGTGCCTTGGGTATAACCGGAGATGAAACGCAGATCGAAGCCTTGGCCCCATTCTTCGTTCTTGCTCGGGTTAGCCGTGCCTTCGCGGTTATCGGTGTTGATATAGAAGTTACGCAGACCCAGTGTGGCCTTGCTGTCTTCGATGAAACCGGCAGCGCCTGCTTGCTGGGCGATTGCGCCCAACGCTACAGCCACAGCCAAGGTGGACTTCTTCATGTACCGCTCCTCTCATTTCTAATTTTTGTATTTCTTTGGTCTCGGGTCTGACGCCCTTGATCCAACAGATGCGCGATTAGCGCCGGATAGTGACCACCAAGTCAATCGTAACCTTGTGTGTCTACTACCTTCGTCTAATAGCAGTTGATTTGGTCCCTGCAGGGTAATGAGTTTTTCATACACCCAAAAAGAATTATTTCATTCTTTTTCATACGATCCAGGAATAAGCGCATTCGTGAAACAGGCTGGTCAGGATAGACGACCCCGTCCACAAGCTAATTCCTAAAGGGTATTTTTTAATGCTTTTTTAGATCGATTAGTCTTGACGTTCCATTGCATACGTCACTGATGATCAAAAAGGCGACGCCATCATGGCCAAAGGCACATCATTCCGTCAATTTGTTACAGTTTTTGTATCGGTATTAGTTTCTTTTGATGTCAACGGCTGACGACCTCTACCAATACGCTATCGGCACACGTCAACGCTTCTGAAGGGGCATCAGGCATTGGGGATAAAGGCGGTCCAATGTGGGAGGGGCAAGCCACCTCCCACATTTGGATAGGTATTGGTTTACAAAGCCTTCTCGAAGATCTTCGAGTTGCGCTGATAGTTGTACAGCGATGCCCGCGCCGACGGCAGGCGGTCCACGCTGCTCGGCACAAAGCCGCGTTCACGGAACCAGTGGGCCGTGCGGGTGGTGAGGACGAACAAGGTCTTCAGGCCCTGGGCCCGGGCACGGGTCTGGATGCGCTCAAGCAACACATCGCCGCGCGCGCCATGGCGGTATTCCGGATTCACCGCCAGGCACGCCAATTCACCCGCATCCGAATCCGCAATCTGATACAACGCCGCGCAAGCGATGATCATCCCTTCGCGCTCGACCACGCTGAACTGCTCGATCTCGCGCTCCAGCACTTCGCGCGAGCGACGCACCAGGATGCCCTGCTCTTCCAGCGGGCTGATCAGGTCGAGCAAACCGCCGACGTCCTCGATCGCCGCTTCGCGCACCAGTTCGAATTGCTCCTGGGCGACCAGCGTACCGCCGCCATCGCGGGTGAACAGTTCGGTGAGCAAAGCGCCGTCTTCGACATAGCTGACAATATGGCTGCGCCCTACTCCGCCACGGCAAGCCTCGGCGGCGGCATCGAGCAGCTCGGCCTGGTAGTTGCTGCCCAGGCGTTGCAGATGGGCCGGCACTTGCTGCGGTCGCAGCTCGCGCACCAGGCGGCCATTTTCATCGATAAGACCAAGATCGGCGCCGAACAGCAGCAATTTGTCGGCACCCAGGTCGATGGCGGCGCGGGTGGCAACGTCTTCGCAGGCCAGGTTGAAGATTTCACCGGTGGGCGAATAACCCAGCGGCGACAGCAGCACGATGGAACGCTCGTCCAGCAGGCGGCCGATGCCTTTGCGGTCGACCCGGCGCACTTCGCCGGTGTGGTGATAGTCCACGCCTTCGAGCACACCGATTGGCCGCGCCGTCACCAGGTTGCCGCTGGCCACCCGCAGGCGCGAGCCCTGCATGGGCGATGAGGCCATGTCCATGGACAGACGCGCTTCGATGGCGATACGCAGGTGCCCCACCGCGTCGATCACGCACTCCAGGGTTGCCGCATCGGTAATGCGCAAGCCGTCGTGATAAGCCGGAACCAGGCCGCGCGCTTCAAGGCGGGCTTCGATTTGCGGACGCGAGCCGTGGACCAGCACCAGTCGCACACCCAGGCTGTGCAACAACACCAGGTCGTGGACGATATTGCCAAAATTCGGGTGTTCCACACCATCGCCGGGCAGCATGACCACAAAGGTGCAGTCGCGGTGAGCGTTGATGTAGGGCGAAGCGTGACGAAGCCAATTAACGTAGTCGGGCATAACACCTGGGCCTGTAATAAAAAGCAGCCAAAAAGGGATCAATCGTGAAAGCGCACAGCGGGCTGATGGTTATCGTCGGAACAGGCTTGGCGACACGCTCACTCTCCTTCTATGTACGAACAGGCAGGGGTTAATTTATGCGGGTTTCAGGCAGTAATGTTCGATCAGTTCCCGCAATAGACGCACTGTAGGCGTCAAGCGTGACATTTCGAGGTATTCGCCCGGCTGGTGCGCACAGGCGATATCGCCAGGGCCTAGCACCAGGGTTTCGCAACCAAGGCGCTGAAGATAAGGCGCTTCGGTGCCGAACGCCACCGCTTCGGCGCGATGACCGGTCAAACGCTCTGCGACCCGCACCAGTTCGGCGTCTTCCGGCTGTTCGAACGGCGGCACTTCGGGGAACAGCGGCGCGTAGTCGATCTTGACCTGATGACGCTCGGCCAGGGGTTGCAGCTTCTGCCGGATGGCGGCGCGCAGGACCTGCGGGTCCATGCCCGGCAACGGCCGCAGGTCGAATTCCAGGGAGCATTGGCCGCAGATGCGGTTGGGGTTGTCGCCGCCATGGATACAGCCAAAGTTCATGGTCGGCTGCGGCACGCTGAACTGCGGGTTGCGGTATTCGCGTTGCCAGGCCAGGCGCAGGCCGCGCAGTTCGCCGATGGCGTCGTGCATGGCTTCCAGGGCGCTGTGGCCCAGGCTCGGGTCCGATGAATGGCCGCTTTGGCCAAGAATGTCGATGCGCTCCATCATCACGCCTTTGTGCAGGCGGACCGGCTTGAGCCCGGTCGGCTCGCCGATCACCGCTGCGCGGCCCAGCGGGCGTCCGGCTTCGGCCAATGCCCGAGCGCCGGACATGGAGCTTTCCTCATCGCACGTGGCGAGGATCAGCAGCGGTTGCTTGAACGGTTGATCGAGCAACGGCAACACGGCTTCGATGACCAGGGCAAAGAAGCCCTTCATGTCGCAACTGCCCAGTCCTACCCAGCGGCCGTCGACTTCCGTCAGCTTGAGCGGATCGGTTTTCCACAATGCCGCGTCGTAGGGCACCGTGTCGCTGTGACCGGCCAGCACCAGGCCGCCAGGACCGCTGCCAAAGCTGGCCAGCAGGTTGAATTTGCCGGGGCTGACGTGCTGGATGTCGATGGCAAAGCCCAGGTCGCCCAGCCAGGTGGCGAGCAGATCGATCACCGGGCGGTTGGTCTGGTCCAGCGACGCTTGAGTGCAACTGACCGACGGCGCGGCAATCAACGCGGCGAACTGCTCTTTCATGGACGGTAACGGCATGCGCGCTCTCCAACTTCCCGGATGAGCCCCACTATAGAGCCATCTGCACGACACAATAAACCGTTGCGGCACGTTGCCGGGCTCAGTCCTGTACACTGCACGACCTTGGCAGCCACACTTTTCCCCGGCTGCGCTCCCGATCCTGGATTTTCCGGCCATGCAGAAAGAAACCGAAATCAAGCTCCGCGTCAGCCGCGAGACACTCGCCGCGCTGCGTGAGCACCCGCTACTGAAAAAACGCAACAAAAGTGGCTGGGAACGCCGTGAGTTGATGAATCAGTACTTCGACACCCCCGAACGCGACCTGGCCCAGGCCAAGGTGGCCCTGCGCCTGCGCAAGGACGGTGACGACATCATCCAGACCCTCAAGACCCGCGGCCAGAGTGTTGCCGGCTTGTCGGAACGCAACGAATACAACTGGGACCTGCCCAAAGCCAAGCTCGACGTGAAGAAGCTCGACGGCGAGTGCTGGCCCGAGCAACTGGCCGAGCTGGACAAAAAGACCCTCAAGCCGATCTTTACCACCGACTTCGTGCGTGAACGCGCCGAAATCGCCTGGGGCCGCGGCAAGGCCAAGGTGGTGATCGAAGCCGCCCTGGACCTGGGCCATGTGGTCGTCGGCAAGCAGAAGGAAGAAATCTGCGAGCTGGAACTGGAACTGCGCGAAGGCGAGCCCGCAGCGTTGCTGGAGCTGGCCGCCGAATTGGCAGCGACCCTGGCGCTGATGCCGTGTGACATCAGCAAGGCCGAACGTGGCTATCGCCTGTACGACGCCAGCAGCTATTCACTGAGCCTGCCGGCACCGCAGATTCACGCCGAAATGCCGTTGGACGATGCCTTCGCCGCAATCATGTGGCACCTGCTGGGCAGCAGCCAGCGCCTGGCCGAGCAATATCGCTTCAATGGCCACTGGCGTCTGCTGCAGGATTGGGTCGAGAACCTGGGCGAATTGCGCGCCCTGATCGGCAGCCTCGGCCAGGCCGCGCCGCGTCAATCCACCAGTGAGCTGCGCAGTGCCCTGGATGCGTTGCTGGAAGACTGGCGCCCGCTGGTCCAGGCCGGTGACGACGACGAAGACATTCGCAAAGCCGCACCGGAGCAGTTCGTTGAAGAATTGCAGGATGTGCGCTGGGGCCTGTTCTCCCTGAACACCTCGCGCTGGCTGCTGGCCCGCACCTGGACCGAAGCGCGCAACGTGCGTGGCAACCGTCAGGGCGCCGCGCAGATCACCAACTGGCTACCGCGCCTGCTGGCCGATGACGCCGTTGCCCTGCAACTGCCGCGTTACCAGCAGCAGCCCGAAGACCTGGCCGAGCAATTGCCGCGCATCGAACGCATCCAGGCCTGGCTGCACCATGCGCGCCACGTGGTGGACATCCCGGAACTGGACCGCTTGTACGGCGAGCTGAACAAGCTGGCGCACCTGGCCAACCAGCCGATTACCGATGAGTCGCTGGATGCGCGGATGCACCAGGCGATTGCGGTGTATCAGAACCGGGCCTGGAAGACCTTGCTGCGTTTGTAATATCGCCATCGGGGGCAAGCCCCCTCCCACAGGGAAATGCATTCCAATGTGGGAGGGGGCTTGCCCCCGATGAGGCCGCCTCTGTCAGCGCAATACTGGCAGGCTGGTGGTGGACTTGATCTCCGACAACGCCACAATCGAATTGACCTCCTGAATCCCCGGCACCATCGACAACTTGTCAAAGAAAAACCGCTCGTACGCCTCGATGTCCGACGCAACAATGCGCAATAAAAAATCCACCGCCCCCATCAGCACGTAACACTCCAGCACTTCCGGAAAGCCACGAATTGCCTCGGTAAACTCGGTGAAGTTGGACCGACCGTGGGCGTTGAGTTTGACCTCGGCGAAGATCTGCGTGTTGAGGCCGATTTTCTTGCGGTCCAGCAGCGTCACCTGGCCGCGAATCACGCCTTCTTCCTTCAACCGCTGGATGCGCCGCCAGCAGGGCGACTGGGACAGGCCGACCTGTTCGGCAATCTGCGCGCTGGAGAGCGAGGCGTCCTCTTGCAGCAGGGCCAGGATACGGCGGTCATACACGTCCAACTCACTGTGCATAAAAATACCTTCTATGGCGCTTATCTTGAATTAGCTGATTCAATTTTGTGCGATTCATGCGCATCTTAGATAAGAAATCTCCCCAGGCGAATGTAAAAATTTCTTCAGTCGAATCTGGAGAGTCAGCATGCACGCCGTCGAAACCGTCCACCCTGTCACCCGCGCCGATGCGTGGGCTGTCGATAGCCTTCAGTGCGAGGCCCATTATCGGATTACCGCAGAGGCGGAACCGGACGTGCTGTGCCGGGTGCTGAATTACTTCGCGCTGCAATTTCTCACGCCCAGCCAGGTGATCGTGAACAGGCAAGACGACCTGCTGCATATCGACATCGTGATGGACGGCCTGAGCTGGCATCGCGCCCAGGTGATCGGTGAAAAGTTTCGAAACCTGATCAGCGTGTGTTCCGTAGAGCTGTGGCCGGCAGGTAGCACACGGCCTCACGCCGTGGTGGCAGCCTCTCGGCAAAAGCCTGCAATACACGCCCAGGGAGAATGTTCAGAAGCTGGCTAGCCTGGGATTACACCCCGACGCCAACCAGGAACCCCTCATGTCCGCCGTCCTGCAAGATCGCCCTCTGGAACTGCAACAGTTGCTGCCTGCATTGATCGAGCAGCAACTGATTACGCCAGAGACGGCGCGACAGCTATCGTCCGCGCCTGCCAGCGGCCGGCACCCACTGGAAACGATCGCCGCACAAGGAACGTGCCTGGAAACACTGACGCAGTGGCTGGCCCGACACGTCGATCAGCCTTATCTACGCATCGACCCGTTGAAGATCGACGTGGCGACGGTGGTGCCGCTGATGTCCCACGCCTTCGCCCAGCGCCACGCCATCCTTGCAGTGGCCATGGATGCGCGCAGCGTGACGGTTGCCAGCGCCCAGCCCCATGTCAGCGGCTGGGAGGCCGGGCTTTCCCAGGTACTCAAACGCTCGATCAAGCGCGTGGTGGCCAACCCTCAAACCCTCCAGCGCTGTATCAATGAATTTTACCGTCTGGCCAAATCGGTCAGCGGCGCCGACCAGCAAATGGCGCCCCCCGGTACTGTCGAACGGCTCAGCCTGGGCGCCGGCGATAGCGAACCGCATGCCGATGACGCGCATATCGTCAATATCGTCGACTGGCTGTTGCAGTACGCCTTTGATCAACGGGCCAGCGATATCCATATCGAGCCCTGCCGCGAACAGGGGCGTGTGCGCTTTCGCATTGACGGGCTGTTGCATGACGTCTACCAATTTCCGCCCCAGGTCACCACCGCTGTCGTCAGCCGGCTGAAAAGCCTTGGGCGTATGAATGTGGCGCAGAAGCGCAAGCCCCAGGATGGGCGCATCAACATGAAAACGGCGGGCGTTGAAGTGGAACTGCGCCTGTCGACCTTGCCCACCGCCTTCGGCGAAAAGCTGGTCATGCGCATTTTTGATCCCCAGGTGCTACTCAAGGATTTCGATCAACTGGGGCTGTCCGCCGACGATCAGCAGCGCTGGCAGGTCATGACCCGACAGGCCAACGGCATCATTCTGGTCACCGGCCCCACCGGCTCGGGCAAGACCAGCACGCTCTACAGCACCCTCAGGCAACTGGCGACCCGGGAGGTCAACCTGTGCACGGTGGAGGACCCCATCGAAATGGTCGAGCCGGCATTCAACCAGATGCAGGTGCAGCACAACATCGACCTGACCTTCGCCAGCGGTATCCGCGCGTTGCTGCGCCAGGACCCGGACATCATCATGATCGGCGAGATTCGCGACCAGGAGACCGCCGAGATGGCGATCCAGGCAGCGCTGACCGGGCATCTGGTGCTGTCAACGCTGCACACCAACGATGCGCCGAGCGCCATCAGCCGCTTGCAGGAGTTGGGCATCGCTCATTATTTGATCAAGGCGACACTGATAGGCGTCATGGCACAGCGCCTGGTGCGCGTGCTGTGCCCCCATTGCAAACGCGCCGTGGCCGACGTCTACGCAGCGGTCGGGTGTGGAGAGTGCCGCGACAGTGGCTATCGGGGCAGGGCCGGGCTTTACGAGATCATGGTCCTTGATGAAACCCTCAAGGCGCTGATCACCCCCGGCGCCGACGTTCAGGCCTTGCGCCATGCCGCACTCGGGCAAGGCATGCACAGCCTGCGGATGGCCGGCATGCAAAAGGTGAAGGCGGGGCTGACGACGCTGGCGGAGGTCCTCAGGGTTACCCCTGGGGATTCAGAAACAAATCCTTTGAGCATTGGGCAATGAAACCGTCCTTATCCGTGACGACACCGTTACAATCGACCGAACGTCGTGTCACTGACATCATCAGATAGGGAATCGCAATGCAGATCGGAACCGTACTGCTTCTTTTCGTGGGATTGGCCATTGCCATCCTGTTCATGGGTTTCAAGGTGGTGCCCCAGGGCTACCAGTGGACCGTCGAACGTTTCGGCCGCTATACCAACACCCTCAAGCCCGGCCTGAACATCATCATCCCGGTCATGGACCGCATCGGCCGCAAGATCAACGTGATGGAAAGCGTGCTGGATATCCCGCCCCAGGAAGTGATTACCGCCGACAACGCCACCGTGCAGATTGACGCCGTGTGCTTCTTCCAGGTGGTCAACACTGCCCAGGCCGCGTATGAGGTGAACAACCTCGAACATGCCATTCGCAACCTGCTGCAAACCAATATCCGTACGGTGCTCGGCTCCATGGAGCTGGATGCCATGCTCAGCCAGCGCGACGGTATCAACGAAAAGCTGCTGCGCACCGTCGACGAAGCCACGGCGCCGTGGGGCATCAAGATCACCCGTATCGAAATCAAGGACATCAGCCCGCCCGCCGACCTCATGGCGGCCATGTCCGGGCAAATGAAAGCCGAGCGGATCAAGCGTGCGCAGATCCTCGAAGCCGAAGGCCTGCGAGCCTCGGCGATCCTTACCGCCGAGGGCAAGAAACAGGCGCAGATCCTCGAGGCAGAGGGTAGCCGCCAGGCCGCCTTCCTCGAATCCGAAGCCCGTGAACGTCAGGCCGAGGCTGAAGCCCGCGCGACCCAGGTGGTCTCGGAAGCGATCGCCTCCGGCAACGTGCAGGCGGTGAACTACTTCGTCGCGCAGAAATACATCGATGCCCTGGGCAAGCTGGCATCGGCCAACAACAGCAAAGTCATCCTGATGCCGCTGGAAGCCAGCCAGGTGATTGGTGCCGTGGGCGGTATCGGCGAGATCGTCAAAGCCACCTTCGACAACAAGAAAGGCTGAGGTCGCCACCATGTGGGATTTCCTGCAGCATCTTTCGTTCTGGGACTGGTTGGCGCTGGGCACCGTGTTGTTGATTCTCGAGGTGTTCGGTGCCGGAGGCTACCTGTTGTGGATGGGTATCGCCGCAGCGGCCGTGGGCGTGATCAAGTTTATCGTCCCGCCCCTTGGACTTGAGTGGCAACTGCTGCTGTTCGCCCTGTTGTCGATATTGACGGCCGTGTACTGGTGGCGACGCCAACGCAGCAGCGCCAAGGCCAGCGACCAGCCCGGCTTGAACGAGCGCGGCTCAGAGCTGGTCGGGCGCACGTTCGTGGTGCATCAGGCGATAGTGGACGGCAGGGGCAAGGTCAAGGTCGGCGATGGCGTATGGATGGTCACCGGTACCGATGCCCCTGTAGGCGCTCAAGTCCGCGTGATTGGGCAGGATGGCGTGGTTTTAAAGGTTGAAACTGTTTAGTCAGTGATGGAACTGGATAAGGTTAACTACAATCAAAACGTACAGATAACCCACCGGAGTCACCCATCATGCGTCTTAAATATGCTGTCGCAACCCTCGCTGTGCTCTCCCTCCCTGTCGGCTCAGCCATGGCCGACAGCTTCTGGCGTAATGTCATCTCGTCGGGCGCCACCACCGGCTCGACCTACCTGACCTTCAAGGACCACAAAATGGTCGTCGCGGCCCAGGACGACGCCGGCAGCTTCGTCGCCAGCGACGGCGGCATCCGCGGCCCGTACCTGGAAGCGGCCATGCAGAAAGTGCGCGCCGACAACCCTGGCCTGCAGGCTACGGACATGGAACTGGCCAACGCCATCCTCGCGAAGAACGCTGTTACCGAGTAACGACTACAGCGTAAAAAATGCCGCTTTTTCAAGCGGCATTTTTTTGCCTGCAACATGACGAATCGTTCACGGGCGACAGGCTATATTCAGTCGAGCCGTGCAACCATGCAGGACTCACACGTCCATCACTCATCGCCTACCGGATGCCTTCTTCGTCATGAGCCAACAGCCCTTCCTGCCGTTCTCCAAACCTACCATTGACGAAGCCACGATCTCGGCGGTCGGCGATGTCCTGCGTTCCGGCTGGATCACCAGTGGGCCGAAGGTGCAGGCATTCGAAGCGCAGTTGTCGGAATACTTTGGCGGCCGCCCGGTGCGCACCTTCAACTCCGGCACCTGCACCATGGAAATTGCCTTGCGCATCGCCGGCATCGGGCCTGGGGATGAAGTCATCACGACGCCAATCTCCTGGGTCGCCACGGCCAACGTCATCCTCGAGGTGGGCGCCACCCCGGTCTTTGCCGATATCGACCCGGTAACCCGCAACATCGATCTGGCTCAGGTTGAAGCGGCGATCACTCCACGCACCAAGGCGATCATCCCGGTCTACCTGGCCGGCTTGCCCCTGGATATGCCGATGCTCTATGCGCTGGCCAACAAGTACAAGCTGCGCATCGTCGAGGATGCCGCCCAGGCGCTGGGGTCCAGCTGGGACGGGGAACGCATCGGCGCTACCGGCGACTTCGTGTCGTTCAGCTTCCAGGCGAACAAGAACATCACCTCATCCGAAGGCGGCTGCCTGGTGCTGAACAACGCCGAAGAAGCCCGCCTGGCCGAGAAATACCGCCTGCAAGGTGTGACCCGCAGCGGTTTCGACGGCCTGGATGTGGACGTGCTGGGCGGCAAGTTCAACATGACCGATATCGCCGCCGCCATCGGCCTCGGGCAATTTGCCCACATCGAGAAGATCACCGCCCATCGCCAGAACCTGGCACGCCACTACTTCGAATGCTTCGGCAGTGATTTCGAACAGCAGTACGGCGCGCAACTGCCGCCGGCGGACTTCGAAAACAGCAACTGGCACCTGTTCCAACTGGTATTGCCGGAGCGTCAGGATGGTCTGCCCGCCCGCGCTACGTTTATGGAGCAGATGCAAGCCCTTGGCGTCGGCATTGGCTATCACTACCCGCCCATCCACCTGCTGAGCCTGTATCGGGCACAGGGCTTCAAGGACGGGATGTTCCCGGTGGCGGAGCGTGTTGGGCGATTGATCGTGTCGTTGCCGATGTTCACGGCGATGACGGAGGCGGATGTGGAGCGCGCCGTGGCGGCGGTCAAAGCGGTATTAAAGGCGGACTGATCACTTAAGGCCGGTGCAAATAAATGTGGGAGGGGGCTTGCCCCCGATGGCGGAGTGTCAGCCGACTCATCAATGGCTGACCCGGCGCAATCGGGGGCAAGCCCCCTCCCACATTGGGTTCTGCGTTTACTCGCCGATGGCGGCTGCGTAGCGTGCAGCATCGAGCAGCTTGTCCAGGTCAGCCGCGTTGCTTGGCTTGAGCTTGAAGATCCAGGCGCCGTAAGGGTCGGAGTTCAACAGCTCAGGACTGCCGCTCAACTCTTCGTTGACCGCAATCACCTCGCCTGCAACCGGGGCATAGATGTCCGAAGCCGCCTTCACCGACTCAACCACACCCGCCTGGCCCTGTGCTTCAAATGTGGCGCCAACCTCAGCCAGCTCAACAAACACCACATCGCCCAACGCTTCCTGGGCATGGTCGGAGATCCCGACGGTCACGCTGCCGTCGGCTTCCAGACGGGCCCACTCATGACTTTCGGCAAAACGCAGGTCGGCAGGGATATTGCTCATAGTCTGTGTCCTCAAGAAGAAATGTCAGCGGCCAGTGGCCCGCCGGAAAATAGTTAGATCAAGGTTTTGCCATGGCGGACGAAGGTCGGCTTGACCACTCGAACCGGGTACCACTTGCCGCGGATTTCCACTTCGGCCCGGTCGGCGGTCGCCGTCGGTACACGCGCCAGGGCAATGGATTTGCTAAGCGTAGGAGAGAAACTACCACTGGTGATCTCCCCTTCGCCAACATTGGCGATACGAACCACCTGGTGAGCACGCAGAACCCCACGTTCTTCCAGGACCAGCCCGACCAATTTGAACTGCACACCGGCCGCTTTTTCCGCTTCCAGCGCGGCGCGGCCGATAAAATTGCGCCCTGCCGGTTCCCAGGCGATGCTCCAGGCCATATTGGCAGCCAGGGGCGACACCTGCTGGTGGATATCCTGGCCATACAGGTTCATGCCGGCCTCCAGGCGCAAGGTATCGCGCGCGCCGAGGCCGATGGGGGAAATGCCGGCGCCCACCAGGTCGTTGAAAAAACCCGGCGCCTGGTCCGCAGGCAGGACAATTTCCAGACCGTCTTCGCCGGTGTAACCGGTGCGGGCGATAAACCAGTCGCCGTCGGCCTGGCCTTCGAAAGGTTTGAGCTGATGGATCAGGGTGCCACGGGACTGGGTCACCAGTTCGGCGATCTTCTGCCGCGCGTGGGGACCTTGAATGGCGAGCATGGCCAGCTCGGAACGCTCCTGCAACTGCACCTGATAGCTGCCCAGTTGCGCCTGCATCCAGGCCATGTCCTGATCACGGGTGGCGGCGTTGACCACCAGTCGGTAACCGGCTTCGGTACGGTAGACGATCATGTCGTCCACCACCCCGCCCTGCTCGTTGAGCATGGCGCTGTACAACGCACGGCCGCAGCCGTGCAATCGATCGACATCATTGGCCAGCAGGTGCTGGAGCCATTCCTTGGCCTGGGGGCCGCTGACATCGATCACGGTCATATGAGATACATCGAACACCCCGCAGTCGCGCCGCACCTGATGGTGCTCCTCGACTTGCGAGCCGTAATGCAAAGGCATATCCCAACCGCCAAAATCGACCATTTTCGCGCCGAGGGCGAGATGCAGGTCATACAGAGGCGTACGCTGTCCCATGGGTTTCTCCTTCCGGGCTTGGCGAAGGTGCGCAGAGCTGCCACTTGCGCCGAACACCTTGAACGACAAGGCCCGCAGCCACAGACAGCAGGTCGATCCGAAAGACGGAGCACACCGAATGCCGCGCATTGTAGCCGCAAGCTGTAGGACTGGCACCTAGCCGATTTGTCGTGCGGAGCGTCGGATCAACCCGATGACCGGCAGCAATCCGACCAGCACCAGGGTCAACGCCGGCAGCGAGGCCCGTGCCCATTCCCCTTCACTGGTCATTTCAAAGATGCGCACCGCCAGGGTGTCCCAGCCAAACGGGCGCATCAGCAAGGTGGCGGGCATTTCCTTGAGCACATCGACAAACACCAGCAGCGCCGCGCTCAGGGTGCCGGGCAGCAGCAGCGGCAGATACACCTTGCAAAACAGTTGGGGCCCACTCACGCCCAGGCTACGTGCGGCCTCGGGCAACGATGGGCGAATACGCGCCAGGCTGTTTTCCAGAGGCCCGTAGGCGACCGCCAGGAATCGCACCAGATACGCCAGCACCAGCGCCGACAGGCTGCCCAGCAGCAACGGCTTGCCCGCGCCGCCCAGCCAGCCCGACAGCGGCACCACCAGTTCGCGGTCCAGATAGCTGAAGGCCAACATGATCGACACCGCCAACACCGACCCGGGCAAGGCATAACCGACATTCGCCAGGCTGATGCCGGAGCGGATCGCCCGCGTCGGCGCCAGGCGGTTGGCGAACGCCAGTATCAGCGCCACGCTGACAGTCACCAGCGCCGCGATCCCACCCAGGTACAGCGTATGCACGATCAGGCCGGTGTAGCGCTCATCCAGATCGAAGCGGCCGCGCTGCCAGAACCAGGCCACCAGTTGCAGCATCGGGATCACAAACGCGCAGGCGAACACCAGGCCACACCAACCGCTGGCCGCGGCCGCCTTGACCCCGCGCAGGTGATACAGCGCCTTGCTGCGCGGGCGCTCGTTGCCGGGTCGGCTCGCTCCCCGCGCGCGCCGCTCGCCATACAGCACCAGCATCACCACCAGCAACAACAGGCTGGCCAGTTGGGCGGCGCTGGACAGGCTGAAAAAGCCATACCAGGTTTTATAGATGGCGGTGGTGAACGTGTCGAAATTGAACACCGAGACCGCACCAAAATCCGCCAGGGTTTCCATCAGGGCCAAGGCGACACCGGCACCAATCGCCGGCCGCGCCATGGGCAGCGCCACGCGCCAGAACGCCTGCCACGGCGACTGGCCCAGCACCCGTGCCGCTTCCATCAAGCCCTTGCCCTGGGCCAGGAATGCCGAACGCGCCAGCAGATAGACATAGGGGTAGAACACCAGCACCAGGACGATGATCACGCCGCTGGTGGAGCGCACGCGGGGCAAGCGCAACCCTGTACCGAACCAGTCGCGCAGCAGGGTCTGCACCGGGCCTGCAAAGTCCAGCAGTCCTACAAACACGAAGGCCAGCACATAGGCCGGAATCGCAAAGGGCAGCATCAACGCCCAATCCAGCCAGCGCCGCCCCGGGAACTCGCAAAGGCTGGTCAGCCAGGCCAGGCTCACCCCCAGCAAGGTCACGCCAACGCCGACGCCGAGTACCAGGGTCAAGGTGTTGCCCAGCAAGCGAGGCATCTGCGTGTCCCACAGGTGGGACCAGATTTGTTGATCGATGCTTTGCCAGGACAGCGACAGCACGCTCAGCGGCAACAGCACTAGGGCGGCGACGGTGAAGACCGGCAGGTACCAGCGGCGTTGGGCGGGGTGGGCCAAGAGCAAATTCCCTGGGAATGGACTGTCTGACAGCAGACACAAAACAGTGTGGGAGGTGGCCGTCTGTAGGAGCGAGCTTGCTCGCGAAAAACGTCAACGATAACGCGCGCTTCCTGAATGAACGCGGTGCCTGTGAGTTTTTCGCGAGCAAGCTCGCTCCTACAAAAAGCTTTAACGATTTAAAAACTCAGTTCCAACCGGCACGATCCATCAAGCGGATCGCCTCGGCCTGACGCTTGCCCGCCACTTCCACCGGCAAAGTATCGGCCACGAACTTGCCCCAGGTCGCCACTTCGGCCGACGGCGGTACCGCCGGGTTGGCCGGGAACTCCTGGTTCACGTCGGCGAAAATCTTCTGCGCCTCGGGCGTGGTCATCCATTCCACCAGGGCCTTGGCCGCCGCCGGGTGTGGCGCGTGTTTGGTCAAGCCAATGCCCGACAGGTTCACATGCACGCCACGGTCGCCCTGGTTCGGCCAGAACAGCTTCACCGCCAGGTCCGGCTTCTGCTTGTGCAGGCGACCGTAGTAGTAAGTGTTGACGATACCCACGTCGCATTGCCCGGCGTTGATCGCCTCCAGCACGGCGATATCGTCGGAGAACACGTCGGTGGACAGGTTATTCACCCAGCCTTTGACGATTTCTTCGGTCTTGGCCGCGCCGTGGGTCTCGATCAGCGTGGCGGTCAGGGACTGGTTATAGACCTTTTTCGCCGTGCGCAGGCACAGGCGGCCTTCCCACTGTTTGTCGGCCAGGGCTTCGTAGGTGGTCAGGTCGCCCGGTTTTACCCGGTCGGTGGAATAGGCGATGGTCCGCGCGCGCAGGCTCAAACCGGTCCACGCATGGGCCGAGGAGCGGTATTGCAGCGGGATATTCTTGGCGATCACCTCGGAGGTGAACGGCTGCAGGATGCCCATCTGCTCGGCCTGCCAGAGGTTGCCGGCGTCGACGGTGAGCAGCAGGTCAGCGGTGGCATTTTCGCCCTCGGCCTTGATGCGCTGCATCAGCGGGGCTTCCTTGTCGGTGATGAACTTCACCTGTACGCCGGTCTTGCGGGTATAGGCGTCGAACACCGGCTTGATCAGTTCGTCGATGCGCGAGGAGTAGACCACCACTTCGTCGGCGGCCTGCGCGGTGGCGCTGCCGATCAGGGTGAGTGCCAGGGCAGTCAGGAGGCGCTTGGATGCCAACATGGGTGCGGTCTCTCATTTGCAAAAAGAGCGCAAATGATAAGGACTCACATTTGGTAACGCTTGGTGGAGGCGTTACCAGATGTTGCACGGTCGGAGACATGCGTGAAGGCTGGCGTCCTCATCGGGCATAGGTATCTACACAACCCAGCAGCGCCCAACCGTAACCACGATGCGAAGCGAGCCGCTCTTGATCTGCTTTTGATCTCAGGCGCCCCGTTAAACCACGCTGGCCGAACGCAGGCTTGAATCCGTGGGTAACCCGGCAGGACGCCGGGTTAGCCGCACTGGGCCAGGGATGGCCCATTGCGGCGGCCCACGGATTCAAGCCTGCGTTCGGGCACACCGAGCCTAAGCGAGGTGCCGAGTGGTGGGGCAAGAGCGTTTTGCTTACTTTTGCGCTTTTCAAAAGTGAGCCGCTGTAAGGGCGGAACCCATAGCAGCCGTTACCGCAGAAACGGATATGTACTCGGTCCAATCCAACATCCCGGCCAGCCCCGAGGCCCCCATCGGGGGCAAGCCCCCTCCCCACAGGGGGCCGCACTTCGGTTTACAGTTTGGCGAGGTCCGGGAGGTCGCCGGTCAGGCCCAAGGCCTGCCGTACAAACACTGCCTTGGCTTCGGGCATCTGGTCGACGATCTTCAACCCGGCATTGCGCAACCAGCGCAGCGGCAGTTGATCGGCCTGAAACAGGCGCTCGAAGCCTTCCATGGCCGCCATCAGCGCCAGGTTATGCGGCATGCGCCGACGTTCGTAGCGGCTCAGCACCTTCACATCCGCCAGACGCTCGCCACGCTCGGTCGCCGCCAGCAACACTTCGGCCAACACTGCGGCATCGAGGAACCCCAGGTTCACGCCCTGCCCCGCCAAGGGATGGATGACGTGGGCCGCATCGCCAATCAACGCCAGACCCTCGGCCACGTAGCGTTTGGCGTGGCGCTGACGCAACGGCACGCAGACGCGCGGGTCGGCGCTGATCACGTTGCCGAGGCGCCCTTCGAAGGCCCGCTCCAGCTCACGGCAGAAGCACTCATCGTCCAGGGCCATCAAACGCTCGGACTCCGCCGGCGTGGTCGACCATACGATCGAGCACCAGTCCTCCTGCCCATCGCGCACCAGCGGCAGGAATGCCAGCGGGCCCGTGTCGGTGAAGCGTTGCCACGCCGTGCGCTGGTGCGGCTGGCTGCTGCGTACGCTGGTCACGATGGCGTTGTGCAGGTAGTCCCATTCACGGGTGGGGGTGCCGGTCAGGCGGCGCACTGCGGAGTTGGCGCCGTCGGCGGCGACCACCAGCGGTGCGCGCAGCTTGCGCCCATCGGCCAGGGTCAGCAGCCATTCATCGCCGGAACGGCGCATCTGCTCCAGGCGCGCATGGGCCAGCAGCCCCAGATCACAATCATGCAGGCGGTCCAGCAAGGCATCCTGGATCACACGGTTCTCGACGATATGCCCCAGCACCTCGGCATGCACGCTGGCCGCCGAGAAGTGGATCTGCCCGGTGCCGCTGCCGTCCCACACTTGCATCTGGCCATAGGGGCTGGCGCGGCGCTCGACGATGCCGTTCCACACGCCAAGGCGTTCGAGAATGCGCTGGCTGGCGGCGGACAGCGCACTCACCCGCGGTTCAAACGCCGCCGCCGGTTCGAACGGCTTGACGCTCAACGGGCTGCCGTCAAGCAGCAATACCTGCAGGCCACTGCCCTGCAACGCCAGCGCCAGGGCGCTTCCGACCATTCCGGCCCCGACAATCAGCACATCTGCGCGCATGTCCATAGTCAAGCCTGTCTCGCTGGCGGCTTGCGCCGCACGTAAAGGGTTTTGTCGACCCGCGCCACCAGGGTGCCGGAGCCGTCATGAATCTGGACCTTGAGCCGAGGCAAATATTTCTCGCCATCGGCGGTCTGTCGACGAACCTCATCGAGCAGGGCGTCGTCGATGGAAAACTCGGCATACACCGGGCCTTTGCCCGGCGAGATGAAGTCGATGCTGGCGGCCTTGTCCCACACAATGTAATCGCGGCCCAGGTTCTCCATCAGCATCAGCATGTAGAACGGGTCGACCATCGAATACAGGCTGCCGCCGAACTGGGTGCCCACATAGTTGCGGTTATACCAGCCCAGGCCCATGCGCACCTTGACGTGACGAAAGTCGGCGCTCATCTGCTGCACGCTGACCCCGGCGCCCAGGTACGGCGGATAGAGCGTCATCACCCAGCGCAGCAGCCGCGCCTTGCCCAGGCGCTGGATCAGCCACTTACGCATCGGGGCGCGTACCCAGGCCCATGGCCTGGCGGGCGAACCAGCGCTTGGCCGGCGGCAGCAGGTCCAGGCCGAGCAGGCCCATGTTGCGCCCCAGCGCCACCAATGGTTGGCCGCTGCCGAACAGGCGCGTGACCTGGTCGGAGAAACCCACCGTCAGTTGCTGGTCCAGGCGCTGGCGCTCGCGGTAGCGCTGCAGCGTCGCCAGGTCGCCCGGCACGGCAGGCCCGGCCAGCAAGGCTTCGGCCAGGGCGTTGGCGTCGCGCAGGGACAGGTTGAAACCCTGCCCGGCGATCGGGTGCAGGCTGTGCGCCGCATTGCCGAGGACCACCAGGTGCGAGCGGACTTGCTCTTCCGCTTCCACCAGGGTCAGCGGATACAGATGCCGCGCGCCTACCTGCTTCAGGGTGCCCAGGCGATAGCCGAACACGCCCTGCAATTCGCTGAGGAAACTGCGCTCGTCAAGGCCCGCCAGGCGCTCGGCGTCCATGCCCATGCGGGTCCAGACCAGTGCGCAGCGGTTGTCGGGCAGCGGCAGCAAGGCCATCGGTCCTTCATCGGTGAAGCGCTCGAACGCTTCGCCATTATGGGCTTCGCTCGGGGTAATGTTGGCGATCAGCGCGCTCTGGTTGTACGGGCGCGTCTTGACGCCGATGCCCAGTTGTTCGCGCAGGCCCGAGCGGCCGCCGTCGGCCAGTACCGCGAGGTCGCATTCGAGCACGGTTTCATCGTTGAGGGTCAGGCGGTAGCCATCAGGCAGCGGCTCCATGCGCGTGACTTCCGCCGGGCAGCGCCAGCTCACCACCTCTTTATCCAGGCCTTGCCACAGGCATTGGCCCAGCCAGGCGTTTTCCACCACGTAACCGAGGGCCGGCACGCCCTCTTCCAGGGCTGACAGACGCGCGGTGGAGAAACGTCCACGGTCGGACACATGAATCTGCTTGATCGGCTCGGCGCGACGGGAAATGTCCTGCCACACGCCCAGGCGCTGATAGATCTGCCGCGCACCAAAGGACAGCGCCGAGGAACGCGCATCGTAGCTCGGCTGATAGCTGTCGCCGGGCGCGAAGGGCTCGATCAGTGCGATTTTCCACCCTCGCACCTTGGCCCCGGCCTGCAACGCCAGCGCCAGGCTGGCGCCCACCAGGCCACCGCCGATGATCGCCAGGTTGACCCGGCTCATCGGGCAGCCGCCATCAGCGCTTCGATCTCGGCCACCGTCTTGGGCACCGCGCCGGTCAGAATTTCACAGCCTTGCTTGGTCACTATCACGTCGTCCTCGATGCGTACGCCAATGCCACGCCACTTCTTCGCTACGTTCTGGTTATCCGGTGAAATATAGATCCCCGGCTCCACGGTCAAGGCCATGCCGACTTCCAACACGCGCCATTCACCGCCGACTTTGTACTCGCCCACATCATGCACATCCATGCCCAGCCAATGGCCGGCGCGATGCATATAAAAGGCGCGGTAGGCTTCGCTGGCGATCAGTTCGTCAACCTCGCCCTGCAGCAACCCCAGCCTGACCAGCCCGGCCGTGATGACCTGCACGGTCGCCTCATGCGCCTGGTTCCAATGCTTGTTCGGCGCGATCTGCGCGAAGGCGGCTTCCTGAGAGGCCAGCACAATCTCGTAGATCGCCTTTTGCTCGGGCGAAAACCTGCCGTTGACCGGCCAGGTGCGAGTGATGTCACTGGCGTAGCAGTCGATCTCGCAACCGGCGTCGATCAATACCAGGTCACCGTCCTTGAGCAGCGCGTCATTCTGCTGGTAATGCAGGATGCAGCTGTTGCGCCCGGCCGCCACGATGGAGCCATACGCCGGCATTTTCGCGCCACCCTTGCGGAACTCGTAGTCCAGCTCGGCCTCCAGGCTGAACTCATGCAGGCCGGCACGGCTGGTCTGCATCGCGCGCACATGGGCGCCGCAGGAAATTCGCGCCGCCTCGCGCATCACCTTCACTTCCGCCGCCGATTTATACAGGCGCATGTCGTGCAGCAAGTGATCCAGGGCAACGAATTCGTTCGGCGGCTGGGCCCCCAGGTGCGCCTTGGAGCGGATCACGTTGATCCACTCCATCACATGCCGGTCGAATTCGGCATTGCTGCCCATGGCCGAATACACCCGGTCGCGGCCTTCAATCAGGCCGGGCAGGATGTCGTCGATATCGGTAATGGGAAACGCGTCGTCAGCGCCAAAATCGCGGATCGCGCCTTCGGTACCGGCGCGCAGGCCGTCCCACAATTCGCGTTCGGCATTGCGTTCGCGGCAGAACATTATGTACTCGCCATGCTGGCGACCGGGCATCAGCACGATCACCGCCTGCGGTTCGGGGAAGCCGCTCAGGTACTGGAAGTCGCTGTCCTGGCGGTAGACATGTTCCACATCACGGTTGCGGATCGCCACGGCGGCGGCCGGCAGGATCGCGATGCTGTTGGGTTCCATCTGCGCCATGAGCGCCTTGCGGCGACGGGTGTATTCCGCTTTGGGGATATGGATCATGGGCAGACGGGCTTCCTTTTTCAGTGCAGCGACGGCTTGGGCGCCGCAGGTTCAGCGGACTTCCTGGTCTCGGTGAACAGCAGCAACGGCGCAACGCGCAGGTATTCCATGACTTCCATGTAGTCACCCTCGCCGTCTTCGGATTCTTCCAGGGCGTCTTGCACCTGGGAGATGGCTGCCAGGTCCTGCAACACTTCCTTGGCGTCGGTGCTCAGTTCCAGGCCGCCGGCATTCACGCCGAAACCGTGGAGGAAGCCCTGGCACCATTGGCCCAGTGCAGCGGCGCGCTCGGCGAGCGGTGCCTCGTCGGTCGGCAGCAGCAGGACCACGGTGACGTCATCACCGGTCAGCTCGCCCTTGACCATCTCTTGCAGGCCGATCAGCGCGTTACGCACGTTCTCGGTCGGTTCGGTTTCCAGCAGCTCGGCCACATCGGCCAGCCAGTTGTCGGCATCGAAGCCCACGCCGGTGCAACTGCGGCCCAACAGCACGCCGTGCAGTTCGGCAGGCGAGCAAGGATGACCGCTGGTGCTCAGCAGTTTGGAAAAAGCGTCGTACGGGGAGTTCTGAATGGGCATGGTGAGCTAGGCGCCAGACGGCGCAATGTCTAGAATGGAGCGCTGTATCCTAGCACCGGCAGACGCACCAAGACTATCGAGGGCGTCAGATCGTTTATCCTGAAGTTGCCATTCATCAGACAAAATCCAGTGGAACCCAATGGAAGACACCGACCTGCAAGCGCTGATGGCCAGACTCGAACTGCTAATTGATCGGGTCGAGCAACTTAAGAGTCAAAACGGACTCCTATTAGCTCAGGAAAAGACCTGGCGCGAGGAACGCGCTCACCTCATTGAAAAAAACGAAATCGCCCGGCGTAAGGTCGAATCGATGATTTCGCGCCTGAAGGCCCTGGAGCAAGACTCATGAGTTCAAGCAATAGCGTTACCGTGCAGATCCTCGACAAAGAGTATTCGATCATCTGCCCCCAGGAGGAGCGCAGCAACCTGGTGAGCGCTGCCCGCTACCTGGATGGCAAGATGCGTGAAATCCGCAGCAGCGGCAAAGTGATCGGCGCCGACCGCATCGCCGTGATGGCTGCGCTGAACATTACCCACGACCTGCTGCACAAGCAGGAACGCCCTGACGCGCAGGCCAGCGGCTCGACCCGCGAGCAGGTGCGTGACCTGCTCGAACGCGTCGACCTGGCGCTTTCCACCGATTCCGACGCACCCAAGGGCTGATTGCCGAGTCTGTTTAAGGTATACTCGCCTCACTCCCTGGCGTGTTTGCCAGTCGGCGATGTCCCGGAGCCGATTCGCACTACCCTGGAAGTTGCACGTTGGGCTGGTGTGCATGTCCGCTAGACGGAAAGCCTTAAAGCCTACTGCTTCTTCCACCTTGAACTTTCGGGTTCAAGGGCTTAGTCGACAGCGGCTCTGCCGGGGAGCCTGAATTCCCAAACTCAATGCCAGTCTTCGGACTGGCATTGTTTTATGAGCCGAACAGCCATGACCGAACCTGCGCCGCTTTCCCGTCCGCAACTTCGACGCCTGTTGCGCAAAGCACGCCGCGCTCTGACACCGAGCGAGCAGCGTCAGGCCGCGCAAGGTCTTTACCGGCAACTGGCACAGCACCCGCTGTTTCGCCGGGCCAGACATATTTCCCTGTATCTACCGACGGACGGTGAAATCGATCCGCGTCTGCTGCTGCGCGCTGCCCAGCGCCGGGGCAAGGCCACCTACCTGCCCGTACTGAGTGCGTGGCCGCGTACCAAAATGGTGTTCCAGCGCGTGCGGCCTGGGGATAAGTTGCTGCCCAACCGCTTTCGTATTCTCGAGCCTCGGGCCGATGCCCACCGCCAACGCAAAGTGTGGGCGCTGGACCTGGTGCTGCTGCCGCTGGTGGGGTTCGATAATGAGGGTGGGCGATTGGGCATGGGCGGCGGCTTCTATGACCGCAGCCTGGCTTACCTCGCCAGGCGCAACACGTGGCGCAAGCCGACGCTGCTGGGGTTGGCCCATGAATGTCAGCAAGTCGATCGCTTGGCGCAGGCGAGTTGGGACGTGCCGCTGGCGGGCACTGTCACCGAAAAGCAATGGTATGTAGCAGAAACGCCGCTGGAACCAGCGACGCTTTAAATCGCGTTAACGCTTGAATTGCTGCTGCACAGGCGAAAGCTCAACCGGTGCATCGGTCTTGTTCGACCACAAGCTCTGGGCATACCCGGTGGTCACGACACCCAGACCAAACAAAATAACCAATATCCATAGTAAATCCGGTTTACGTTGCATCGATTGCCCCCCTTCAGGCATCTCGTACACGATGACAACAACGTTCCAAAGTAGTCCGTTGCAGCTGCGCCAAGCTTGAAGCCCGGCATTCTGCGGTAACGTGAACCAACACGCAAACCTTGACGCCAACCGACTGTCGGTTTGTCATGGGATTGCCCGACAACTTGCCCAATGCCTTTTTCAGGAGCGCAAAAATGGCCTACTGGTTGATGAAATCCGAGCCCGACGAACTCTCGATCAAAGGCCTGGAAACGCTCGGTGAAGCCCGTTGGGACGGGGTGCGCAATTACCAGGCGCGCAACTTCTTGCGGGCCATGGCGGTGGGCGACGAATTCTTCTTCTACCACTCCAGCTGCCCCGAGCCAGGCATTGCCGGCATCGGCAAAATCGTCAAGGCCGCCTATCCTGATCCCACCGCACTGGAACCAGAAAGCCACTATTTCGATGCCAAGGCCACCCCGGAAAAAAACCCGTGGAGCGCAATTGACGTCACGCACGTGCAGACCTTTCCCAAGGTGCTGGGCCTGGGCTACCTGAAACAGCAGGCCGCGCTGGCCGAACTGCCTCTGGTGCAAAAAGGCAGCCGGCTCTCGGTGATGCCGGTCACTGCCGAACAATGGGCGGCAGTCCTGGCGTTGCGTTGAAGGGTTACTGAATGATCAGGTTGTTGAACAACAGGTCTTCCACCATCGGCTTGCCGGTCTCATCGTTCATCACCTGCTGCGTCTGTTTCAACGCTTCCTGGCGCAGCTTTTCCTTGCCTTCAACCGTGCTCATGGCTTCGTTGGTCTGCTGGGTAAACAGTGCCACCAGTTGGTTGCGAATCAACGCATCATTGGCTTTGACCGCTGCGGCGGCTTCGGTGCCGGTGACGCGCAAGGCGATGTCGGCCTTGAATACCTTGAGTTTTGCCGTGCCATCCAGGCCGTAGTTGCCCACAAACGGCGGCGTCAGGCTGATATAGCTGACCTTCGGCGCCTCGCCCTCTTTGGCCTCTTTGGCTTCTTCGGCCTGGGCGACCATCGGCAAGGTCAGGGCCAGCATCAACAGGATCCACGCTTTCACAGTTCATTCCTCGAATTCGGTTGCCGGGTAGCATAACGCTAGCAAGGCTGAGCACAAGCTTATGGGGGCTTATCAGGCGCGGGCATGCTTGTTGACCCACGGGCGTACCCTCCTACACTTATCGGCCACGACGCCAAAAGGAATAGTCCGATGAAAGCTGTGCTGTGCAAAGCCTTCGGCCCCGCCGAAACCCTGGTGCTGGAAGAGATCGCCAGCCCCGCGATCAAGAAGAACGAAGTCCTGCTGGACGTGCACGCGGCCGGGGTGAATTTTCCGGACACCCTGATCATCGAGGGTAAATACCAGTTCAAGCCGCCCTTCCCGTTTTCCCCGGGTGGCGAAGCGGCGGGCGTGGTGAGTGACGTCGGGGAGAAGGTCAGCCACTTGAAAGTTGGTGATCGCGTGATGGCCCTGACCGGCTGGGGCAGTTTTGCCGAGCAGGTGGCGGTGCCGGGCTATAACGTGCTGCCGATCCCGCCGAGCATGGACTTCAACACCGCCGCCGCCTTCAGCATGACCTACGGCACCTCGATGCACGCGCTGAAGCAGCGGGCCAACCTGCAACCCGGCGAAACCCTGCTGGTGCTCGGCGCTTCCGGTGGCGTGGGCCTGGCCGCCGTGGAAATCGGCAAGGCCATGGGCGCCCGGGTGATCGCCGCCGCCAGCAGCGCCGACAAACTCGCGGTGGCCAAGGCGGCCGGCGCCGATGAGTTGATCAATTACAGCGAAGCCAACCTCAAGGATGAGGTCAAACGCCTCACCGACGGCAACGGCGCCGATGTGATCTACGATCCGGTGGGCGGTGACCTGTTTGACCAGGCGATCCGTTCGATCGCCTGGAATGGCCGTCTGTTGGTAGTGGGCTTTGCCAGCGGGCGCATCCCCGAATTGCCGGTGAACCTGGCACTGCTCAAGGGCGCGGCGGTGGTGGGCGTATTCTGGGGCTCGTTTGCCCAGCGTCAGCCGCAGGACAATGCGGCCAATTTTCAGCAACTGTTCACCTGGTATGCCGAGGGCAAGTTGAAGCCGTTGGTGTCGCAGGTGTACCCGCTGGAACAGGCGGCCCAGGCGATCAATGACCTGGGGCAGCGCAAGGCGGTGGGTAAGGTTGTGGTGCAAATCCGCTGACCGAAGTGGAATGCAGCCCAAATGTGGGAGGGGGTTTGCCCCCGATAGCAGTGGGTCAGCCAGCAATGACTAACCTGATACACCACCATCGGGGGCAAGCCCCCTCCCACGTTTGATCCTCAACGACCCACACTTACCTATTTGCGACATGTTCATAAGAGAACATGCAATTGCTCCCATTTCCTGTGTTTGCGGATAAGAGGCGATGCTATTTTCGGTAACGAAACTGTAACATTCGCATCCGCAGTCAAAACAAGAAATTTGGAGCCCTTGAATGTTTGCTTTCTTCCGACCTGCCGCACACCAGGCGCCCCTGCCTGAAGAAAAAATAGACAGCACCTACCGACGCCTGCGCTGGCAGATCTTCGCCGGTATTTTCTTCGGTTACGCCGGCTATTACCTGCTGCGCAAAAACTTCTCCCTGGCCATGCCGTACCTGATCGACGAGGGCTACACCCGCGGTGAGCTGGGCCTGGCGATGTCGGCCATCGCGATTGCCTACGGCCTGTCCAAGTTCCTCATGGGCCTGGTGTCCGACCGCTCCAACCCGCGTTACTTCCTGCCCTTCGGCCTGCTGGTGTCAGCGGGGGTGATGTTCATTTTCGGTTTCGCGCCTTGGGCGACGTCCAGCGTGACCATGATGTTCATTTTGCTGTTCATCAACGGTTGGGCCCAAGGCATGGGCTGGCCGCCAAGTGGGCGGACCATGGTGCACTGGTGGTCGCAGAAAGAACGCGGCGGCGTGGTCTCGGTGTGGAACGTGGCGCACAACGTCGGCGGCGGCCTGATCGGCCCGTTGTTCCTGCTCGGCATGGCCTGGTTCAATGACTGGCATGCGGCGTTCTACGTCCCGGCCACGGTGGCGCTGGCAGTGGCGGCGTTTGCCTTCATCACCATGCGCGACACGCCGCAATCGGTTGGCCTGCCGCCGATCGAGCAGTACAAGAACGACTACCCGGAAGGCTACGACGCCAGCCACGAAGACGAATTCAGCGCCAAGGAAATCTTCGTCAAGTACGTGCTGCGCAACAAAATGCTGTGGTACATCGCCCTCGCCAACGTGTTCGTCTACCTGCTGCGCTACGGCGTACTGGACTGGGCGCCGACCTACCTGAAAGAAGCCAAGCATTTCACGGTCGACAAGTCGTCCTGGGCGTATTTCTTTTACGAGTGGGCAGGTATCCCGGGCACGCTGCTGTGCGGCTGGATGTCGGACAAGATCTTCCGGGGCAATCGCGGCCTGACCGGCATCGTGTTCATGGCGCTGGTGACCGTGGCGACTCTGGTTTACTGGCTCAACCCGCCGGGCAACCCGATGGTCGACATGATTGCGCTGGTCTCCATCGGCTTTTTGATCTACGGCCCGGTGATGCTGATCGGCCTGCAGGCGCTGGAACTGGCACCGAAGAAAGCCGCCGGCACCGCGGCCGGCTTCACCGGCCTGTTCGGCTACCTGGGCGGTTCGGTGGCGGCGAGCGCGGCGATGGGCTACACCGTGGACCACTTCGGTTGGGACGGTGGTTTCGTGCTGCTGATCGGCGCGTGCGTGCTGGCGATCGCCTTCCTGATCCCGACGCTGTGGCACACCAACAGCGTCAGCTCGGCGCGCTAACTGCCCGGGCAATCCTTCGCACAACGCTTGAGCCGCGCCTCCAGGTTTTTATCTGGCATGGCGTGGCTACGCAGGGCGTTCACGGTCTGCTCGACATAATCGCGCGTGGTGCCGTAACGCCCGCAAGCGCTTTGCAGCACATGGTTCAGTACGATATCGGGCAAGTTGCCGGCATAGCTGGGCAAGTGCCGCTCCAGCACAAATCCCAACGCCTGCACCTGACTGCCATCTTCGAGGCGGCAACTGAGCCAGTGCGGCTTGTAGGAGGGGTAAGGCATTTCGCGTTGCCATAATGCATACAGCGAAGCCTCCAACTGATCTTCCGGCAAGCGGTAGGCAAACCCGCTGCACGAACCGCCCCGATCCAGCCCGAACACCAGGCCCGGCAACTCCGGCGTACCCCGATGCTCGTGGGACCACAGGTACAGGCCACGGTGATAACCGTGAACCCGTGCGCGCACCCGCTCGCTCGACGAACATTCAGGACGCCAGATCAGCGAACCATAGGCAAACAGCCAGACCGGCCCACCCTTATGCCGGGCCATGGTGGCCTGCATGGAGCTCATTAATTGTTCGTGAGTGAGTTGCGGCCCAAGATCGAGCCGCGGAGGGTAAGCCAACTGCAAAAGATCGGTTTCAATGGCGGTCATGGCGAAAAGCGTTGCGCCTCCTGTGTGCTACCAGTTGTAAGCGACTTTACCGTAATAAAACGCGCCGCTGTAACCGTACGGCGAAAAAGTGCTGTAGGCCAGGTTGCCGCCGCTGCTGGCGTAGGCATTGACCTTCTCGGGGTATTTATCGGTGACGTTGTCGCCGCCGAGGGTGAAGGTCCAGTTCTTCAACTTGTAGTCCGCCGACAGGTCCAGCACCCAGGCTGCCTTGAAGGTCTGGTCGTTGACCTTGTCCGCCTGGTAGCTGGTGAACTCACCATAGCGCACCAGGTTGCTGTGCAGCGCCCAATTGCCGAAGGTGAAGTCGTTGCCCAGGCTCAGCTTGTGCTGGGGCGTGGTATCGCCGAGCAAGCCGATGCGCTCGCGACGGTCCACCCGCACCAGGTTGGCGCCCAGGCTGTCGAGGACGGCCGGGTTGGCCTTCACATCGGTGACCTTGGTGTGGTTGTAGTTGTAGCCCACGGTGCTGTTCCAGCGGATACCGTTATCGAACAGATAGCGATAGTTGGCCACCAGGTCGACACCGTCGGTGCTGGTGTCGGTGGCGTTGGTGAAATAACGCGCTGTGGTGTAGTTGATATTGCCGACACCGTTGGCTTGCAGGTAGGCCACCGTCGCCGGATTGAGATTCAGGTTGGACGACAGGCTGATGCGGTCGCGTATGTCGATGCGATACACATCCAGTGTCACCGTCAGGTCGTCGGCAGGCTCCAGCACCAGGCCAAGGCTGTAGTTACGCGACTTTTCAGCCTTGAGGTCTTCGGCACCGAGCAGGCGCGCCACCTGGCTGTTGGCCGGGAACGTGCCGGCCTCCTGGATCGTATTACCGATCAATTGCGATGAGGTATAGGCGAAGTTCTGCTGGGCCAGGGACGGCGCGCGAAATCCATTGGAAATGCTGCCGCGCAACGCCACTTGCGGGGTGAAGTCGTAACGCGCCGACAGCGAACCGCTGAGGTTGGAGCCAAAATCGCTGTAGTCCTCATGGCGCACGGCGGCCGAGGCGCTGAGTTTTTCGGTGAAGTGGGTTTCCAAATCCAGGTATTGCGCCCAATTATGCCGCGTACTGGTGCCGGCATCGGCATCGCGGAACCCGCCAAGGCCAGAACTGCCGGTCTGGTAGTAGGACGCGGGCTCACCTGCCTGGATTTCATAGCCCTGATGCAAGTATTCACCGCCGAACGCCACGGAGACCGGGTACGGCAGCCAGCCCAGATCAAACTCGCGGGACAGGTCCAGGCTGACTTGCTTCTGCTCGTTGCTCAGGGTGCCGTTGTTGAATTTGCGCGGCGTCGCCAGGCCCAGGGAGGTGTTGATGGTTTCGGTGCCGAGCTCGTACTGATTCTTGCCGTAGTTGGCCGACAGGTCGTAGTGCCAGTCGTAGGCAAGCAGCCCGCGCAGGCCCACCACCAGCGAGGTGTCTTCCAGGTTGCCCTTGATCAGCGGCAGGTAGCCGTTGGGGTTGAGTACCGCAATATTGTTGGAAGCGTTGCTGGCGCGGTAGAACGCTGCCGTCTCGCCGCGGCGCTTGCTGTAGCCACCGAAACTGTAGAATTCGGCGGCATCGTTGAAGGAATATTCCGAGTTGAACTGGAATTTGCCCTCATTGGTGGCCGGCTCGCCTTGACGGAATACACGCTGGCCGTAGGTGGTGGAACCGACGCTGCCTGGGCGGTAATCATTGCCGGCACGGTTGGTGTAATCGTTGTCGGCACCTTCGGCCGACAGATTGATAAAGCCGTTTTCGCCCAATGCCAGGCCCGTATTGCCGCTGACATTACGCTGGATGCCGTCACCCTTTTTGTACCCGCCGAACCGGGTGGAGATCGAACCGCCCTGGTCGTCGTGCTTGAGGATCACGTTGATCACGCCGGCGATCGCGTCGGAGCCGTAACGTGCCGACGCGCCATCGCGCAGCACTTCGATGTGGTCCACCGCCGACAGTGGGATTGCATTCAGGTCCGCCGGTGCCGAACCGCGACCGACCGCACCGCCGAGGTTGACGAAAGCACTGGTATGACGGCGCTTGCCGTTGACCAGTACCAACACCTGGTCCGGTGACAAACCGCGCAACTGCGCCGGGCGTACCAGCTCGGCGCCATCCACCAGGCTTGGCCGTGGAAAGTTGATCGATGGGATCAGGCGCGCCAGCACAGCGCCCAGCTCGTCGGAGCCGGTACTGCGCAGGGTTTCGCCGGAGATCACATCGATTGGCGACAGCGAAGCACTGGCGGTGCGCTCCTGGGCGCGGGTGCCGGTCACGATGACCGTATCCAGTTGTGGCACATCGACGGCGGACGTTTCATCCGCAAGAACGGGATTGAATCCCACGGTGGTCAGCAAATTGGCCGACAAAATCGCCGTGTATAACGCGTGTTTTCTGTAGCTCCCCATACCGCTCCCTATGAATCAATTAATAGAACTTCAACGCTCTGAGTTCGTACGATCGATCCGGCTGGCGGGCGGTAGCGGTCAGTGATTGGTGGCTGTGGATGAAGTCGGTAGTCCGTTGGCATATAGCCTAAAGATATTCATCAAATAAAATAAATACCTTAAAAGAATAAGCGAATGCATAAGCACCCTCCCCCGCTCATCAGCCACCGCGACGGCAATCCGAGCGCTTTCAGCCCAGGTTCAGCCTGAGCAGCGGGCAATCCGCCAAAATGCCGCACACATCACGACCCACTTAGCCGCTCATCCAATCGACTATCGAGGCCGCCCATGCACAAAATCCGCTTGCCTGGCCTGTTGTTCCTGGCCCAGGCCACCACTGCACTGGCAGCTGAAACCCCACCGGCAAACGACGACAAAGGCTTCTGGTACGCGCAGACCAGCGTCTACACCCGGCATTTCGCGCCCGACCCCGAGCACAACAACCAGCAAAACCTGCTGGGACTGGAGCGCAACGAAGCGTCGGGCCTGGTCTATGGCGCGGCGACCTTTCGCAACTCGTTCAGGCAACGCGCCTACTACGCATACGCCGGCAAGCGCTATGACATGGCCGAGTACCCGGTGTACCTGAAGGTCACGGGTGGGGCGATCCAGGGTTATCGCGGCAAGTACCGTGACAAGATCCCCCTGAACCGTTATGGCGTGGCGCCCGTCATCATCCCGTCCGTGGGCACGCATTACGGGCCGATGGCGGCAGAACTGGTGTTGCTGGGGTTCAATGCAGCGATGGTGACGACTGGACTAAGATTCTGAACGGGCGCAAATCAATGTGGGAGGGTGCAAGCCCTGTCTGTAGGAGCGAGCTAGCTCGCGAAAACCGTCAACGATAACGCGTGTTTCCTGAATGAACGCGGTGCCTGTGAGTTTTTCGCGAGCAAGCTCGCTCCTACAGAGGGCGGCATCAGGGCAAGCCACCTCCCATACGATGATTACGTCAGGGACGTGGGGCGTAGGCGAATACGTCGGCGCGCATCTGGTGCGCATCCATCCCGGCGTCGACCAACGCATCCAGCGTGCCGTAGATCATCGCCGGTGATCCGCTGGCGTACACGTGCACGGCCTTGAGGTCGGTAATGTCTTCGCACACGGCTTCATGCAGCAAGCCGCAGCGCCCTTCCCAACCGCACAGGTCACTGACGACTTTGTGCAGGAACAGGTTGGGCAGTTGCCGCCATTGATCCCAGTGCTCGATCTCGTAGAAATCTTCCGGGCGACGCACGCCCCAATACAGGTGCACCGGGTGCTTGAAGCCGGAAGCCCGGCAATGCTCGATCAGGCTGTGCATCTGGGCCATGCCGGTGCCAGCGGCGATCAGCACCAGCGGTCCGTCCGGCAACTGGGCCAGGTGGGTGTCACCGAACGGCAGTTCAACCCGCGCCATCCGGTTGCGCTGTAGCTGGTCCAACAGGTTGCGTGCGCTGTCCTCGCGGGCCAGCACATGCAGTTCCAGCTCGCGGCCGCAGTGAGGTGCCGATGCCAGGGAAAACGCCGACTTCTCGCCGTTCTCACGCTCGATCATCAGGTACTGGCCGGCGTGGTAACGCACCGCCTTGCCAGCCGGCGCGCGCAGGCGCACGCGCCACACATCGCCGCCGACTTCCACGCATTCGCTCAACTGGCACGACAATTTGCGCACCGGCAATTCCCCCGGCGCCAGCACGCCATCCCACAACACAATGCAATCTTCCAACGGCTCGGCGATGCAGGTGTAGAACTCACCATGATCGCGCACTTCACCGCCCTGCTGCACACGGCCCTCCACCAACAACGCCGCACACACGTGGCATACGCCGTTGCGACACGCCTGCGGGCATTCGTAGCCCAGGCGGCGCGCGCCGTCGAGGATGCGTTCGCCGGGGTTCAGTTCCAGTACCGCGCCGGAAGGTTGCAGGGTTACACGCATCAATCTATTCCCAATTCTTTCCAGATTGCATCGACGCGAGCAGTCACGGCGTCATCCTTGACGATGACCCGGCCCCACTCGCGGGTGGTTTCACCCGGCCATTTGTGAGTGGCATCCAGGCCCATTTTCGATCCGAGCCCCGACACCGGCGAAGCGAAGTCGAGGTAATCGATCGGCGTGTTGTCGATCATCACCGTGTCGCGCTTGGGGTCCATGCGCGTGGTAATGGCCCAGATCACGTCGTTCCAGTCGCGGGCATTGATGTCGTCGTCGGTGACGATAACGAACTTGGTGTACATGAACTGTCGTAAAAACGACCACACACCCAGCATTACCCGCTTGGCATGGCCTGGGTACGACTTCTTCATGGTGACGATGGCCATGCGGTACGAGCAACCTTCCGGCGGCAGGTAGAAGTCGGTGATTTCCGGAAACTGCTTTTGCAGGATCGGCACGAACACCTCGTTCAACGCCACGCCAAGGATCGCCGGCTCATCCGGTGGCCGACCGGTGTAGGTGCTGTGGTAGATCGGTTTGATCCGATGGGTGATGCGCTCAACGGTGAACACCGGAAAGCTGTCGACTTCGTTGTAATAACCGGTGTGGTCGCCGTAAGGCCCTTCATCGGCCATTTCGCCGGGATGAATCACACCTTCCAGGATGATTTCGGCGGTGGCCGGCACTTGCAGATCGTTACCGCGGCACTTCACCAGCTCGGTGCGGTTACCACGCAGCAGGCCGGCGAAGGCGTATTCGGACAAGCTGTCCGGCACCGGCGTCACTGCGCCCAGAATGGTGGCAGGGTCGGCGCCCAGCGCCACAGAGACCGGAAATGGCTGGCCCGGGTGTTTTTCGCACCATTCGCGAAAATCCAGGGCGCCGCCACGGTGGCTCAGCCAACGCATGATCACCTTGTTGCGGCCGATCACTTGCTGGCGGTAGATGCCGAGGTTCTGGCGGTCCTTGTTCGGACCTTTGGTGACGGTCAGGCCCCAGGTGATCAGCGGGCCGACGTCGCCAGGCCAGCAGGTCTGCACGGGGAGCATGGCCAGGTCGACGTCATCGCCTTCGATGACCACTTCCTGGCACACCGCGTCCTTGACCACCTTGGGCGCCATGGCAATGATCTTGCGGAAGATCGGCAGCTTCGACCAGGCGTCCTTCAAACCTTTGGGCGGCTCGGGCTCCTTGAGGAAGGCCAGCAACTTGCCGATCTCGCGCAGCTCGCTGACCGCCTCGGCGCCCATGCCGAAGGCGACGCGCTCGGGAGTGCCGAACAGGTTGCCGAGCACCGGGATGTCGTAGCCGGTCGGGTTCTCGAACAACAGCGCCGGGCCCTTGTTACGCAAGGTACGGTCGCAAATCTCAGTCATTTCCAGTACCGGTGAAATCGGCATCTGGATACGTTTCAACTCTCCGCGCTGCTCAAGTTGCTGCACGAAATCCCGAAGATCCTTGAATTTCATTAACCATGCCACCCGTAAAATAGGCGTACATCCTACCTGCTCTCGAGGCGGCTGGCAGCTTAATTGGCCGTCAGCCCCCGTGACTGCAGCGAACTGAACAGCGGTTCCATAAAGGCCTGGATATGCCGCGCGCCCACTTCAGACAGGTGATTATCGTCGGTGTACAGCGCGCGCCCGTTGAGCTCGACCCGGCACAAGCCATCAGTGCCGCATAGCGAGGGCGCCGGGTCCAGCACCGCGACGCCGCTGTCGGCGGCCGCCAGCTCATCGAACAATTGGCTGATAAACGCCTGGCGCTTGAGATGCTTGGCTACGTCGAGACCTTCGCCGTCAAACGGTCGGTGCATCATTGCCAGGCGACTGAGGCGGTAAGGCACGATGATTTCCTGCAGCGGCACCTCCTTGACCAGCCAGACCTTGTGCCCCGCAGCGCGCAGCGCCTGGATGCGCTCGCGCATCCCCTGGGCAAAGCGTTGCTCAGCCACAGCCTGCACGTACTCGCCGGTGCTGGGGTCTTTGAGCGCATGCTCTTTGTCACCCGACATTTGCCCGTAGACATACAGGCTCCAGCGCGCCGCCAACACCACATCGCTGATTTTTTTCTCGGCCATCGCCTTCTCAACGCGATGGTTGAAATGCGCACACCGGGCAATGTTCTCAAGGCCATCCAAGGGGATGCAGCCGGCAAAGCTGGCTTCGATCACGCTGATATCATGGCGATCAGCGCCCTCTTTAAGCGCCGGAATCAACGCGGTGGCGTGACTGTCGCCCCACACCAGCGCCGAGACCGACTGACTTTTGGGACCGAAATGGCAGAACAACCGCTCATCGGGCGTGTCCTTGTCAGCCATGCACGCCATCAACTCCGGGCTCCACTTCTTTGCCTTCGCGAAAATCAACGCCTGCTCAGACAAGCGCGACGGCACACCGTCGAATTCACGGATCGCCAAGCCAGTAAAGCCCAGACCCAGGATGCCGACCACGGCTGAAGCAAGAATTGCCTTACGCGAGGCCAGCAAGCGTTTTTCCCGGAACGGCGTTTCCACGAAGCGCCAGGACAGGTAGCCCAGCACCAACGAGAGCAGCATCAAGCCGGCCAGTTCCAGGACGCTCAAGCCATCCACCGCGGCATAGCTGGCGTATACGAACACCGGCCAGTGCCACAGGTACCAGGAATAGGAAATCAGCCCGATACCAACCATCAGCCGCGTACTCAACAGGCGCCCGACCCAGGTGTATTGCTGCCCGTTGGCCCAGATCAACCCGACCACGCCCAGCACCGGCAATAGCGCGGCCGGACCGGGGAACGGGGTTTTCGCGTCGTAACCGAATACCGCGATCAGGATCAGTGCCATGGAGGCCAGGCTGACCCCCTGGGCCAGGGCAGGCGAAGCGCGCCATTGATATTTGGGCAGCACCGCCAGCATCGCACCGGCCAGTAATTCCCAGGCACGCAGGTGCAGCAGGAAGAAGGCTTTTTGCGGCTCGTGCTCAACCGCCCAGACGCTCATGCCAAACGAGCCCAGCAGCACCGCGAACAGCGCCAGGCGCCAGTGCTTCAGGCGAGCTGAAAGCAGCGTGAGCAACAGCGGGAAGAAAATGTAGAACTGCTCTTCTACCGCCAGCGACCAGGTGTGCAGCAGGGGCTTGATGTCAGAAGCTGCATCGAAGTAGCCATGCTGGCGCGAGAACAACAGGTTGGAGGTAAAGGTCACCTGATAGTGCGCAGACCGCCCCAACTCTTCGTAGTCCTTGGGCGCCAACAGAAACCAGCCCACCGCGAGCGTGGCCGCAATCATTACGAATAGCGCCGGCAGGATGCGCCGTGCGCGCCGAGCCCAGAAGTCGATGAAACTGAAGCGCCCGGCCTGACGCTCACGCCAAATAATGGACGTGATCAAAAAGCCGGAAATGACGAAGAAGACATCGACGCCAACGAAACCGCCGGTGAGGCCAGGAACGCCGAAGTGAAACAGCACGACTGCGAGGACAGCGATGGCACGCAGGCCGTCAATGTCCCTGCGGTAAGCAAGAGTGGTCATAAGAATTGTGGTCAGTCTGTGACGAAAGGAGTGAGCGTAGTCGCGGATACAATTTTTGTTACTTAACGGACACTTATGCCATAAAAAACGATGAATCTCGACGCAAAAAAAATGGCGCCCCGGGCGGGACGCCATTTTTCGGACCTGAAACGCCGTATTACTTGCGTTTCATCGACAGGAAGAACTCGTCGTTGGTCTTGGTGGTTTTCAGCTTGTCGATCAGGAACTCGATAGCGGCCACTTCGTCCATCGGGTGCAGCAGCTTGCGCAGGATCCACATGCGCTGCAGTTCGTCGTCGGCGGTCAGCAACTCTTCGCGGCGCGTGCCGGAGCGGTTGATGTTGATGGCCGGGAACACACGCTTTTCAGCGATACGACGGTCCAGGGGCAGTTCCATGTTGCCGGTACCCTTGAACTCTTCGTAGATCACTTCGTCCATCTTCGAGCCGGTTTCAACCAGCGCGGTGGCGATAATGGTCAGCGAACCGCCTTCTTCGATGTTGCGCGCGGCGCCGAAGAAACGCTTTGGCTTCTCCAGGGCGTGAGCATCGACACCACCGGTCAGTACCTTGCCGGAGCTCGGGATCACGGTGTTGTAGGCACGGGCCAGACGGGTAATGGAGTCGAGCAGGATCACCACGTCTTTCTTGTGCTCGACCAGGCGCTTGGCCTTCTCGATCACCATTTCGGCAACCTGTACGTGACGGGTTGGCGGCTCATCGAACGTCGAGGCAACCACTTCGCCGCGCACGGTGCGCTGCATTTCGGTCACTTCTTCCGGACGCTCATCGATCAACAGTACGATCAGGTGAACTTCAGGATTGTTACGCGCGATGTTCGCTGCAATGTTCTGCAGCATGATCGTTTTACCGGCTTTCGGCGGCGCGACGATCAGGCCACGCTGGCCCTTGCCGATCGGCGCGCACAGGTCGATCACGCGACCGGTCAAGTCTTCGGTGGAACCGTTGCCGGCCTCCATCTTCATGCGCACGGTCGGGAACAGCGGGGTCAGGTTCTCGAAGAGAATCTTGTTTTTCGCGTTCTCGGGACGATCGAAGTTGATCGTGTCGACCTTGAGCAGGGCGAAATAACGCTCGCCTTCCTTCGGCGGTCGGATCTTGCCAACGATGGTGTCGCCGGTGCGCAAGTTGAAGCGACGGATCTGGCTCGGCGAGACATAGATATCGTCTGGGCCGGCGAGATAGGAAGCGTCTGCAGAGCGGAGGAAGCCGAAGCCGTCCTGGAGAATCTCCAGCACGCCATCACCGGAGATTTCCTCGCCGCTTTTCGCGTGCTTCTTGAGCAGGGAGAAAATCACGTCCTGCTTGCGCGAACGGGCCATATTTTCTATGCCCATTTCTTCGGCCAGTTGGAGCAGGTCGGTAATCGGCTTTTGCTTGAGTTCAGTCAGATTCATATAGGAATGACGTAATCATTTATGGAGGGGGGAAATTAAGCTTTTGGCTTAATGAGGCCGCGCCGCAGAGAAGGCGACAGGATCGCGTACTAATCGAAAAGGAATGCGTCGGCGACGGCTTGCAGGGGGCAGTGGAGAAACCAGTGCGGGGCCGAATGTACCACCTGAATTTCGGAGCGTCTAGCCCTGTTTTACGAAAAAGCCCCGAGATTTTCGGGGCTTTTTTGGCGACGCTTAGATGTTGGCGTCGAGGAAAGCTTGCAGCTGGGACTTCGACAGCGCGCCCACTTTAGTGGCTTCGACGTTGCCGTTCTTGAACAGCATCAACGTTGGGATACCACGCACGCCATGCTTGGCAGGGGTTTCCTGGTTGTCGTCGATGTTCAGCTTGGCAATGGTCAGCTTGCCTTCGTAAGTGGTTGCAATGTCGTCCAGGACCGGAGCGATCATTTTGCAAGGGCCGCACCATTCAGCCCAGTAGTCAACCAGCACCGGGCCGGCAGCCTTGAGTACTTCGGCCTCAAAGGTCGCGTCGGTGACGTGCTTGATAAGATCGTTGCTCATGGATGTCTCCGGATTGTAAGCAAAAAAAACGTTGCCCATCATAGCCGCCCTTCCCCCGTTCAGGAAGCCGCCTCTGATTGAGTGTTGCTATGGCCGCGCATGACTTTGAATATCGCCCGCTCACGGCGAGACAGGTGTGACGAAGGCAATGCCCGTGCGCATCGCCGCATTACGTACATGTTCCTGCATGGTTTTCTGCGCTGCCGCACTGGTGCGCCGGGCGAGGGCGCGCAGGATCTTGCGATGTTCCTGCCAGGTTTCCATGGCGCGTTCCGGCCGGATGAACGGTAGTTTCTGGCTTTCCAGGAAGACCTCGGCGCTGGCGCTCAGGATACTCACCATCGCCTGGTTGCCGCTGGCCAGCAGGATGCGCCGATGAAACTCGAAGTCCAGCCGGGCGGCGCTTTCAAAGTCACCGGCCTTAAGCACCTTGCGCATTGCTTCGACATTGTCCTGGAGGCTGTCGAGTTCATCGGTGGTCAAGGTGACCGCCGCCAAACCGGCTGCGAACCCTTCAAGGGCGTAACGCAGCTGGAAGATATCCAGCGGCGTGGCCTGCGCCGCAAACGGCCAGGCGAGTTCGGACGGCGGCTGCGGCCCCTGCACGAACACGCCCTTGCCCGGCTGCACGCTGACCACACCCAGGGCGCTCAAGGACGATAACGCTTCGCGCAACGACGCCCGACTGACGCCCAGGCGCAGCGCCAGATCACGTTGAGAAGGTAATGCATCGCCCGGCCCGAAGCCCTGCTCCTTGATCAGTTTGCGGATGGCCTGCAGGGCCGCCTCCGGTACGGCTTGGGCGATGGAATTCATGGAAAACTCAAGGTTGCAGTCGATTGAGTGACTAGTTGTAAAGCTATTCACGTCTGCCGGCAAGCCACGCCCCAAAGGGGCTCGCGCGCCTTTCACGGCGCTCGAAAAGGGTGCGAAAAGCTCAACGACTGTTCAGACCAGTAAGACCATCTCATCTCAACGACTGCGTGCCTTACAGCCTCTTCCAAGAGGGCTGGCATGGGCTGTGCACTGAGCAAATTCAGAAAATTCCTTCGCCCTTCTCGGAGAGTTGCCATGACCAAGCGCTACAGCGCCCTGCTCACTGCCCTGTTTGCCAGCCTGATGCTGAGCCAGGCACCCGCCCAGGCCAACGGTCTGGACGATATCGTCGCCCGTGGCACCCTCAAGGTTGCTGTGCCGCAGGACTTCCCGCCGTTCGGTTCGGTAGGCCCCGACATGAAACCCCGCGGCCTGGACATCGACACCGCCAAGCTGTTGGCCGACCAACTCAAGGTCAAGCTGGAGTTGACCCCGGTCAACAGCACCAACCGCATCCCGTTCCTCACCACCGGCAAGGTGGACCTGGTGATCTCCAGCCTGGGCAAGAACACCGAGCGCGAAAAAGTCATCGACTTCTCCAGGGCCTACGCACCTTTCTACCTCGCCGTATTCGGCCCGCCTGACGCCGCCGTCAGCAGCACCGACGACCTCAAGGGCAAGACTATCAGCGTGACCCGTGGCGCCATCGAGGACATCGAGCTGACGGCTGTCGCGCCCAAGGAGGCGACCATCAAGCGTTTTGAAGACAACAACTCGACCATCGCCGCCTATCTGGCCGGCCAGGTCGACCTGATCGCCAGCGGCAACGTGGTGATGGTGGCGATCAGTGAACGCAATCCCAAGCGCGTACCTGCGCTGAAAGTGAAGCTCAAGGACTCGCCGGTGTACGTCGGCGTGAACAAGAACGAGCCGGCGTTGCTGGAGAAGGTCAACCAGATCCTGGTCGCGGCCAAGGCCGACGGCAGCCTTGAAAAGAACGCGCTGCAATGGCTCAAAGAGCCCTTGCCTGCCGACCTCTAAGCCGGAGTTGATCCATGGCGTATCAATTTGACTTTGTACCGGTGCTGGCCAACACCGACCTGCTGTTGCGCGGCGCGCTGTTCACCCTTGAGCTGACGGCAATCGGCGCCATCCTCGGCGTGGCCCTGGGCACGCTCGGCGCCGTCGTGCGGGCATGGAAAATCCAGCCGTTCGCCTGGTTTTTCGGGGTGTATGTCGAGTTGATCCGCAACACGCCGTTCCTGGTACAGCTGTTCTTCATTTTTTTCGGCCTGCCCTCCCTGGGGTTGAAGATCACGGAGTGGCAAGCCGCAGTGCTGGCGATGGTGATCAACCTGGGCGCCTATTCCACCGAGATCATCCGTGCCGGCATCCAGGCCGTCCCGAAAGGGCAGCTGGAAGCCGCCGCCGCACTGGCGATGACGCGTTTCGAAGCGTTCCGTCATGTGGTGCTGCTGCCGGCACTGGGCAAGGTGTGGCCGGCCCTGAGCAGCCAGATCATCATCGTGATGCTCGGCTCGGCGGTGTGTTCGCAGATTGCCACCGAAGAGCTGAGCTTTGCCGCCAACTTCATTCAATCGCGCAATTTCCGCGCCTTTGAAACCTATGCCCTGACCACCCTGGTGTACCTGTGCATGGCGTTGATGATTCGCCAACTGCTGAACTGGATCGGCCGCCGCTATGTGATGAGGAACAGTCGATGAGTGATTTTTCCTTCTGGGACATCGTGCGCAACCTGCTCACCGGCCTGCAATGGACGCTGTTGCTGTCGCTGGTGGCGTTCATCGGCGGGGGCCTGATCGGGTTGCTGGTGATGATCCTGCGCATCAGCAAAAAGGCATTCGCGCGCAATGTTGCGCGCACCTATATCGAGCTGTTCCAGGGCACGCCGCTGCTGATGCAGCTGTTTCTGGTGTTCTTCGGCGTTGCCCTGCTCGGTGTGGATATCTCGCCGTGGCTGGCGGCAGCCATCGCCCTGACTCTGTTTACCAGCGCCTACCTCGCCGAGATCTGGCGCGGCTGCGTTGATTCCATTGCCCACGGGCAGTGGGAGGCGTCGGCCAGCCTGGCGCTCAACCCCCTTGAACAACTGCGCTACGTGATCCTGCCCCAGGCCTTGCGTATTGCCGTGGCGCCGACCGTAGGGTTTTCGGTGCAGGTGGTCAAAGGCACCGCCGTGACCTCGATCATCGGCTTTACCGAGCTGACCAAGACCGGCGGCATGCTCGCCAACGCCACCTTCGAACCTTTCATGGTCTACGGCCTCGTGGCCCTCGGTTACTTCCTGCTCTGCTACCCCTTGTCCCTCAGTGCGCGCTACCTGGAAAGGAGACTGCATGCCTCTGCTTAGAATTTCTGCCCTGCATAAATATTACGGCGATCACCACGTGCTCAAGGGCATTGACCTGACCGTTGAAGAAGGCCAGGTGGTGGCGATCATCGGCCGCAGTGGCTCGGGTAAATCCACCCTGCTGCGTACCCTCAATGGCCTGGAGTCGATCAACGACGGCGTGATCGAAGTCGATGGCGAATACCTCGACGCCGCCCGCGCCGACCTGCGCAGCCTGCGGCAGAAGGTCGGCATGGTGTTTCAACAGTTCAACCTGTTTCCACATTTGACCGTGGGCGAGAACGTCATGCTCGCGCCGCAGGTGGTGCAGAAAGTGCCCAAGGCCAAGGCAGCGCAGTTGGCTAAACAGATGCTGGAACGCGTGGGTCTGGGGGAGAAGTTCGATGCCTTCCCCGACCGCCTGTCTGGCGGCCAGCAGCAACGTGTAGCAATTGCCCGCGCGCTGGCCATGTCGCCCAAGGTGCTGTTGTGCGACGAAATTACCTCGGCCCTGGACCCGGAACTGGTCAATGAAGTGCTCAGTGTGGTGCGCCAACTGGCCAAAGACGGCATGACGCTGATCATGGTGACCCACGAAATGCGCTTCGCCCGCGAAGTCGGTGACAAGCTGGTGTTCATGCACCAGGGCAAGGTGCATGAAGTGGGCGACCCCAAGGTCGTGTTTGCCAACCCGCAAACGCCCGAGCTCGCCAATTTCATCGGCTCCGTGGAACAGCCGGGCTGACCAGTTCAAAACTACCCTGCCCTTCCAACAGCGTCTGGCTGCGTACTTGCAAGACGTCGGCGGGCAGGTCGGTGTCGATGTCGACCTGGGCCGTCAAGCGCTGGCCTGTCACCAGTCCCCCTGCGGCACGGGCCACCAGGACTTGTCCGGGCAATAACTGCCCGCCCGCGCCGCCATCAGGCTGGCTCATCATCGCCCATTCGACGGGACGCCCATCCACCTGTGCATGCTTGAGGCTCAACCGCAGTCGGCCCTGCTGGCCGAAGCGGAACGTTTGCCCATTGGCGGCACCGATAAACCGCAACGCCATTGCCGATGGCTCGACACACAACACGTTGAGCTGCAGCGATCGCGTACCGAGCGTGACCGTAGCGCTTTCGGCCAGCGCCTCCCTGCGAATGACACCGTAATCAATACGCGGTTGGCTCAACGACAACCGGCAGTTTTCGGCCCGTGCCTCCTGGGCCAGCAACACCGTACAGAACAGCGCAGCGCCGATGCTTGCGAGCTTACCGACCATGGCACACCGCCGCAGTGGTTTCGAAGAACTTGTCATTGTCAGGCTGGCCTCCAGGTGAGATGTTCAGCAGGCAACTGGCAGAGTCCGGCAGTAAAACCTTCAGGTCCTGCAAGTCGTTCACGTCATTGAGAAAGATCGTGCCCTCGCCCACCACGCTGGTCAGAAAACGATCGCCCTTGCCGAACACCGCAGCTCCCTGGGGCAATGGCCGACCCTGATCATCCGTGGCGTTGACCAGCATACGGCGCACTTTCACCACATCGAATGCCACCGTGTTGACGGAACCGCGACCTGCGGCGAGCACCCGGGTGCCGTTCTTCAAATCAACGCGCTTTGGCAAGGACTGGGTTTGCACTTCGATGTGGCTGTTGGTGTAGGCAGGCAGGCCTGGAAGCACGGCCTGGCCGGTGAAATCGGTCCATACGGGGCCTTGCGGGGTGTCGATTTTGGCAGCACCAATGTCGCCTACCGACGCAATACCAAAGGTGTCCTGTACCGCGTAAGGCGAGAAGGTAATCCCACCTCCGTGAGCGACCACGCCACCTTGCAATTGCCCGTTATAAGTGGTGCCCAATGGGTCGCGACTGGCACCCAGACCGACTCGGGTGTAACGCGGCGTGAGATCTACCTGGCCGCGTACCGATTGCTCCCTCGCACTGAGGTCGCGCTCGACGCCCACCTCGTAATTCACATACTCGTTGACCCGCTCATTGAGCGCCGTACCGGCACGGGATTGCCCCCCACGGCGGCTGACATAGCTGCTCACGCGACGATCAACGCCCAAGGGCACGCTGACCTGCAACCGCAGGGACAAGTCATCCTCACGCACGGTGTCGCGCCGGTTCCTGTCCCGCGCAGCGTCACGGCGGGACTGGGTGCTGCCGACCTGGGAGTCGGCAATCAACGCAACATCGGCGTAGCGGAACGACTTGTTCCATGACGCGAATACGTGTTCGCTCGATTGCCCGTCGAATTGAGCGCCGCGGGTATAGCCCAGGGAGAACGCCCCCAGGGTGGGGTCGACCCATGTCACGCCCGCCGTGTATTGATTCTTGAATCGCGATTCCAGCACATCGGCCTTGAAGGGCCGGCCCGCCTCGACCACCTCGCGATAGCCCCGGGTCTGGCTGGTGGCGCTGAGGTTGAGATCGATGCCAGCGGAGACCGGGCTGCTCACGGATACGCTACTGCGTGAACCGGACACCGCATTACGGCTGTCGCGGGACAGGTTATGGCGCGCGCCCAGCGATACCCGCTGGAAAAACACACTGCTCAACGTGCCACCTGCCGACCAGTACTCGTCGCTGCTCAACAAGCCGAATCCGCCGGATGAATCACGTCCCAGGCCCCAGGTCCCGCTGGCCATGGCGACAATCGGCGAGGGCCCCTCACCATGGGTTTCTTCACGTATCTTGCCCAGGGAAAAATAATAACCAGGCGCCGCCGGCACGGCGCCGGCGAACGAAGCCGCCGGCACCACGAAGCTGCGTCGGGCTCCGCGCACGTCAATCACACTGACCTCAAGGTCGCTCGTACCATTGAGCAACGGCAAACCGGCCAGTCGGAAAGGCCCCTCGGGCACCAGCGTACTGTGGATCAACACACCGGACTGACGCACCTCGATGCGCGACTGACTCTGAGCCAGGCCTTCCACCACGGCATTATTGCTGCCCGCAGGCACGCGCGACTGGCCGTCGGGAGAAAACTGCACACCCGACAACTGGATGCCGCCAAACAATGGGTTGTTGCTGGAAAGCTGGCCGGCCTGGAACGTCGACTGCAATGCGGCGATATCCCGCTGCGCATAGGCATACAGGTGCTCATTGTGCGCCACGCCATTATCGGAGACATAGAGTTGACGACTGCGAACAATCCAATCGCCCAGGTTGAACCCCGCTTCGGTGTAGGCCGATACGAACCGGCTGTTCCCGCTGCGCGAATGGCTGTCGAAACCTTGCACGTCGTAGTTGAACAGCGCCGCCGCCCCGCCCCGGGCAAAGTCCCCGGCTTCCCACTGCGGTCCGCGCAATGATGAAGTGGGCACCACCAGCGACACCTCGTCGTTGCCCGGGCGCAGCCGCACCATGGTGGTGGGGAAGGCTCCCAGGAAGTCATGGCACGCCTGGTCGGCGGTGGCGCCCTTGCGCACGACCCCATCAGGCTTTACCAACCCGGCTTTTTCCAGCAACGCCGGGGTAAAGCACAATTGCCCATTGGCATCGAACTGCGCGTCCACCAACCCGAGCGGGTTGCCATTGACTTGCAATCCCACCACCTGGGTGCCCTCGCGAAAGCGCGCCGCCGTGCGAAAGTAGTCGGAGACTTTCGGGTCAATACCGTGCGTGGTCAATGCCGCCAGGTCAAAGCCCTCGCCCAACTCCAACGCCGGGACAACGCCAGGCAAACTCCAGAGTGTCGCGACCCCCACGAGCAGGGTGGGTCGGCGGGCCCGTAAAGATGTTCCAGTTCGGTGACTCGACAGGTTGGTCATGGGTTGATCAACCCCCATCGGCAGTGATCGGGGCCCGGTAGTTTTCTACCGAAAAGCCGTAGATCGTGGCCGGCTGAATCTCAATGCCGGTGAGTCCCTGCAGGGGGCCTTCAACCTTCACCGCCAGCGCTTCGCCCGGCAGGATGTAGGTGCGTGGCAACGTAGCCAGGGTTCCCTGTGGCAATAACCGGACCTGTGGTGCCATGCGCACCACATAAGCGCTGTCGTTGTGAACCGACAAGCGTTGCCCTGTGCTCCGCCACTTCAACAGTTCCCAGGGCGTGTGATGAACGGGCAGGCCCTGGGGATGCAGGATCAGCGGCAAGTTCTGCCGCAGGGTGATACCAATGGTCGCACCGCCCGCAGCACGCGCCTGGGGGATGCCTTCAAAAGTTACGCGCTTTAACCGCTGAGTCTTCAACGGTGCCTTCAAAGTGCTGATAAAGCGGACCAGTTGTGTCTCTCCCGCTTCCACCCGCGCAATAGGCGGCGTCACGATCAAGAGCGGTTCCATATCTTCAGGCACATTTTCTATTACCGAATGCAGTAATGCCGGCGCCGCGTCGGTATTCTTGATGTTTATAGTCGCTTCACCCTGTTCTTCGTTCAGCACAATGACCGTGGTTTCGGGCAACATGCCATCTGCCACCGCAACACCGACAACACAGAGCATCAACATTGCAAATAATAATCGCATATTTTTTAATACTGAACGACTGGACACACTGTGCTCCCCACAACCTTAAAGTTGACTGCTGATCGCCGGCTGCGCATAAAAAACAGTCGATCAGAAACATCAAGCCTCTTGATCGACTGTCGTTATGACGCTTAGATGTAACTCAACTCAAGTGTTGCGCGCCCATCCAGAGTAACGTCGCGGCTCAGGTCCAGGTCCTGGCCTTTATTGATAACCGCTCGCACAGTGATCGTCCCGGTCAACTGGGAGATCGCGGCAGGCGTGGGCGATGAACCACTGCGCCAGGAATATTGACTAGGCGATTGTGCAACCTTGCCATCACTGTTTTGCCAGGCGCCACCGCTGACTCGCATGATCGGAGACAGCGTTGCGCTCGTCGATCGCAGGTCCTTGAGGGTGACGGCAAAACCACCGGTCTTGCGACCGGCCACGGTGCCCAACCCAAAGTTGTGCGCCTCGGTGTAACCTCCGCCGAGTGCCGTGAGTATGCCCGTTACCTTGCTGCCGGCCTGCAGGTCGACAAACTTGAGACCGAACTGGGCCGGCGTATTGCCACAGCTGACGGTGATAGGCGTGGTTTTTTCGCCAAGCGCGTTGAACGCCGTCTGGGACAGTTGGCCGGAGGGAATATCGCCATAGTTGATAATGCCACCGCCGCTCATGCTGAGGTTGCAGGCGGCGGGCTTGATGACGCCCCTGACGATCAGTTCGGCGCTGGTGGCGGCATAGGCCCCCATGTTTGCCGCCATGCATGCAAGACCCAGGGTCAATCCAACAATTTTCTTCATATTAGACCTGTCACTTAAAGTTATCAGGTGCTTTTCTGTTTTCGTCTTGGCGGCTCCATCGCCAAACGCTTTATCTTCCCGGACACCCACAACGACACATAAATAACACCAAGGCAAAATTGCCGGATGACAGTGTGTCGCTTTGGCGCTGAATTAAAGAATCGGATAAAACTACGGCCACTGTAAGAACAGTAAAAATTTCAGGCTACCTAATAACAACTTAAAGGTAGGCCAAGACAAATTAATCACTGGAATAACCAAACGCACTCTGTAGGAATAATCAAAAACCGGCTTGACTACAACCAGAGTTAAAACTCCCTACAAAACTAAGTCACTACTCAGCAGCTATGATGGGATATCACCCTACATATCTCACAAGAAATCCTCGCAGACAGCTTCAGAAAAATTACCGAAGCACAACGCGTTGGCTCCAGCGGTCGATCGTGGCACGATGACAAGGTTATCGACCGAGATCCCCAAACCATGCCGCAATCCCAAGCCAAGAATCTGTCCCTGATCGCAGCCATCGACCTGGGCTCCAACAGCTTTCACATGGTCGTGGCCAAGGCCCAGAACGGTGAAATCCGCATCCTTGAGCGGCTCGGAGAGAAAGTGCAACTGGCTGCCGGGATCAACGACGAACGTCAGCTCAATGAAGAATCCATGCAGCGTGGGCTCGACTGCCTCAAGCGCTTTGCGCAACTGATCAACGGCATGCCCCCTGGCGCTGTACGAATAGTGGGCACCAACGCCTTGCGCGAAGCCCGCAACCGCAATGAATTCATCCATCGCGCCGAGGAAATCCTCGGGCACCCGGTAGAGGTTATTTCCGGCCGCGAAGAAGCGCGCCTGATTTACCTCGGGGTTTCCCATACGCTGGCAGACACCCCGGGCAAACGCCTGGTCGCGGACATTGGCGGCGGCAGCACGGAATTCATCATCGGCCAGCGTTTCGAACCCCTGCTGCGCGAAAGCCTGCAGATGGGCTGCGTCAGCTACACGCAGCGTTATTTCAAGGACGGCAAGATCACCCCGGCGCGCTATGCCCAGGCCTACACGGCGGCGCGGCTGGAGATCATGAGTATCGAACACGCCCTGCACCGCCTGAGCTGGGATGAAGCCATCGGCTCCTCCGGCACCATCCGTGCCATCGGCCTGGCGCTCAAGGCCGGCGGCCATGGCACTGGCGAGGTGAATGCCGAAGGCCTGGCGTGGCTCAAGCGCAAGCTGTTCAAGCTGGGGGATGCCGAGAAGATCGACTTCGACGGCATCAAGCCTGACCGCCGCACCATCTTCCCGGCGGGCCTGGCGATTCTTGAAGCGATCTTCGACGCCCTCGAACTGCAACGCATGGACCACTGTGACGGCGCCCTGCGCGAAGGTGTGCTCTATGACCTGCTCGGTCGCCATCATCATGAAGATGTGCGTGAGCGCACCCTCAGTTCGCTGATGGAGCGCTACCACGTCGACCTGGAGCAAGCGGCTCGCGTCGAGCGCAAAGCCCTGCATGCCTTCGACCAGGTGGCCGACGACTGGGACCTGCAAAACGGCGTATGGCGCGAACTGCTGGGCTGGGCCGCCAAGGTGCACGAAGTGGGCCTGGACATCGCCCACTACCACTATCACAAGCACGGCGCCTACCTGATCGAGCACTCGGACCTGGCCGGGTTCTCACGGGAAGACCAGCAGATGCTCGCGCTGCTGGTGCGCGGTCACCGTCGCAATATTCCCAAGGACAAGTTTGCCGAGTTCGGCATGGACGGCATCAAGCTGATTCGGCTGTGCGCGCTGTTGCGCTTTGCAATCCTGTTCCATCACATCCGCGGCACCCAGGAAATGCCCCAGGTGAAACTGCGCGCCGACGGCGACAGTCTGGAAGTGATGTTCCCCAAAGGCTGGCTGGACGAAAACCAGCTGACCCAGGCGGACTTCGCCCAGGAAGCGGAGTGGCTGACGCGGGTGGGGTTCAGCCTGAACCTGCGCTAAAGCACACCGCAAACCAAATGTGGGAGGGGGCTTGCCCCCGATAGCAGTGGGTCAGTTTACAAATAAGTGACTGACACACTGCCATCGGGGGCAAGTCGAATCGTCGCACCGCCCCTCCCACATTTTTCACACCGCGTTGGGCTCTAGTTCACCGTCAGGATCGGGCTGCCCAGCTTCTCCAGCAGCGTCGCCTGAGCACTGCGCGCGTTCTGGTTGCCGGTCGGCGTGTTGCGTACATACCGCCCGTCCGACTGCAAACTCCAGCTGTGGGTGTTGTCGGTCAGGTAGCTTTCCAGCTCCTTCTTGACGCGCATGATCAGCTTTTTGCCTTCCACCGGGAAACAGGTCTCCACACGCTTGTCGAGGTTGCGCTCCATCCAGTCGGCGCTGGAGAGGAACATCTGCTCTTCGCCGCCGTTCAGGAAGTAGAACACCCGCGTGTGCTCCAGGAAGCGGCCGATGATCGAGCGCACATGGATGTTATGCGAGACGCCGACAATGCCCGGGCGCAGGCAGCACATGCCACGTACCACCAGGTCGATGCGCACGCCCGACTGGCTGGCCTTGTACAGCGCGCGGATAATCTTCGGATCGGTCAGCGAGTTGAATTTGGCGATGATGTGCGCCGGCTTGCCGTCGAGGGCAAACTGGGTCTCGCGGGCAATCATGTCGAGCATGCCCTTCTTCAGGGTGAACGGCGCATGCAGCAGTTTCTTCATGCGCAAGGTCTTGCCCATGCCGATGAGCTGGCTGAACAGCTTGCCGACGTCTTCGCACAAGGCGTCGTCGGAGGTCAGCAGGCTGTAGTCGGTGTAGAGCTTGGCGTTGCCGGCGTGGTAGTTGCCGGTGCCCAAGTGAGCATAACGCACGATCTCACCGGCTTCGCGGCGCAGGATCAGCATCATCTTGGCGTGGGTCTTGAAGCCGACCACGCCGTAGATCACCACCGCACCGGCCGCTTGCAGACGGCTGGCCAGTTGCAGGTTGGACTCCTCATCAAAGCGCGCTCGCAGCTCGATCACTGCGGTGACTTCCTTGCCGTTACGCGCAGCATCCACCAGCGCATCGACGATTTCCGAGTTGGCGCCTGATCGGTACAGCGTCTGGCGCACGGCCAGCACGTGAGGGTCCTTGGCGGCCTGGCGCAACAGGTCGACCACCGGCGTGAACGACTCGAAGGGGTGCAGCAGCAGGATGTCCTGCTTGCTCACCACACTGAAGATGTTCTCGCTGTTCTGCAGCAGTTTCGGGATTTGCGGCGTAAACGGCTTGTATTGCAGCTCCGGATGGCTGTCCAGGCCGGTGATGCTGAACAGGCGCGTCAGGTTGACCGGGCCATTGACCTGATACAACTCGGATTCGGCCAGGTTGAACTGCTTGAGCAGGTAGTCCGACAGGTGTTTGGGGCAGGTATCGGCCACTTCCAGGCGCACCGCATCGCCGTAGCGCCGCGAAAACAGCTCGCCGCGCAGGGCACGTGCCAGGTCTTCGACGTCTTCGGAGTCCAGCGCCAGGTCGGCGTTACGGGTCAGGCGGAACTGGTAGCAGCCCTTGACCTTCATGCCCTGGAACAGGTCATCGGCGTGCGCATGGATCATCGACGACAGGAATACATAGTTATCCCCAGCGCCCCCCACTTCTTCGGGTACTTTGATGATGCGTGGCAACAGACGCGGCGCCGGAATGATCGCCAGGCCCGAGTCGCGGCCGAAGGCGTCGATGCCTTCCAGCTCGACGATGAAGTTGAGGCTCTTGTTCACCAGCAACGGGAACGGGTGCGTCGGGTCGAGGCCGATCGGGGTGATGATCGGTGAGATCTCGTCACGGAAGTAACGGCGCACCCAGGTCTTGATCTTGGTGGTCCAGTGACGGCGACGGATGAAGCGAACCTGATGTTTTTCCAGTTCCGGCAGCAGGATGTCGTTGAGGATCGCGTATTGGCGGTCCACATGGCCGTGCACCAGCTCACTGATGCGCGCCAGGGCCTGGTGCGGTTGCAGGCCGTCGGCCCCGGCTTGCTCACGGGCGAAGGTAATCTGCTTCTTGAGGCCGGCGACCCGGATTTCGAAGAATTCGTCCAGGTTGCTCGAGAAAATCAGCAGGAATTTGAGCCGTTCCAGCAACGGATAGGACTCATCCAGCGCCTGTTCCAGCACGCGGATGTTGAATTGCAGTTGTGACAGCTCGCGGTGGATGTACAGGCTGCTGTCATCCAGGTTGGTGACCACGGCAACCGGCGCCGGCGCCGGCGCTTCGGCAACCACAGCAGGCGGGGCCGGCTCCAGCTCCGGCGGGGTCTCGGCGACTTGTTCAACCACCGGATGAGCGTCTTTTACGGCAACTTCTGTAAGTCCTTCGGTATTCATGAGTGTTCCTGTGAGGGCTATTGTTGCTCTCTAAGCAATTGGGCAGCGCGGGCGGCGAAGTAGGTCAGAATGCCATCAGCGCCGGCACGTTTAAAGGCTGTCAGGGATTCGAGGATCACCCCTTCACTCAACCAACCATTCTGGATTGCGGCCATGTGCATGGCGTATTCACCGCTGACCTGATAGACAAAGGTCGGCACTTTGAATTCCTCTTTGACCCGGCAAAGGATGTCCAGGTAAGGCATCCCTGGCTTGACCATCACCATATCGGCGCCTTCGGCCAGGTCGGCCGCCACTTCGTGCAGGGCTTCCTGGCTGTTGGCCGGGTCCATCTGGTACGAAGCCTTGTCGGCCTTGCCCAGGTTCAGGGCCGAGCCCACCGCCTCGCGGAAGGGGCCGTAATAGGCGCTGGCATACTTGGCCGAGTAGGCCATGATCCGCACGTTGACATGTCCGGCCAACTCAAGCGCTTCGCGAATCGCCTGGATGCGACCGTCCATCATGTCCGACGGCGCCACCACCTGGGCACCCGCCGCCGCGTGGGACAAGGCCTGCTTGACCAGCGCATCGACGGTGATGTCGTTCTCGACGTAGCCTGACGGATCGAGGATGCCATCCTGCCCGTGGGTGGTGAATGGATCGAGGGCCACGTCGGTGATCACCCCAAGCTGCGGGAAACGCTCGCGCAGGGCGCGGGTGGCGCGCTGGGCGATGCCCTGCGGGTTCCAGGCTTCGGCCGCGTCAAGTGACTTGAGCTCTGCGGGCGTTACCGGGAACAGCGCCAGCGCCGGAATGCCCAGCGCCACCCAATGCGCGGCTTCTTCAAGCAGCAGATCGATGCTCAAGCGCTCCACCCCTGGCATCGAAGCCACCGCTTCCCGGCGATTTTCGCCGTCCAGCACGAATACCGGCAGGATCAGATCATTCGTCGTCAGTACATTTTCACGTACCAGACGGCGCGAAAAATCATCACGACGGTTACGACGCAGACGCGTGGCGGGGAACAGCCGATTGGCGGGGGTAAAGCTCACGACAGACTCCTGAGCCCGCGTTTACGGGCGAGCGGTGCAGTTATAAGCGGCCATTATGACGAACGAATGACAGTTGTGCTTATCGATGCGACCTGTAGTCACATTCTGCACTGACACAGGAATTGTTCACTTCGTGACACATCTCGATACTTTCATGAATCTTCGTGAAGGCGTAGGCTGCGCGTTCATTTCGCCAGCACCCTAGACCATGCTTCAACAATTTCTGCATGACTTCGGCTACTTTGCCCTCTTCCTCGGCACGTTCTTCGAAGGCGAGACCATCCTCGTACTCGCAGGCTTCCTGGCGTTTCGTGGATACATGGATATCAACCTGGTGGTGGTCGTTGCCTTTTTCGGCAGCTACGCCGGTGACCAGCTTTGGTACTACATGGGGCGCAAGCACGGCCGCAAGTTGCTGGCGCGCAAACCGCGCTGGCAATTGATGGGCGACAAGGCGCTGGAGCATATCCGCAAGCATCCGGATATCTGGGTACTGAGCTTTCGCTTCGTCTACGGTTTGCGCACGGTCATGCCCGTGGCGATTGGCCTGTCCGGCTACCCGCCCCTGCGCTATCTGATCCTTAACGGTATTGGTGCAGCGATATGGGCGGCAGCGCTGGGGGCTGCGGCCTACCACTTCGGCGCAGTGCTCGAAGGCATGCTCGGCAGCGTCAAGAAATACGAGCTGTGGGTACTGGGCGCCTTGCTGGTGCTGGGTTTTGGCTTGTGGCTGCGACGCCGCTTCAAGAATGCCCGCATCGCCCGCGAGGCATGCGCCGAGGCCAAGGCTCGGCGCGCTGCCGAACCCGCGCCAGTCGAAACGCCTAAGACGCCAGACGCGTAAGCCGGCCCCTGCAGCAGTAGAGGCCGATCACGCTGAGCGCGGTGTAGCTCGCCAGGCCCAGCCAGCCCAGGTTGCCGGCGGGCCACAGCCCGACCCACGGGGCCAGCCCTACCAAGGGCACATTCAGCCCCAGGCGCACCCACTCGGCCTTCAGCGCCCACGGGCGATTCTCCAACGCGACCCCCAACGTGAACAGCCCCAACGCCATCGCACCCCAGCCCAGGACCAGCGCCTCCGTGGGCAGACCTTCGCCGATATTCATCAGATAGCTGCCAAACCCCACGTAAACTGCGAATTGCAGCGCGACATAAACCTGTTGGCGTCTGTCCAGCGGCACCTCGAATTTGCGGAACCGGGCCAGGTCCGGCTTGGCCAGCGGATACTTGGCTTTCACATCGGCGGGGCGCCAGCCGGTGCGCATAAACCAGATGCGCAACTTGTCCCAGTGGCTTTCAGTACGGCGGGCATCGTTCCACAGCTGCGCATAAAACTGCAGGTTTGCCCACAGCGGGTTCCAGCTGGCCAGGGGCGTGGTGACACCGAAGATCACCGGCTCGTTGTCATCTTCCTCCTGGAACGTGCCGAACAGCCGATCCCAAAAAATGAACACCCCGCCATAGTTGCGATCCATGTAGAGAGCGTTCTGTGCGTGGTGGGCCCGATGATTGGACGGGGTGACGAAGAACCATTCGAACCAGCCCAGCTTGGGAACGTGACGTGTATGGACCCAGAATTGATACAGCAGGTTGAGCGAAGCCACGCTGATGAACACCACTAACGGCACACCGAGCACGGCCAGGGGCAGGTAGAAGATCCAGCTCAGCAAGAAGCCGGTGCTGGTCTGGCGTAGCGCGGTGGTGAGGTTGTAGTCCTCGCTCTGATGGTGCACGGAGTGCGCAGCCCAGAGGATATTGCGCTCATGGCCCATGCGATGCAGCCAGTAATAGCAGAAGTCGTAGAACACGAATGCGAACACCCAGGTCCAGGCACTCCGGGCCGACAACTCGATCAGCGCCAGGTGCTTGAGGGCGAACGCGTAAGTCAAAAGGCCCACACCTTTGGTCAGCAATCCGGTTGTGGTGGACAGCACCCCGGTGCTGAGGCTGTTGATGGCATCCGCCACTCGATAGTTGCGCGCACCGCGCCAGCGGTCGGCCAGCAGCTCAACCACGATCAACGCAATGAAAAACGGTACCGCGTAAGGCACGAAGTCCATGGGCTAGTCCGGTCTTTTTTTGTTACAGCAAGATTAGGTGCAGTGGCGTGAGTTCCCATTGGCAACAGGTTACAAATTAGTAGACATTTAACGCCATGAATCAGGAGAAATGCCCATGAGCAAAAAGATTGCAGTGATCCTTTCCGGCTGTGGCGTATACGACGGTGCAGAGATCCAGGAAAGCGTGATCACCCTGCTGCGCCTGGACCAGCGCGGCGCTCACGTTGAATGTTTTGCGCCGGATATTGCGCAGTTGCATGTGATCAACCACCTCACCGGCGAAGAAATGCCCGAATCGCGTAATGTATTGGTGGAGTCAGCGCGCATCGCCCGAGGCGCGGTCAAGGATATCCGCGAGGCCAACGCTGCTGACTTCGATGCGCTGATCGTGCCGGGCGGGTTCGGCGCGGCGAAGAACCTGTCGGATTTTGCCGTGCAAGGCGCCGGCTGCAGCGTCAACCCTCAGGTCCTGGAATTGGCCGAAGCCTTTGCCGAAGCCGGCAAGCCTGTGGGGCTGATCTGCATTTCCCCTGCCCTGGCCGCGAAAATCTACGGCCCCGGCGTGACCTGTACCATCGGCAACGATGCCGACACCGCAGCCGCCCTGGACAAAATGGGCGCCACCCATCAGGAATGCACAGTGGAAGATATTGTCGAGGACACCGCGCGCAAGTTGGTGAGTACGCCGGCCTATATGCTGGGCAAGAACATCAGTGAAGTCGCGTCGGGCATCAACAAGCTGGTAGACCGGGTGCTGGAACTGACCCACGAGAACGACTGACATCCTCTTTCCGTAGGAACGAGCTTGTTTTTGTAGGAGCGAGCTTGCTCGCGAAGAACCTGAGAGCGCCGCGTTCATCCAGAGTGCCCGCGTTATCGTTGACATTCTTCGCGAGCAAGCTCGCTCCTACAAAGGCTTCATTAAACGGGTAAGCAGGCGGTCAAGCGCATTGGCAAACGCTTGCTTGTCTTTTTCACCATGGGGCGGCGGCCCGCCGCCCATCTGGCCTTGCTCACGCAGATCGGTGAACAGGTTACGCACCGCCAGGCGCTCGCTCATGTTCGCCGGGCTGAACTCCTTGCCCCGTGGGTCAAGGGCCGTGACGCCCTTTTTCACCAGCCGGTCAGCCAACGGCACGTCGCTGCAGATCACCAGTTCGCCAGGCACTGCGTGTTCAACGAGATAATCATCGGCTGCGTCAGGGCCGCTGGGCACCACGATCAACTTCACGCAGGAAAAGCCCGGTTTGATCTGACTCTGCCCCGCCACCAGCACCACCTCGAATTGACGCTTGAGGGCGAATTTCACCACTTGGTCCTTTGCCGCCCGTGGGCAAGCGTCCGCGTCGATCCAGACCCGCATGCCTACGCCGCCGCCCTTTGCTTCTCGGCCAGGCGACTGCGGCCATACAGCACCACGATCGCCAGTATCGCCACGGCCTGCGCACTCAACGAATACGCATCGGCATGAATGCCCAGCCAGTCAAAGTCAAAAAACGCCACCGGCCGAGTACCGAAGATGCCTGCCTCTTGCAGTGCCTTGACGCCATGCCCGGCGAATACCACCGACAGTGCGCACAACAGCGCGGCGTTGATGCCAAAGAACAGCGCCAGCGGCAGCTTCGCCGAACCGCGCAGAATCACCCAGGCCAGGCCCACGAGCAGCACCAGGGCGGTGGCGCCGCCCGCCAGCACCGCGTCGTGCCCGGCCGGGCCGGCTTGCAGCCACAGGGTTTCGTAGAACAGGATCACTTCGAACAGTTCGCGGTACACCGAGAAGAATGCCAGCAGCGCAAAACCAAAGCGTCCACCGCCGCCCACCAGGCTGCTCTTGATGTATTCCTGCCAGGCTGCCGCGTGGCGCCGGTCGTGCATCCAGACGCCCAGCCACAGCACCATCACGCTGGCAAACAGCGCCGTGCAGCCTTCCAGCAATTCACGCTGGGCGCCGCTGACATCAATCACATACGCCGCCAGCGCCCAGGTGGCCAAGCCGGCCAACAGCGCCAGGCCCCAGCCGACGTTGACACTGCGCACCGCCGATTGCTGGCCGGTGTTACGCAGGAAGGCCAGGATCGCGGCAAGCACCAGGATCGCTTCCAGGCCTTCGCGCAGCAGGATCAGCAAACCGGAGATGTAACTCAACGACCAACTCAGGCCGTCGCCGCCGAGCAAGCCGGCAGACTCACCGAGCTTGCCCTTGGCCACGTCCAGGCGCTGTTGCACCTGCTCGATCGGCAGGCCGTCCTGCAATGACTGCCGATAGGCCATCAGCGCCTTCTCGGTGTCCTTGCGCACGTTGGCGTCGACGTTATCCAGTGAGCTTTCCACCAGCTCGAAGCCTTCCAGATAAGCGGCTACCGACAGGTCATAGGCTTGTTCGTGGTCGCCGTTACGGAACGCGGCCAGGCTTTTGTCCAGGGTGGCGGAGGTGTAATCGAGCAACTGCGCCGGGCCACGCTTGACCTGCGGCGGTTGTGCACGCTGGGCGCGGAAGGTCGCCGCGGCCGCAGGGCCGTCTGCCGCCAGCACTTCGTTGGGCGTCTGGCGCGCCAGGTCGGCGAGGTTGAAGGGCTGTTCGCTCTTGGCCGCAGCCGGGTCCGCTGTGAAACCTGCGATGTAAGTGGCGAGGTCCCAACGCTGACGGTCATCCAACTGATCGGAAAAGGAGGGCATGTCGGTGCCTTCGACACCCAGGCCCAGGGTGTTGTAGATCGCATACAGGCTCAGGCGATCCAGGCGCGTAGCATCGCGCAGGTTGGCGGGCGGCGGTGTCATGCCCATGGCGGCCGGGCCATCGCCGGCGCCAGCAGTACCGTGGCACACCGAGCAATGCTGGGCATACAGCGGCGCACCGCGCGTGGGATCTGGAGTGATCGCCGGCGCCTGGCTGACTTCATACGCCACCGCCAGTTTGGCGCCCAACTGACGCGCCTGGCGGGCAACAGTTGCGCCGTCTGCATGGGCAGTGACGGCCGCCAGCAACTCATCGACGCCCTTTATCAACTCGGCGCGTTCGGGTTTTTCCGGCAGTTGCGCGACCAGCCCCTGCAGCACGCCCAGGAACTCCACCTGTTCTCGAAATTCGGATTCGTCCACCACCTTGCCCGCCTCTACCGTCGGCGGGTAGTCGGCGCCGATGTAATCGAGCAAATGCAGAGCCTGTGGTGCGCCTTCGGCGGTCGCGGCCCATAGATTGAAGCTGCACGACATCAACACCGGCAGCATCAGCCAGGCGAGAAAACGGAAGGGGGCAGTCATGAATGAATCTCAGGTGGAAATACGAAGTAACACTATTGTTGAGCTTTAACCGATTTGACTCAAGGTGTTATTTCGTCACGCCACAAAACCGCCCCTCCCACATTTTGATCCAGTTTCTTCAGTCAGGCCGTGGCGCGATGCAGGCTGGCGAGGAAACCGGCGGCACCGACGAACAGCCCGGCGAACGTACGGTTTACACGCTTCTGCTGTCTGGGCGAGCGCAGCAGGCGCAGGACTTTCGAGGCCAGACCCGTGTAACCGGCCATCACGATCATGTCGACGCTGATCATCGTCGCACCAATGATCAGGTACTGAATCGCCAACGGCGCCTGTGGATTCACGAACTGCGGCAACACCGCGAGCATGAACACCAGCGCCTTGGGGTTGCTGGCGTTGACCAGGAACCCGCGGAACATCATCGCCAGCGGCTTGCCGATCGGACGTATCGCCGCGTCATCGGTCATGTCCAGCGGCAAGGCGCGCCATTGCTTGATGGCCAGGTACACCAGGTACGCCACCCCGAACCACTTGATCGCATAGAACGCAGTCGATGATGTCGCCAGAATCGCACCCAGGCCGCCCGCCACCACGGCAATCTGCATCGCCAGGCCCAGCTGCAGGCCAATGGCGTTCCAGTAGCCGCGTACAAAACCGTACTGCAGGCCGCTGGACATCGAGGCGATGGCGCCTGCGCCAGGGGAAAGGGAAATGATCCAGCTGGCCACGAGAAAAGCCAGCCACGTGTCGAGTGCCATAGCACACCTCGAAAGGGAGTTTGCGGTTGTGCCTTAAGCTAACTCCGGCGACCAAAGGCTGGCTATAAATTTTTACAAGATATGATTCTAGCGGTCGCCAGGGAACACGTGCGTACCAGGCCAGCGCCGTACCGAACGCTGGAAGAACAGGCTGTTGGGCACTTGCACCATCGCACTGTCGGTGCCGGCCTCCTGCACCTCGATCAGCGTGGTATAGAGCAGATTGATCGCCACCACGCGCCCCTTCACGCCGGGCTTGTCGACGGTGTCCACCAGTTCGACGATATCGCCGAGGCGGAATGGCCCCACAGTGAAGATCAAAATGGCGCACAGCAAATTGGACAGCACGGACCACATGGCGAAGAACGCCACTGCCGCCACGGCCACAAAGCCTGACAGCGCCGTCCACAGCACCGTGGCAGATACACCCAGGCGGCCCAACACGAAGATCAGCGCGCTGCCCATGATCAGCCAGCGCAGGCCTCCACGCAGCGGCATCAGCAACTGCGGCGGCAACGGATAGCGCTCACCCAGGCGGGTCAGGCCTTTGGCGACAAAACGCTGGGCAAGGTAGCCCGCCAGCAGGATCAGCAGGATTTGCACGCCGATCCACACAGGTTCGATCCATTGCGCCGGCAAGGGCAGCTGCAACGCTTCCATCAGGACAGCGCCTCGAGCTGCGCTTGCAGGGTTTCAAGCAGTTCGAGGGCTTCCATCCAGGACTCCTCCAACTGCCCTTCGCGCACCTTGAGCCTGGCCTGTTCGGCCAGCAAGTCACGCAATTCATCCTTGCGCGCGGCCTCATACACGGCGCTGTCGCCCAGGCTGGTTTCGATCCGGGCCAGGCGCTCATGCACCTTGCCCAGCTCGGCCTCCAGCTTGTCGGCTTCGCGCTTGTGCGGTGCCAGCTGCTGACGCAGTGCGGCGGCGGCCTGGCGCTGGGCTTTCTTGTCGGTCTTGTCCGGGTTGACCGGGGTGTTGCTGACCGGCGCATTGCGCAGACGATAGTCAGTCAGCCAGCGGGCATAGTCGTCCAGATCGCCATCGAACTCTTCGACCTTGCCATCGGCCACCAGCAGGAAATTATCGGTGGTGCTCTTGAGCAGATGGCGGTCGTGAGACACCACCAATACCGCGCCACTGAACTCCTGCAGGGCCATGGTCAGCGCCAGGCGCATTTCCAGGTCCAGGTGGTTGGTCGGTTCGTCAAGCAGCAACAGGTTCGGACGGTCCCAGGCAATCAGGGCCAGGGCCAGTCGGGCTTTTTCACCACCGGAGAAGTTCAGCACCGGCTCGTCGATGCGCGCACCACGGAAGTCGAAGCCTCCGAGGAAGTCGCGCAGGGTTTGCTCGCGTTCGCTCGGCGCCAGGCGCTGCAGGTGCAACAACGGGCTGGCCTTGGCATCGAGCGAGTCCAGTTGATGCTGGGCGAAGTAACCCACCACCGTGTTCTCGCCACGGGTCAGGTGCCCGGCCAAAGGCTCAAGCTCGCCCGACAGATTCTTGATCAGCGTCGACTTGCCCGCGCCGTTAGGCCCCAGCAAACCGATCCGCGCACCGGGTATGAGCTGCAGCTTGACCTTCTCCAGGACGGTCTTGTCGCCATAACCCAGGCGCGCATCCGACAGGTCGAGCAGGGGGCTGGAGATTTTCACCGACTCACGGAATACGAAGTCGAACGGCGAATCGACGTGGGCCGCCGACAGCTCTTCCATGCGCTCCAGGGCCTTGATCCGGCTCTGGGCCTGGCGGGCCTTGGTGGCCTGGGCCTTGAACCGGGCAATGTAGCTTTCCATGTGCGCACGTTGCGCCTGTTGCTTCTCGAACGCTTGCTGCTGTTGGGCCAGGCGCTCGGCACGGGCGCGCTCGAAGGCGGTATAGCCGCCACGGTAGAGCGTGATTTTCTTCTGTTCGACATGGGCGATATTGTCGACCACGGCATCAAGGAAATCCCGGTCGTGGGAAATCAGCAACAAGGTGCCCTGATAGTTCTTGAGGAAGTCTTCCAGCCACAGGATCGCATCGAGGTCCAAGTGGTTGGTCGGTTCGTCGAGCAGCAGCAGGTCCGAGGGACACATCAGCGCCTGGGCCAGGTTCAGGCGCATGCGCCAGCCGCCGGAGAAGTCGGCGACCGGGCGATCCATCTGTTCGTTGGTAAAACCCAGGCCGGCCAGCATCTTGCGGGCGCGGGCGTCGGCGGTGTAGCCGTCGGCGCTGTCGAGTTCCGAGTGCAGGCGCGCCTGGGCGGCGCCGTCCTGGGCTGTTTCCGCTGCGGCGAGGTCGCGCTGTACCTGGCGCAGGCGCAGGTCGCCATCGAGCACGTAGTCGATCGCGATGCGGTCCAGGGTGTCGATCTCCTGGCGCATATGGGCGATGCGCCAGTCGGCCGGCAGCAGGCAGTCCCCGGAATCCGGGGTCAGCTCACCCAGCAACAGGGCAAACAACGTGGATTTTCCGGCGCCATTGGCACCGATCAGGCCGGCTTTGTGACCGGCGTGCAGGGTCAGCTCGGCATCTTCAAGAAGACGCTGCGGGCCACGCTGTAATGTTAGGCTTTGAAGTCGGATCATAATGGCGGCGGAGTCTACCAGCTTCGTTGACCGCTGGCTTGGGTGTGAATATGTGCGCTGACCTGTGGAGCTTTGCCCTCTCGACTTATGCCCGCCCCGGTGTGGAGGCCGCTTGCCTGCGGTTGCAGGAACAGGGAGCGGATGTGTGCCTGCTGCTGTGTGGTGCGTGGCTGGAACAACGGGGTGTGGCGCGGCTGCCCGAGCGCGTCGTGGCACTGCAACAGCTTGCGCGACCGTGGCGGATGCACGTCGTCGAACCTTTGCGAGCGGTACGTGTGCAATGGCGGGGAATGGCACAGCAGGATGCGCAACTGGCTGAATTGCGAGAGCAGGTCAAGGCTTTGGAGCTGGAGGCCGAGCGAGCCTTGCTGATGCGCCTGGAAGCGCTGGCGCAGTCATGGTCGAGCAATGAGGTGACAGGTCGACAGGAATGGCTTGAAGGTCTGGCGACCGAAGCCGCCAACCTTGACCACAACGCGCTGCAGCAGCTGCGCGTCATGGTCACCCGCGCTTAGGAAGCGCTGGTTGGGGTGACGCTTGGCGCTGCCGGTGCAGCAGCGCTGCCGACGGATGCGGTTGGAGCGGAGGACGCTGCCGGGGTAGCTGCAGTTGCTGCGGGAGTTGCTGGCTTTGCAGGTGCTGGCTTTGCCGCAGCAGGCTTGGCAGCGGGTTTTGCGGCCGGTTTTGCAGCTGGCTTGGCGGCTGGTTTGGCAGCAGTGGTTTTAGCGGCTGGCTTGGCGGCCGGTTTGGCAGCAGCGGTTTTGGCAGCTGGCTTGGCGGCTGGTTTGGCAGCAGTGGTTTTAGCAACTGGCTTGGCGGCCGGTTTGGCAGCAGCGGTTTTGGCAGCTGGCTTGGCGGCTGGTTTGGCAGCAGCGGTTTTAGCGGCTGGCTTGGCGGCTGGTTTGGCAGCAGCAGTTTTAGCGGCTGGCTTAGCGGCTGGTTTGGCAGCAGCAGATTTAGCAGCTGGCTTAGCGGCCGGTTTTGCAGCAGCGGTTTTAGCGGCTGGCTTGGCGGCTGGTTTTGCAGCGGCAGTTTTCGCAGCTGGCTTGGCGGCTGGTTTTGCAGCGGCAGTTTTAGCGGCTGGCTTGGCGGCTGGTTTTGCAGCGGCAGTTTTAGCGGCTGGCTTGGCGGCTGGTTTTGCAGCAGCGGTTTTAGCAGCTGGCTTGGCGGCCGTTTTAGCCGGTGCCTTCGCTGCAACAGCCTTGCTCGCTGGCTTCTTGGCCGCGCTGGCTGCGACAGCTTTAGCCGGAGTACGAGTACCCAGCGCCTTGGTGACAGCTTCCTTCACACGACCAACGCCCTGAGCCAGTTTCAGGCTTTCCTGAGCGTCTTTTTTGAGTTGGGAAATGTAGCTGCGGGTTTCGGCTTGGCGGTCCTTGAGGGCGTCCAGCAGGTCCTCAAGTTCTTTAACAGCGTCTTTGGCCTTGGCTTGTGCCTTGGCCTTGCCGGCAGTGGCGGCGTCTTGCAGTTTGGTGCGGGATTTGTGCAGCTTTTCTTGCGCTTTGCCGCGTTGTTTTTCCAGTTTGGCGAGCAGTTTTTCTGCATCGGCCAAGGCTTGGGAACAAGCGCTTTCCAGATGTTCGAGCAGGCTGCCCGACAATTGTTGGAGTAAGTGCAACGGGGTATTTACAGGCTTCTGTTTGGCCGACATGGTTTACCTCCTGGCTGACGTGGGTGCGGCTCATACTAGCCCTCTGCTCTTACCGCCGCTAGGGCATGTTGACAGTATCGTTTGCGTTGCGTTGCAACGTACGAAAATTCTTATCGATATAACAGAAAAGCGCACCACTACTCAGCCATTTACGCTGGCATAATCCGTCGCACTTCAGGCGGGAGGACACCCATGTCGCGTTACCTTTTCGTAGTGCTTGCCCTGGCGATTTCCAGCGCCGATGCGGACGAGCAATCGCCGCCAAAAACCGCTGTCCAAGATCAGCATGACCTCGCCTACAGCCTGGGCGCCAGCCTCGGTGAACGCTTGCGCCAGGAGGTCCCCGACTTGCAGATCCAGGCCCTGATCGATGGACTCAAACAAGCCTACCAAGGCAAACCATTGGCACTGGACAACGCGCGCATCGAACAGATTCTTGCACAACACGAAGCACAGAACGCCATCGACAACCCAGCGCCGCAGAGCGAAAAAGCTCTCGCCGCCGAACAGCAATTTTTGTCGAAGGAAAAAGCTGCAAAGGGTGTGCGTGAGTTGGCGGACGGCATCCTGCTCACCGAGTTGACGCCGGGCACGGGCACCAAGCCGTTGGCAACTGATGAGGTGCAGGTGAAATATGTGGGTCGGCTGCCCGATGGAAGCGTGTTTGACCAGAGCGCACAGCCCCAGTGGTTTCGCCTGGACAGCGTGATCAGTGGCTGGCGCAGTGCTTTGCAGCAGATGCCCACAGGCGCGAAATGGCGCCTGGTAATCCCCTCGGCCCAAGCCTACGGCGCGGACGGCGCAGGCGAATTGATTGCGCCCTACACACCCCTTGTCTTCGACATCGAGCTACTCGGGACCCGCCACTGACGCATAAAAAAACGGTGCGTCATGCGCACCGTTTTTTATCGCATTGCCCCGATCAGACCTGAGCAGGCTCTTCTTTGTGGGCGTTGTGCAGCACTTCGATCAGGCAATCTTCAAGCTCGAAACGCTCGTGCAACAGACCACCCAGCTCTTTGAATTTTTCCGCGACGCACTTGCCTTCATCGCACAGATCGTTAAAAGCCAGCAGCTTTTCGGTAATCACATCAATGCGCGGGTAAAGGGTCTCAGCGAACTCAAGACCACGCTCGTCCTCGAAGGCTTCCGCTTCCTCGGTGAGTTGCGTGTAGATACTCAGGTGACCGGCAGAAACGTAATCCACCAGTACAACGCAGAAGTCCTGCAACGGCTCACGCTTCTCGGCCAGCGCTCCAGGTTCGGCCCCCAACTCGTCAAAAGCCAGAACCAATTCGCGACGCGCATCCAACCACTTATCGATCTGTGTGTGCACGCCACCCCAGCGTTCGCGAGCATTCTTGCAACGTTCCAACATGATGATCTCTCTTCCCTATAGGGGACGCTGCTGCCCCGTGCCCGCGCAATGCTTCAGGGTTGAAGCGGCAATCGGCCGAGGTCGCGTCTGACAAGCGGTTTTCGATAACGCGTGCGGGCCAGATTATGCCCGCATCACTATGGCTTCAAGGTACGCAGGAGAGAAAGTTCATACAAGCGTTTAATCCCGTCCTACCACATGAACAGAATTTTCCTCGCTTTGTGATACGTGACGCCGGCCAGGCAACAACCGGGAAAGCAGTGTGCTCCACAGAATCAGCATCGCCAGGAAAAACAGCAGGCTCCACTCCGGAACGCTGAGGTCAAATAGCGTCCAATTGATTTCGACGCAGTCGACCGAACCCTTGAAGACTGACTGGACAGCCCGCCAGAACGACAGGTGTTCAATCATGTAGTCCAGGGTTGGCCAGCAGTTGGGCATCTGATCCGGCGGAGTGTTCTGCAGCAGCACTTGGCGCCCGGCGGTGACGGCGCCGAATAATGCACACCCGATACTCGCCAGCCCATACAGGCACACGCCAGCGCGACCAGGGTTATGCAGGGCGGCGATCAGGTTGATCAGCACAAAGACGGCGAGAAACAACCGTTGTACCTGGCACAAAAAGCAGGGCTGTAACAGCGCACCATATTCCAGATAGAAAGACACACCCAACGTCAGCGCACCGGCCATGAACGCCAGGACAAACAAGGAGCGTAAAGGGGCCAAAGACATTGTTTATCCGCACCGCAAGAGATAGGTCGCTACGGTAGAGGAAAGGCCCGATCCCTTTCAATACGCCTTGGAGCGGACAATTCCGCGAAGAGACAAGGAGATTCCGTCAACACACGGAGGAAATCGCCCTACAACACGTAAGAATTGATTACAGGTCTACTTAAGCTCAGTAATTACAAAGGGTTAAAGGGTTGGCTGACAGATAGATCTGAGCCAACCCGTGAACACTTTCCTACTTCAAGCTTGCGCCGGTGCTGGCAAGGGTGAGGCCAGTAGACGATTATCGAGTAACCCCAAGCCTTCCTGGAACAGCCGGTTGCTGCGCTCGGTATCACCCAATTGGGCGAGCAAACGGGCCAATTCGGCACAGGCTTCGGGATTGCGCTGCACCTGCAGGCTGCTTTCCAGATAATCCCGGGCCTTTCCCCACAGGCTGTTCTGCAGGCAGAGACGACCCAGCGTCAGCAACAGGCTGGCATCGCCAGGATGATCCTTCAGCCAGCCTTCGGCAAACTTCAACTGACGGGCCGGGTCGCTGCCGCGCAGCAGGCCATAGAGCCGAATAAGATGACTGTCATAACTGCGCTTGATCGCACCGCGCAGCACTTCCTCGGCCCTGGCATCGGCGCCCAGTCGACGCAGTTGATCGGCATAAGCCAACACCAGTTGTGGCTCCTGGCGCTGGGCTGAAGTCAATTGCTCCCATGCGCGGTCAAGGGACTGCAAGCCGGCTTCGCCATGCTCCTCACGCTGGGCGGCCAGGCCAAGGTTTTCTCCCCAGGCCCGACGCTCCAATTCAGCCAGCTCGCTGGCCGGCAACACCTTGTCTTTACGCAGTTCGGGCAACAGGCGAATCACCGACGACCAATCGCCACGCTGCTGGTGCAATCGCTGCAACTGTCGCAGGACCTGGGCGTTGTGGGGATGGCGCTCGTGCATGGCCTGCAGGGTGGTCAGGGCACCTTCCGTGTCGCCACGGTCCATCTGGAGTTGCGCATGGCTCAAGGCAACGGCCAGCTCCGCCTGGGGCTGGCGAGCCAGGGCGCGCTCCAGCAAAGCATCCGATGCCTCGTAACGGCCCAGCTCGTTGGCCGCACGTGCCGCGCCGAGGTAGTACAGCAATGGCTGGCGCTCCGCCTCGGCAGCACGGTGCAGGTGGCGTTCGGCACTGGCCCAGCGGCCTTCGGCAAGGTCCATCTGGCCTTGCTCGATTGCAACTTGCACACGGCGGCTGCGATTGCGCCGCGACCACGGGTTGACCACACCGCCGGAAACGCTGACCAGACCCAACAGCACTCGGATCAGGTAGATCGCCAGGCCTATGGCAAACACCGCCACCAATGTGGCCCACAGGCTCGATTCGTAATGCAGCAAATGGGGATAGGTAATCAGCACGTAGCCGGTGTGTTTGGAAATGCCCACGGCCAGCGCCAGGGCGATCGCAATTGCCAGCACCAGGATCACATAGAAACGCTTCATCGGTTCTACTCCTGGGTCGCAGGCTTGGCAGCCGAAGCCTTGGCTTCGTCGGCAGACAAATGGCGGCGCTCGAGGTACGCCTGCACGGCCGCCAGGCTCGCGGCCAGGTCAGGCGTCACCACCGAAACGGCCTTGGGCTCAAGCTCGGCGATACGCGCCAGCATCGCCTTGCTCTGCGGGTTGTCCTGGTTGAAGTTATCCTGCAACACGCTGCGCGCCTGCCCCAGCGAACGGCTATACACCGCCGACTCGCCGTTGAGCGCTGCCCACTGTGCCTGCTCCAGCGCCAGGCTCAAGGCCAGGCGCACTTGATTCAACCCCTGGCCCGCCAGCAGCGGACGAATGTTGTCATCCGGGTTGAAGTCGATACGGAAATAACGGGAGATCTGTTCCCACCATTGGCTCAACTGATTACCCGTATCGCTGCTGGGACGGCCCTGGGAACCGGACTCGGTGAGTTGATACTCCGGAGCGACAGCCGCCAATTGCACCACCTGGTCGCGCAACGCCGCCAACTGCAGGTACAAGCCGGTGCGGTCCGGCTGTTCGGTGCTGCGCAACGCCGCCAGGCTCTTGGCCAGCTGCTCACGGGCGGCGAACGCGCCTGGGTCGCTTTGCTCACGAAGAATTTCGTCGGCGCCCTGGACCAGCGACTGGGCGCTGTTGATGTCCTGCAAAGCCGACAGACGCAAGCTGGCCAGACGAATCAGATGCTCGGCCTCAGCCAGGCGCCAATCCTTGCGGCTGGCGCCCAGTACGGTTTCCAGACGCTGATTCAGGCGCTGCTGATCACCCTGTAACTGGGCAACCAGGCGTCGACGCTCTTCCAGCTCATCCGCGCCGGGCAACTGCGCCAGGCGGGCCGCCAATTGTTGCTGGCTCTGCTTGAGGCTCTGGGATTGGTCATCGAGGGTCTGCACCTGCCCCAGTTGCTGCTGGCTGCTGGCTTGCAGGGCACGGACCTGCCAGATCCCCCAGCCGCCGGCGGCAACACCGGCAGCGCCAAGCAGCAACGCGACGACCGCCAGGCCATTGCCACGGCGTGGCGCGGTGACCGGTGTCCCGACCGGCGCATCGAGCGCGGGCTGAGCTTCATCTTTAGGCAAGGCTGTTTCGCTCACGTATCCGTCCTTTGCGTATCAGAGAGTGGGAACGGGATTGCTCCCTAACGCCACTAACAAAGCCGAGGCACTCGCGCCTCGACAATCCACAACTTTTTCTGCGCCAGCGGCCCGCGCCATCTCGTAGACGCGCGGACTGGGCACAAACAACGGCAGCTTCGCCACCTCAGGCCAATCGGAGCCGGCCAGGGCCTGCAAGTGTAGAAAACCCTGCCCACTGCTGACCACCAGGCCGTTCAAGCGTTCCAACTGGATGCGTTGCATCAGTGCGCCCGCGTCGTAGGCCGGAAGGAAACGGCGGTACAACTCCAGGTAGTCGACACTAACACCTCGCTCGCGCAAACGCTCTGCGAGCAACTCCCGGCCGCCCTCGCCGCGCAGGATCAATACCCTGGCACCGGGGCATGCGATAGCCTCGCGCAAGGCCGGCAATTGAAGCAAGGCCTCGCTGTCGTCACCCGTTGGCGGATGGTGGACATCCAAACCATGATCGGCCAGTACCTGTGCCGTGGCGGCCCCCACACTGAACCACGGCAGTCGTGGCCAGGGCGCGGTCAATTGTTGCAAGGCAAGACGCGCCGCCGGCTTGCTCACCACGATCACTGCGCAATAGCGCTGCAACGCCCCAAGGACCGCCTGTTGTTCCGGCGTGACCGGTAAAGCTTCGATCTCCAGCAACGGCAGTTCGCTGCTGAATATTCCCGCATCGGACAATGTCGCCGCCAGGGCTGCCGATTCTTCGGCAGGCCGTGTCAGCAGCACTCGCCACTGGGTCACTGCGGGCCGGCCTCACCGTAGATTTTTTGCAGAATGGCGCCAGCGCCCTTGTCCAACAGTTCCTCGGCGACCTGGATGCCCAGGGCCGTGGCGTCGCGTTGTGGACCGCGCACCTCGGCGGTCAGCAACGTGCCGCCCTCCGGGTCGCCTACCAGGCCACGCAACCACAAGTTTTCACCTTCGAGCACGGCATAGCAGGCGATCGGTACCTGGCAGCCACCGTTGAGGTGCTTGTTCAGGGCTCGCTCGGCCGTGACACGAACTTCGGTGTCCGCGTGGTCAAGCGGCTTGAGCAGTGCGTGAATTTCGCTGTCGGTGGTACGGCATTCAATGCCGACCGCGCCCTGCCCGCCGGCCGGCAGGCTGTCTTCGACGCTGATTGCGCGAGTGATGCGGTCTTCGAAGCCCAGCCGGATCAGGCCGGCGGCGGCGAGGATGATCGCGTCATACTCGCCCGCATCGAGCTTGGCCAGGCGCGTGTTGACGTTGCCACGCAGGAAGCGGACCTGCAGGTCGGGTCGACGGGTCAGCAATTGGGCCTGGCGACGCAGGCTCGAGGTGCCCACGATACTGCCCAGGGGCAATTCATCCAGGGATGCGTAAGTGTTGGAAACAAAGGCGTCGCGCGGGTCTTCGCGCTCACAGATGCAAAAAAGGCCCAACCCTTCAGGGAAGTCCATGGGCACGTCTTTCATCGAATGCACAGCGATGTCTGCTTCATTTTCCAACAGCGCGGTTTCCAGCTCCTTGACGAAGAGACCCTTGCCGCCAATTTTCGACAGCGGCGAGTCCAGCAGCTTGTCGCCGCGACTGACCATGGGCACCAGGGTCACCCTGAGGCCAGGATGAGCCTGTTCAAGACGTGCTTTGACGTACTCGGCCTGCCATAAGGCCAGGGCGCTTTTACGGGTGGCGATGCGGATTTCGCGAGAAGACATGGATCAATCCGTACTGAATAGATACGGCAGATAATAACAGCTCAGGCAAATACGCTTTGATTTGAATCAGCAAGTGCGGGGCCTCCCTGGCCGCATCACACCGGGATAGGAACTGCAGAGCTCGCCACCGCCCCTGGCTAGAGCTGCTGCATCATCTTGCGCACGCCGGCGACATGGCGCCGACTGACGATCAGGGCATCGCCGTTGAGCCCCTTCAGAAAGAGCTGGAAGTGGCCAAGAGGCGTGCGCTGCAAGCGCTCGATTCGCTCGCGAGCCACCAGCGCATTGCGATGGATGCGCACAAAGCGGTCGCCGAACTCATCCTCGAGGGCCTTGAGCGGCTCATCGAGCAACACTTCGCCCGCTTCGTGACGCAAGGTCACGTATTTATGGTCGGCGATAAAATAGACCACCTGAGCGAGGGGAATCAGCTCGATGCCCTTGCGAGTCCGTGCGCTGATATGGCTGCGGGGGCCATTGCCACTCTGGGCAGCCGGTTGGGTCAGGGCTGCGAGCTGGGCGCGGCTGGGACGCTCGGCCTTCTTCAACGCCTTGAGCAATGCGTCGCCGGCCACCGGCTTGACGAGAAAACTGACACCGCTTTCTTCGAGCGTCTGTGCAGAAAACTCTTCCTGTGCCGCGCACAGCACCAAGGCCGGTGGTGATTCGCGCTCGCTCAGGCGGGCGGCGACTTGCAGGCCATCGAGGGCCGGCATGCGGATATCGAGCAACACCACATCCGGCTTGAGGCTGTCGATCAGCGTCAACGCTTCTTCGCCGCTGGTGGCGCTCGGTTCAAGGACTGTATAACCCTCGATTTCACTGACCAGACGGCTCAGTCGCTCGCGGGCTTGGGGTTCGTCATCAACGATCAGGACATTCATATTGCGCTGGATTCCTGCGTGAGTCTCGCACAAGGATAGCGTAGACAGGTGCGGTGACTGACGTCACAGCGATCCACGCTAAGACTGGCGCAAGCGGCAAAAAGTGCCCTTGGAGTGGCACCCAAATTTACCCGGACCTGTTCAATAGCGCCCAAGACCCGCCAACTTCGCGCATTGTCATAGGGTTTGCTGATACACAATCCGAATACCCCCGTATTTAATGGATAGTCTGGGCTCTGACCGCATCACCCGACTTTGGTGCATTCACACACTCTCAGTCCAACTGTAGACGCTCGCTGGAACGATATTGCTCAATCGTCAAATATCGTTTCAATAAGATCCTGCTCCCAGTCTCGTCCTGGATGGGATCGGCGGCAAGGCACTTAGCCATCCTTTGTACAAATAAAATTGCCGTCCACCCGCACCGTCGCGTCCGCGGACAACCCTGTTATTATCGGCGGCACACCTTCACGCCTTTTTTAAGCAGATCACGAGCGAATTCATGAGCACCGACAAGACCAACCAGTCCTGGGGCGGCCGCTTCAGTGAACCCGTCGACGCCTTCGTCGCGCGCTTCACCGCCTCCGTCAACTTCGACCAGCGCCTGTACCGCCACGACATCATGGGCTCCATCGCCCACGCCACCATGCTGGCCAAGGTCGGCGTGCTGACCGATGCCGAACGCGACAGCATCATCGAAGGCCTGACCACCATCCGGGGCGAGATCGAAGCCGGCACATTCGACTGGCGCGTCGACCTGGAAGACGTGCACATGAACATCGAGGCACGCCTGACCGATCGCATCGGTGTGACCGGCAAGAAGTTGCACACCGGTCGCAGCCGTAACGACCAGGTGGCCACCGATATCCGCCTGTGGCTGCGCGATGAAATCGACCTGATCCTGGCTGAAATCACCCGTCTGCAGAAAGGTTTGCTGGAACAGGCCGAGCGCGAATCGGACACCATCATGCCCGGCTTCACGCACCTGCAGACCGCTCAGCCCGTGACCTTCGGCCACCACCTGCTGGCCTGGTTCGAAATGCTCAGCCGCGATTACGAGCGCCTGGTCGATTGCCGCAAGCGCGCCAACCGCATGCCACTGGGCAGCGCCGCGCTGGCCGGCACCACCTACCCGATCGACCGCGAGTACACCGCGCAGCTGCTGGGCTTCGATGCCGTGGGCGGTAACTCCCTGGACGGCGTGTCGGACCGCGACTTCGCCATCGAATTCTGCGCCGCCGCCAGCATTGCGATGATGCACCTGTCGCGCTTTTCCGAAGAGCTGGTGCTGTGGACCAGCGCGCAATTCCAGTTCATCGACCTGCCGGACCGTTTCTGCACCGGCAGCTCGATCATGCCGCAAAAGAAAAACCCCGACGTCCCCGAACTGGTACGTGGCAAGAGCGGCCGCGTATTCGGCGCACTGATGGGCCTGCTGACCCTGATGAAAGGCCAACCGCTGGCCTACAACAAGGACAACCAGGAAGACAAGGAACCGCTGTTCGACGCCGCCGACACGCTGCGCGACTCACTGCGTGCGTTTGCCGACATGATTCCGGCGATCAAGCCCAAGCATGCGATCATGCGCGAAGCGGCCTTGCGCGGTTTTTCCACCGCGACCGATCTGGCCGACTACCTGGTGCGTCGTGGCCTGCCCTTCCGCGACTGCCATGAAATCGTTGGCCATGCCGTGAAGTACGGCGTGGACACCGGCAAGGACCTGGCGGAAATGAGCCTGGAAGAACTGCGCCAGTTCAGCGACCAGATCGAGCAGGACGTGTTTGCCGTGCTGACCCTGGAAGGCTCGGTGAATGCCCGTAATCACATCGGTGGCACTGCGCCGGCGCAGGTGAAGGCCGCAGTCGTGCGTGGCCAGGCACTGCTCGCCAGCCGCTAAAAAATGTGGGGGGGGCGGTGCGACGATTCGACTTGCCCCCCGATGGCGGTGGGTCTGCCAGCACATGAGTTGCCTGACACTCTGCTATCGGGGCATAGGTATCTACATAACTTTGGCGTGACGCCGAACTTGTGGTGAGGGAGCTTTCCGGCAGCCTGCGACTATCTTACTGATACCCCACAAATCCAAATGTGGGAGGGGGCTTGCCCCCGATGGCGGCCTCGGGGCTGGCCGGGATGTTGGATTGGACCGAGTACATATCCGTTTCTGCGGTCACGGCTGCTATGGGTTCCGCTTTTACAGCGGCTCACTTTTGAAAAGCGCAAAA
>NZ_CVTK01000050.1:0-82757 GCF_900004785.1 Pseudomonas sp. 28 E 9 | reverse complement strand
CCTGCGTTCGGCCAGCGTGGTTTAACGGGGCGCCTGAGATCAAAAGCAGATCAAGATCAAGAGCGGCTCGCTTCGCATCGTGGTTACGGTTGGGTGCTACGGAGGTGTGTGGATACGTATGGCTATCGGGGGAAGCCCCCCTCCCACATCTGATTATTTCCTTGCTGCAATCATTGCCAGAAATCCCGGCATCGCCGCCTGCCTGTCCGCCTCGACCTTTTGCGCATTGGGCATCTCGTTCAAACGCCCCAGCAACGCCTTCGCCTGTGGCAACTGCGCCAGCAGGTCCAGCCCGAACATTTTCTCGCCCACACCACAGGCCAGATTCAAGCTGTACATGAAATACAGATCGGCAATCGTGAAGTGCTCTCCCGCCACATAGGGCGCGAACTTACCGTGCCGGCCTAACGTACCGACCCCCAGCAACAATTCAGCGCGGGACTTCTCCTTGATCGCCTCCGGCACGGTCATGCCAAAAAAGGCTTCGGCGAAACACGCCCGCGCCGGCAATTCAATATACAGCTCGATTTCCCGGCACAACGCCAGCACCTGGGCACGCTGGAACGGGTCGGCTGGCAGCAGCGCAGGCCCTTCCTGTGTCTGCTCGAGGTATTCGAGGATCACGCTGGTTTCGTTGATGAAGCCTTGCTCGACACCCAGCACGGGCACTTTGCCTCGCGGGCTCACCGCCAGGGCTTCAGGCGTTTTTCCTGCGTAAAAAGGCACCTCTTCGAAAGGCAGCCCTTTCTCCAGCAGCGCCAGCTTGACCATGTTGTAGTAGTTACTGACCGAAAATCCATAAAGCTTGAGCATCGCAAAGCCTCCAGGCCGGGTGCGGGGTTGGCTGCAAGCGTTATAGACGCTGAGGCTGGGACTGGCCAGCAGCATCAGCGGCCTGAATGGCGTTAGACTGGCGCCCTTTCCTTGAGGAGCCTGCCATGAGCGAGCCGACCGATATCGACAATGACGAAGAAGAATTCACCGAAAGCACGCTGATCCAGGCCATCGAGAACCAGATCGACAGCGACAACCCGCCGGCGGCCAAGGCCACGTTCAACAAGCTGACGCTGGTCGGTTATGAGCGAGAAGAGATCCTGAATCTCATGGCCCATGTGCTGGCTTTCGAGATCGACGCGATGCTGGAAGAGGACCGCGCCTTTGATACCCAATGGTATGAAACCGCGCTGCGGGCACTGCCCGAGCTGCCGCCTGAAAAGGAATAATCCGGCCGCGCTGCAACACGCTGGACAGTTCGGCAAAGTGCGTTCACCTTATGGCCTGCTAGCCTCTAATAAATTTTAGAAAGTCTGGAGTCCTTATGTCGTATACCCCTGAGTTGGTTGCCGAACTGGAAATCCTTGTACTCTTCCCCCTGGACAGCACCAAGGAGGGTCTGAAAGTCCATCAGACCGCCGCTCCCACCGCCGTCGCCGCTGCCAGGCGCCTCCATGCCAAAGGGCTTATCGACCAACCGGACGGAGGCTACCTGACCAGCCTTGGCCGGGACGCCGCCGAGCAAGCCCAGACCCTGCTGACTATCTTGACCACCGCCTCCACCAAAGAAGCCGCCTGACCCCTGATCCCCGCCCATGGAGTCCGCGCTCTGCGGATTCCACGGGCGTTGCTGCGCAGCTCACAAAATTCTGCCGCCAACCTTCATTTCCTCTAAAACTCCTACGCTACTGTCTGTAAACTCCTACACGGCCGCCCACGTCGGGCCCTGCGAGCCACCGAGTTCGACATGACCCGCACCCATGAAATCCGCCCCGACCTGGACGAAGGCATCGACCGCAAGGTGCTCGCCCAATTGCGCGCGCGTTTCATGGCCCTCAACGAAGGGCGTATGGCCCGGGCGATCGAAGGGCTGGCGCCGCGCCAGCAGAGCGTGCTGACGCTGTTGCCACTGTTTTTTCACGTGAACCATCCGCTGCTGCCCGGCTATGTATCAGGCAGTACGCCAGCAGGCCTGTCGAATTTCGAACCCGACACCCAGGCCCTGACCGAAGCCCAGCGCCTGACCCGCTCGTTCTCCTACAAAGCCCGTCGCGGCAACCCGCCAACGCCCATTCACGGCCTGTTCCTGATGGGTAGCCTGGGCACGCTGGCCCAGGCGGATCAAAGCGATATGGACGTGTGGGTATGCCACGCGCCCGACTTGAGTGACAACGAGTTGGTCGAGCTGCGCAAGAAGTGCCAACTGCTGGAAGCCTGGGCCCAGACCATGGGCGCCGAGGCCCACTTCTTCCTGATTGAACCGACACGCTTTGTGCTCGGTGAACGGGACACGCAACTGAGCTCCGACGATTGCGGGACCACTCAGCACTACCTGCTGCTGGATGAGTTCTACCGCACCGCAATCTGGCTGGCCGGGCGCACGCCGATCTGGTGGCTGGTGCCGGTGTATGAAGAAAGCCGCTACGCCGAGTTCACCCACGCGCTGCTCACCAAACGTTTCATCCGCGCCGACGAAACCCTGGATCTCGGCCATCTGGCGCACATCCCCCCAGGGGAGTTCATCGGTGCCGGGCTGTGGCAATTGTTCAAGGGCATCGAATCGCCCTATAAATCGGTGCTCAAGCTGCTGCTGACCGAGGTCTACGCCAGCGAGCACCCCAACGTGCAATGCCTGAGCCTGCGTTTCAAGCGCGCGGTGTTTGCCAATCAGATGGACCTGGATGAGCTGGACCCTTACATCGTGGTCTACCGCCGCATCGAGGAATACCTCAAGGCCCGCAATGAACCGGAGCGCCTGGAACTGGTACGGCGCAGCCTGTACCTGAAGGTCAACCGCAAGCTCAGCGCCGGCCAGCGCATTGCCAGTTGGCAACGACTGCTGCTGGAACGCCTGGCCCATGAATGGGACTGGGACCAGCGCCAACTGGCCCTGCTGGACAGCCGCAGCCAATGGAAAGTGCGTCAGGTCGCCTCCGAGCGCCGCGCCCTGGTCAACGAGCTGAACTACAGTTATCGCTTCCTCACCCAATTCGCCCGCACGGAACAGACCGTCAGCCCGATCAACCGGCGCGACCTCAATGTACTGGGCCGTCGCTTGTACGCAGCCTTTGAACGCAAGGCCGGCAAGGTCGAGTTCATCAACCCCGGCATTGCCCCGGACCTGGCCGAAGACACCTTGACCCTGGTGCATTCACCCAACCGCAAGGAGCCCGGCCAGCACCATTGGGGCCTGTATAACGGCAACCTCACCGCCCTGGAATGGGAGCACTTCGCGCCCATCAAGCGCAGCCGCGACCTGCTGGAAATGCTTACCTGGTGCCATCGCAACGGGGTGATCGACAGCAGCACGCGCCTGGCGCTGCACCCGGGCGCCAGCGACATGACCGAGTTCGAGCTGTTCAACCTGCTGGGCAGCCTGCAGCAGACTATCGCCCTGCCCATGGCCAGCGTCGATGAAACCCGCCTGTTACGCTCGGCGGTGCCCGAGGAAGTGCTGTTGCTGATCAACGTCGGCGTCGACCCGCTCAAGCATCATCGTGACCTGAATATTCTGATGACCACCGAGCGTACCGACTCGCTGAGTTATGCCGGCGTACGTGAGAACCTGGTACTGACCCTGGACCAGGTCACGCTCAATAGCTGGAACGAAGTGATGGTCAGCCGCTACGACGGGCCCCATGCGCTGCTCGACTGCCTGCGCGACTACCTCAACCAACTGCCGTCGGATCATTTGCCACGGTTGCGCGTGCGTTGCTTCTGTCACAACCGAGCGCAGTTCATTGCCCAGCGTGTGGAAGAGATATTCGACACCGCGCAGAACCTGCTGCTCGGCCAGGCCAATCACCGCTACCTGCTCCAGGTGCAGCAGCACTATCACGTCATGGAGTTGATCCCCGGCCAAGCCACCCATGTACCGCTGCCGACCCAGGACGCGTTGATCGCCTACCTCAGCGAAGAGCTGGCCAGTTACAGCCCCTGGCACCTGGACGCGATGGCCCTGGAAGACCACGACCTGGCGCTGCTGTTGCCCATGGGTGCGGCCGATTGCATACAGGTGTTCTACCGGGTCCATGAAGAATTTGCCGAACTGTATGTGCTCGACGAGTTCAATGCGCTCTGGCAGCAGCGTTTGCCGTTCCATGATGAGCAAAGCCTGCTGGCACCGCTGCAGCGTTTCCTGCTCTCGATAATCTATCGCCGCGAAGCACTATCGGCTCTGGACACCCAACAGCCGCTGGGCGAAGTGCAGATCGCGTATTACCAACTGATGCCGTCGGGCAATGCCCGCGCTCGTCTCGTCGAGCCAAGGCCGGCTCCGCAAAACCGCGCCAACCAGCCGTTCTATGACGTGCAGGCGATTATCGCCAGGGCGGCGCCCGGCCAGGTGGGTATCACGCTGTACTGCAATCAGCGGGAATTTTCCGAATTGGAGTTTGGCGACCAGCTGTTTGCGGTGGTCGCCCGGGAAATCGTCGGGCAGCGCCGGGAGCCCGAGCGTTACCGTTGCTACATCACCGATCTGGATCTGTCGGGCCTGCTTGGCGACGTGCAAAGCCCGAGCAATCTGTACCTGCGCTACAAGGCGGAGCTTGAGCTCGCGCTCAATCAGGCGCTGAACCAGATTTAAAGCGCAAAGGCGCCGCCATCCCTGGGCTGGCCTTCGACACTCAGCAACTCAAGCTTGAGGGTCTTGCCGCCCGGTGCGGGCCAGTCAATATGCTGGCCCACTTGCAGGCCGAGCAACGCGCTGCCCACCGGTGCCAGGATCGAGATCTTGCCTTCATCGGCGTTCGCGTCTTTCGGGTAAACCAGGGTCAGGTGGTAATCCTTGCCGCTGCCTTGCTCACGGCAATGCACGCTGGAGTTCATGGTCACGACACCCGCAGGCACCTCATCGTGGCCAACCACTTCTTCGGCGCGGTCGAGTTCGTGTTGCAACGCTTCGACACCGGGAAACTCGTCGCCCAGGCGGTCGATCAGTTGCTCCAGACGCTGCACGTCAAGACGGGTGAGAATGATGGACGGTGCGGTGGTCATGATTCAGGCAGACTCCTTTTTTCTGCACAAAAAAGCAAAACCCCGCCAGGAAAAGGCGGGGTTCTCACGGGCCTCGATGAGTTGAGGCGTAACCGGACACTACCACAGCGTCACAAATAAACAAGACGACTTCAGGCCTGGGCTCGGCGCTGCTCGGCCTCGGCACAGATCACCCGGCGCCGCTCATCGTCGGCGGAGCGCCATTCGCGGATGTCTTCCACATGGCGGAAACAGCCGAGGCAGACTTTCTGCTCGTCCAGGCGACATAAACTGATACAAGGTGACGGCACCGCCGGGCTGACATTGCTGAACAGCGGCTTGGGCGGGCGAACGGGTGCGGACTGGCTCACGGTCAAATCTCGTCGAAATCCAGCTCGGCGCCGGATTGTTCCAGAACCAGACGCGCCAGCATCTCGCTGAGCAGCTCATCGCTGCTATCGCATTGCCAATTGTTGTCTTCTTCGTTGTAGTCGAAGTGAAAACCACCGGAACGTGCCGCCAGCCACAACTGCCGCAACGGTTCCTGACGGCTGAAGATCAACTGAGTGCCGTTTTCGAACTTGACCGTCAGCACGCCGGCCGAGTTTTCCAGGTCCACGTCCAAACCGCTGTCGTCGAAAATATCTTCCAGCGCCTGCTGGGTCGCATCCACCAGGTCGTGAAAACGGGCTTCGGTCAAACTCATTGTGGCAACCTCGAAAGTGTCTGGTTTTGCTCAAGCGCCGCACGATACGGACGCGCCCCGCCGATTGCAAAGGATACCGATTTCATCATAGATGGCGGTATGAAATATCCTCAACCAACGTAGCCCGCTTCCCGACTATCTCGGCAAACCCCCGCCGGACGGGTATTCCAGCGCATAGGCAAGCTGGCGGGTGGTCGGTATACTCGGGCGCAATTAATGCATATTCAAGGATTTCGCCATGAAGCGCCTGATCTCTTCCCTTGCTGCGCTCGTCGCGGTTGCTTGCCTCGTCAGTGCCTGTGGTCAGAAAGGACCGCTGTACCTGCCTGACGACAGCAAAGACCCGAACGAACAGGCGCAGTCGTCGCAAAAGCCGTCCAAAGCGCACAAGCACGACACTTACTAAGGGATCCCCATGGACGCTTTTAACTACCGGGACGGCGAGCTGTTCGCGGAAGGCGTGGCGCTGTCCGCGATTGCCCAGCGCTTTGGCACCCCGACCTATGTGTATTCGCGCGCCCATATCGAAGCGCAATACCGCTCGTTCACCGACTCGCTCGAAGGCGTGCCGCATCTGGTGTGCTACGCGGTCAAAGCCAACTCCAACCTGGGCGTGCTCAATGTCCTGGCGCGCCTTGGCGCCGGTTTCGACATTGTGTCCCGTGGCGAGCTGGAACGGGTATTGGCCGCTGGCGGCCAGGCCGACAAGATCGTGTTCTCCGGCGTCGGCAAGAGCCGCGAAGACATGCGTCGCGCCTTGGCAGTGGGCGTGCACTGCTTCAACATCGAGTCCACCGACGAACTGGAGCGCCTGCAGGTCGTGGCCGCCGAGATGGGCGTTCGCGCGCCGATCTCCCTGCGCGTCAATCCGGACGTCGACGCCGGCACTCACCCCTACATATCCACCGGTCTCAAAGAGAACAAGTTCGGCATCGCCATCGCCGACGCCGAAGACGTGTATATCCGCGCCGCGCAATTGCCGAACCTGGACGTGCTGGGCGTCGACTGCCATATCGGCTCGCAACTGACCACCCTGCCGCCGTTCCTGGATGCCCTCGACCGCCTGCTGGCGCTGATCGACCGCCTGGGCGACTGCGGCATCTACCTGCATCACATCGACCTCGGTGGTGGTGTGGGCGTGCGTTACCGCGATGAAGAGCCGCCGCTGATTGCCGACTACATCAAGGCCGTGCGCGAGCGTATCGAAGGGCGCGACCTGACGCTGATGTTCGAGCCGGGCCGCTATATCGTCGCCAACGCCGGCGTGCTGCTGACCCAGGTCGAGTACCTCAAGCACACCGAGCACAAGGACTTCGCCATCGTCGACGCGGCGATGAACGACCTGATTCGCCCGGCGCTGTACCAGGCCTGGATGAACGTCACGGCAGTGACGCCGCGCCACAGCCAGGCGCGCGCGTACGACATTGTCGGCCCGATCTGTGAGACCGGCGACTTCCTGGCCAAGGATCGTCAGCTGGCCCTGGAGGAAGGCGACCTGCTGGCCGTGCATTCGGCCGGTGCCTATGGGTTTGTCATGAGTTCCAACTACAACACTCGCGGCCGCGCCGCCGAGGTGCTGGTGGACGGTGATCAAGCGTTTGAAGTGCGTCGCCGCGAGACGGTAGCCGAGTTGTATGCTGGCGAAAGCCCGCTGCCGGAGTAAGCCATGCTGCTGCGTTTTACCAAGATGCACGGACTGGGCAATGACTTCATGGTTCTCGACCTGGTCAGCCAGCACGCGCACATCCTGCCCAAGCACGCCAAACAATGGGGCGACCGCCATACCGGTATCGGCTTCGACCAACTGCTGCTGGTGGAAGCGCCGACCAACCCGGAGGTGGATTTCCGTTATCGGATCTTCAACTCCGACGGCTCCGAAGTGGAACAGTGCGGCAACGGTGCGCGCTGCTTCGCGCGCTTTGTGCTGGACAAGCGCTTGACCGCCAAGCGCCAGATTCGCGTCGAGACCAAGGGTGGCGTGATCGAGCTGGATATCCGCAGTGACGGCCAGATCAGCGTCAACATGGGCGCGCCGCGCCTGGTGCCGGCGGATATCCCGTTCCAGGCACCCGAGCAGGCCCTCAGTTATGCGCTGGACGTGGACGGCAACACGGTCGATATCGCCGCCGTGTCCATGGGTAATCCCCATGCGGTGCTGCGCGTCAATGACATCAACAATGCCCCCGTGCACGACCTGGGGCCGAAGATCGAACATCACCCGCGCTTTCCGGCGCGGGTCAACGTGGGCTTCCTGCAGGTGATCGACCGTTCCCGCGCGCAATTGCGTGTGTGGGAACGCGGCGCCGGCGAAACCCAGGCCTGCGGCACCGGCGCCTGCGCCGCCGCCGTGGCCGCGATCAGCCAGGGGTGGATGGATTCGCCGCTGCTGATCGACCTGCCGGGTGGACGCTTGTCCATCGAATGGGCAGGCCCTGGCCACCCGGTGATGATGACCGGGCCGGCCACGCGTGTATACGAAGGACAGGTCCGTCTATGAGTGAGCCAAGCCAATGACCGATAAGCCTCAAGTACCCGCCCCCGTCACCTCAAGTGAAAGCCTGGAGGCCGCTGCGGTTGCGGCGTACCTTGAGGCTCATCCGGACTTCTTCGTCGAGCACGAAGAGCTGCTCCCGGCCTTGCGCATCCCCCACCAACGCGGCGATACCGTGTCGTTGGTGGAGCGGCAGATGAAGATCCTGCGCGAGCGCAATATCGAAATGCGCCACCGCCTTTCGCACCTGATGGACGTCGCTCGCGACAACGATCGCCTGTTCGAAAAGACCCGTCGCCTGATCCTGACCCTGATGGACGCCGCCAGCCTGGAAGAAACAGTGATGGCGGTGGAAGACAGCCTGCGCCAGGACTTCCAGGTGCCATTTGTCAGCCTCATCCTGTTCAGCGACAACCCGATGCCGGTAGGTCGCTGGGTCAGCGGTGGCGAAGCACAGACCGCTATCGGCGGCCTGCTTTCGGAAGGCAAGACCATCAGCGGTACGCTGCGCGAGCATGAACTGGATTTCCTGTTCGGCGCCGAACAGCGCAAACAGATCGGCTCTACCGCCGTGGTTGCCCTCAGCCACCAGGGCCTGCACGGCGTACTGGCCATCGCCAGCCGTGATCCGGCGCACTATAAAAGCTCGGTGGGCACCCTGTTCCTGACCTATATCGCCGAAGTGCTGGGCCGCGTCCTGCCGCGTTTCACCACTGCCCTGCGCGCGGTGCGCTAGCCATGGAACGGCAACTGGACGCTTACTGCGCTCACCTGCGCAACGAGCGCCAGGTGTCGCCTCATACCCTGCAAGCGTACCGGCGGGACTTGAACAAGGTCCTGGCCTATTGCGAAAAACAGCAGGTTGCCAGCTGGAAAGCCCTGGATATCCAGGGCCTGCGCAGCCTTGTCGCACGGCTGCACCAGCAAGGCCAGTCCTCGCGCAGCCTGTCGCGCCTGCTGTCAGCGGTGCGCGGCCTCTATCACTACCTCAACCGCGAAGGCCTGTGCGACCACGACCCGGCTAACGGCCTGTCGCCGCCCAAAGGCGAGCGACGCCTGCCCAAGACCCTGGACACCGACCGCGCCCTGCAACTGCTGGATGGCGCGCTCGAAGATGACTTCCTTGCCCATCGCGACCAGGCCATCCTAGAACTGTTCTACTCCTCGGGCCTGCGCCTGTCGGAGCTGACCGGCCTGAACCTTGAGCAACTGGACCTGGCCGATGGGCTGGTGCAGGTGCTGGGTAAAGGCAGCAAGACGCGCGTGCTGCCCGTCGGCAGGAAGGCTCGCGAAGCCCTGCAGCTGTGGCTGCCGTTACGTGCGCTGGCCAATCCGAAAGACGACGCGGTATTCATCAGCCAACAAGGCCGACGCCTGGGGCCACGGGCCATTCAGCTGCGCGTGAAGGCCGCCGGCGAACGCGAACTGGGGCAAAACCTGCACCCGCATATGCTCAGGCACTCTTTTGCCAGCCATATGCTGGAGTCATCCCAGGACCTGCGCGCGGTCCAGGAGCTGCTCGGCCACGCCGATATCAAGACCACGCAAATCTACACCCACCTCGACTTCCAGCACCTGGCAACGGTGTACGACAGCGCCCATCCACGGGCCAAACGCATCAAGGGCGGCGACTCATGAGCATCAAGCTGATCACCTTCGACCTGGACGACACGCTCTGGGACAACGTACCCGTCATCATCAGCGCCGAAGCGTCAATGCGCGAATGGTTGGCGGTCAATGCATCCAGGGTCGGCGACTTGCCCCTGGAGCATTTCGCCAGCCTGCGCCAACAGGTGCTGGAACGTCATCCTGAACTCAAACACCGCATCAGCGTCCTGCGCCACCGCGTATTGCTGCATGCGTTCGAAGAGGCCGGCTATCCGCAGCCCGAAGCGACAGAGATGGCCGATGTGTGTTTTGAGGCGTTCATTCATGCGCGACACCAGCTCACGGTCTTTCCCGAAGCCGAACCGATGCTCAAAGCGCTACGCCAGCACTTCCTCCTGGGGGTGATCACCAACGGCAATGCCGACGTACAACGCGTAGGCCTGGCGGACTACTTCCACTTTGCCCTGCGCGCTGAAGACATCGGTATCGCCAAGCCGGATGCGCGGTTGTTTGAGGAAGCGTTGCAGCGCGGCGGTGTGGACGCCAGTGCGGCGGTGCATGTGGGCGATCATCCCGGGGATGACATCGCCGGCGCGCAGCAGGCGGGGTTACGAGCGGTGTGGTTTAACCCCAGCGCCAAGGCATGGGAAGCAGACAAGCGCCCTGATGCAGAGATTCGCAGCCTGACGGAGTTGCCGGCATTGCTGCGCAATTGGCAGTAACACTGGAGATCCAAATGTGGGAGGGGGCTTGCCCCCGATGGCAGTGGGTCAGCCAGTAAGTTGGAGGCTGATACACCGCAATCGGGGGCAAGCCCCCTCCCACAGTTGAATCACCACAAGGCTCAAGTAAATCACCAGGCATGAAAAAACCCGCAGCGACGGCGGGCTTCTTCTTACAAGCAATAACGCTATAGCGACAACGCAAAGAACAAAATGTGGGAGGGGGCTTGCCCCCGATGGCAGTGGGTCAGCCAGTAAATTGGAGGCTGATACACCGCAATCGGGGGCAAGCCCCCTCCCACAGTTGGGTCACCACAAGGGCTTTAACAAATCACCAGGCATGAAAAAACCCGCAGCGACGGCGGGCTTCTTCTTACAAGCAGTCAGCTGACCTCAGATGGGACGGCTGCCGTACTTGTTATCCGGCTTCTTCGGTGGATCCGCAACCACATTGGGCTCGACCTCGACCACTTTGCCGCCTTTGGCGAGGAATTCTTCCATCGCTCGGGCCAGGGCATCGCGCTCTTTGTTCTTGGCCTCAACGCTGGGCAGCTCGTCTACCGAAACAGCAGCCTTGGCCTTGCCTTTGGCCTTGGGAGCGGCATCGTCGGGAGCACTGTCATCGAGGTCTTCAACAACCTCATCAGCCGCCACTTCAAGACTGTCTTCAGTGTCCTCTTCGTCACCTACTTCAAGGTCGTCGTTTTCCAGATCATCGTCGCTCATGTTCTACCTCATGACTTGCGAAAAGCAGATTAGTTATAGCCCAGCTTTACCCTCTGTCGAGGCCGCTGGAAAAAAATCAACATCCACTGGATCACCAGTGGCTTATGCCCCTTCACCGTGCAAGGTGGCGAGGACTTTACGAGCACCGCCATGATCACGGTGCTCGCCCAGATAAACACCTTGCCAGGTCCCCATCGCCAAGCGGCCGGCCTTCACCGGCAAACTCAGCTGGCAGCCCAGGAGACTGGCCTTGAAGTGCGCCGGCAGATCATCCGGGCCTTCGTCGTTGTGTTCGAATCCCGCCTGGCCTTGCGGCACCAGCAGGTTGAAAAAACGTTCGAAGTCGCGGCGGACCGCCGGATCGGCATTCTCGTTGACCGTCAACGAGGCCGAGGTGTGCTGCAGCCACAGATGCAACAGGCCCACGCGGCAGGCCTTCAATTCAGGCAGGCCGGCAAGCAACTCGTCGGTCACCAGGTGAAAGCCCCGGGGCTTGGCCCGCAGCGTAATCAGGGTCTGTTGCCACATACAGTTCTCCGCCCATCGGCGCGCATTCTAGCGCGCTCTGGAAAAAAACAAAGTGCCGAATACGCCCACATGCCTGTAAGACATTCGCACCCTTGAAAGTGCCGTGTGGATCGCACCACAAAGTCGATGGAAAACCCATGCAACTTATAGTCAAAGACAAACGCCAGGCAAAAAAATGCCCGGCAAGCCGGGCATCTTTTTTTCGTGTATTTACAAGTTGTAACCGCGCTCGTTGTGTTGCGCCAGGTCGAGGCCGACCGCCTCTTCCTCTTCAGTGACCCGCAGGCCCATGACCATGTCCAGTACCTTGAGAATGACGTAGGTGACAATCGCCGTGTAGATCACGGTGAAGCCGACCCCTTTGCACTGGATCCAGACCTGTGCAGCGATGTCGGTGGTAGCGGCATTGAAGCCACCCATCGATGGAGCCGCGAACACGCCGGTCAGGATCGCGCCGAGGATACCGCCAATACCGTGCACGCCGAAGGCGTCCAGGGAGTCGTCGTATCCCAGCTTGCGTTTGAGAGTAGTGGCACAGAAGAAGCACACCACACCCGCTGCCAGGCCGATGACCAGAGCCCCCATCGGGCCCACGGTACCGGCAGCTGGAGTGATTGCGACAAGGCCGGCCACTACGCCCGAGGCGATGCCCAGTGCGCTTGGCTTACCGTGGGTGATCCACTCGGCGAACATCCAGCCCAGCGCAGCGGCGGCAGTGGCGATCTGGGTGACCAGCATCGCCATACCGGCCGTGCCGTTGGCCGCGGCAGCGGAACCGGCGTTGAAGCCGAACCAGCCGATCCACAGCATGGCCGCGCCGATCAAGGTGTAACCCAGGTTGTGCGGTGCCATCGGGGTGGTCGGGAAGCCTTTGCGCTTGCCGAGCACGATGCACGCCACCAGGCCGGCCACACCGGCGTTGATGTGCACCACGGTGCCACCGGCGAAATCCAGCACACCCCAGTCCCACATCAGGCCGCCGTTGCCGCTCCACACCATGTGCGCAATCGGCGCATAGACCAGGGTGAACCAGATGGCCATGAAGATCAGCATCGCGGAAAACTTCATGCGCTCGGCGAATGCACCGACGATCAGCGCCGGAGTGATGATGGCGAACGTCATCTGGAAGGTGATGAACACCGCTTCCGGGAACAGCGCCGCAGGCCCGGTGATGCTGGCCGGAGTGACGCCCGCCAGGAATGCCTTGCCCATGCCGCCGAAGAAGGAGTTGAAGTTGACGACGCCCTGTTCCATACCGGTGGTATCGAACGCAATGCTGTAGCCGTAGACAACCCACAGGATGCTGATCAGGCCAGTGATGGCGAAGCACTGCATCATCACCGACAGGATATTTTTGGAGCGGACCATACCGCCGTAGAACAGCGCCAGGCCAGGAATGGTCATGAACAGCACCAGTGCGGTGGCGGTCAGCATCCAGGCGGTATCGCCGGAGTTGAGGACTGGAGCCGCCACTTCGTCCGCCGCCATGGCAAGGCTTGGCATTACGATGGACAACAGGGCTCCGAGCCCTGCGAATTTACGCAGAGTCATAGTGTTTTTCTCCTGGGGCGTTGGGGTTTGGCGGCTTAGATTGCGTCGGTATCGGTTTCGCCGGTACGAATGCGGATAGCCTGTTCCAGATTGACCACGAAGATCTTGCCGTCACCGATCTTGCCGGTGTTGGCGGCCTTGGTTATCGCCTCGATAACCCGGTCAAGATCCTTGTCGTCAATGGCGACATCAATCTTCACCTTCGGCAGGAAATCGACCACGTATTCCGCGCCGCGATACAGCTCGGTATGACCCTTCTGCCGACCGAAGCCCTTGACCTCAGTAACGGTAATGCCCTGCACGCCGATCTCGGACAGTGACTCGCGTACGTCGTCCAACTTGAACGGCTTGATGATGGCAGTGACTAGCTTCATGAAAACTCTCTCCCGAATTGGTGGACTTGCCCCAGGAAAACAAACCCGTCTCAAGTCTAAGCGCAGTGCCTGGCTTTGTAACGCATCGTCGCCTGCGTATTACCGTGGCGACGCCAGCGAACCACTGGTGACGAAACCTGTACCCCTGATCCGTCGGCGCACTGCATTCGTCACAGCGACTGCATCAGTGCATGGGTCATGATCGTCTAAGCAGAAACCTTGCCAGCTCCGTAAAAATCACTGAAATCAGTCCCTTGCCCACTTATGCCCACCTGCGGGGCGCTCCGGCGACGGCGATGCGCATCAAAACAGTGCGCGACCGCCCATCCCGATGCGCGAAAAGCGTGCGTGCCGGGCCATGAAAAGACTATAGACGCTGCGTGATACACTGCCGATCAACTGTTTTCCGGAATATTTCCCATGCTCGCGCCCAAAGACTTCCTCGACGCCCTGAGCGGCCACGCCTCTCGCCTGTTCAGCGGCGACACCCCGCTGCCCCGCAACGAAATCGAAAGCCAGTTCAAGGCCCTGCTGCAAAGTGGCTTCAGCAAGCTCGATCTGGTCAGCCGTGAAGAATTCGACAGCCAGATGGTGGTGTTGGCCCGCACGCGTGCACGGCTGGAGAGCCTGGAGGCGAAGGTGGCGGAACTGGAAGCGCGGCTGACGCCCCCATCGGCCGAATAAACCCGATGAGTGTGGGAGGCAAGCCCTGATGCCGCCCCCTGTAGGAGCGAGCTTGCTCGCGAAAAACTCATAGGCACCGCGTTCATTCAGGAAGCACGCGTTATCGTTGACGTTTTTCGCGAGCAAGCTCGCTCCTACAAAAAGCCTTGGCATCAGGGCTTGCCCCTCCCTCACTTCGTTGCCTGGATACGTTCTGTAAAACCTCCCCGCCATCCTTATTCCCACCTCGTCTACCCTTGAATAATCCGCAGGAAGCGGCCCACCATTCAAGGATCGAGCATGTCCCTCGCCATCGTTCACAGCCGCGCCCAGGTCGGCGTCGAAGCCCCCGCCGTCACTGTTGAGGTGCATATGGCCAATGGGTTGCCGTCACTGACGCTGGTGGGCTTGCCGGAAGCTGCGGTGAAGGAAAGCAAGGACCGCGTGCGCAGCGCCATTCTCAACTCGGCCCTGCAGTACCCGGCGCGGCGCATCACGCTCAACCTGGCGCCTGCCGACCTGCCCAAGGACGGCGGGCGTTTTGATCTGGCGATTGCCCTGGGGATCCTGGCGGCCAGCGTGCAGGTGCCGGCGCTGATGCTCGATGAGGTCGAGTGCCTGGGGGAGTTGGCACTGTCCGGCGAGGTACGCGCGGTCAAAGGCGTGTTGCCGGCCGCTTTGGCGGCGCGCAAGGCCGGGCGCACCTTGATAGTGCCCAGGGCAAACGCTGAGGAGGCGTGCCTGGCGTCAGGGTTGACGGTGATTGCGGTGGATCACTTGCTACAGGTGGTGGCGCACTTGAATGGGCATGTGCCGATCGAGCCCTACCGGTCGGACGGCCTGTTGTACCTGAACAAACCTTACCCGGACCTCAGCGAAGTCCAGGGCCAAATGGCTGCCAAGCGAGCGTTGCTGATCGCGGCGGCGGGGGCGCATAACCTGCTGCTCAGCGGCCCGCCCGGCACCGGCAAGACGCTGCTCGCGAGCCGCCTGCCGGGGTTGCTGCCACCGCTCAGTGAGCAGGAAGCGCTGGAAGTCGCGGCGATTCAATCGGTGGTCAGCCTGGCACCGTTGAGCCATTGGCCGCACCGGCCGTTTCGCCAGCCGCACCACTCGGCCTCGGGCCCTGCGCTGGTCGGCGGCGGCTCGAAGCCGCAACCGGGGGAAATCACCCTGGCCCACCACGGCGTGTTGTTCCTGGATGAATTGCCGGAATTTGACCGCAAGGTGCTGGAGGTCCTGCGCGAGCCACTGGAGTCGGGACATATCGTGATTTCCCGCGCCCGTGACCGGGTGAGCTTCCCGGCGCGCTTTCAACTGGTCGCGGCGATGAACCCCTGCCCGTGCGGTTATATGGGCGAACCCAGCGGCCGTTGCCGGTGTACGCCGGAACAGATACAGCGCTATCGCAACAAGCTCTCGGGGCCGTTGCTGGACCGGATCGACCTGCACCTGACGGTGGCGCGGGAAGCCACGGCGCTGAGCCCGGCACAACAGACCCATGACACCACCGCGAAAACGGCCGCCTTGGTGGCCGACGCACGGGAACGCCAGCAACGACGCCAGGGCTGCGCCAATGCCTTCCTCGACCTGCCGGGGCTGCGCGAGTACTGCACGCTGGCGAAGGTAGACGAAGGCTGGCTGGAGAACGCCTGCGAGCGGCTGACGCTGTCGTTGCGCGCGGCTCATCGCTTGCTCAAGGTGGCGCGTACGTTGGCGGACCTGGAACAACAAGACGCCATCGCTCGCCACCATTTGCAAGAGGCCTTGCAATACCGACCGGCAGCGAGCTCTTGAGTGGCTTAGCGGAAGCGATCCACCTCATGCCGCAAGCCCGCCGCCAGGGTTTCCAGCTCTTTGGCGGTGATCGCCAGGTTCGACACCACTTCACGCTGCTCGCTGTTGGCCAGTGCGATGCTCTGCAAATTACTGCTGAGCAACGTCGCAGTGCTGCTCTGTTCCTGGGTGGCGGTGGTGATTGCGGCGAACTGCTGACCGGCCGAGCGGCTCTGTTCGTCGATGCGCGCCAGGGCCGAGGCCACATCCGCGTTGCGCGACAGGCCTTCCTGCATCAGCACGTTGCCGTGCTCCATGGTACTGATGGCATTGCCGGTTTCCTGCTGGATGCTCTGGATCATTACGGAAATTTCATCGGTGGCCTGGCGGGTGCGCGAGGCCAGGTTGCGCACTTCGTCTGCGACCACGGCAAAGCCGCGACCTTGCTCACCGGCGCGGGCCGCTTCGATGGCGGCATTGAGCGCGAGCAGGTTGGTCTGTTCGGCAATCGAGGTAATCACGCCGACGATACCGCCGATTTCCTGGGAACGCTGGCCCAGGGTGTTGATCACCGTAGCGGTGCTGTTCAGCGCGGTGGCGATATGTTCCAGGGACGACGACGCTTCTTCCATCGAGGTACGCCCGATACGGGTCTGCTGGGCATTTTCCTGGGCCAGACGCTCGGTATTGCCCATGTTGTCGGCGATATTCAGCGAGGTGGCGCTGAATTCTTCCACCGCGCCGGCCATGCTGGTGATTTCGCCGGACTGCTGCTCCATGCCTTCATAGGCGCCGCCAGACAACCCCGACAGCGCCTGGGCCCGGCTGTTGACCTCTTCAGCCGCCTTGCGGATGTGCGAAACCATGGTCGACAGTGCCTCGCCCATCTGGTTGAAGCTGCGCGCCAACTGGCCGATTTCGTCATGGCTGGAGACATTCAGGCGCGCACTCAGATCACCTGCGCCGAGCGCTTCAGCCTGACGCACCAGGTCACTCAACGGCGCGAGCTTGCTGCGCAACAGCCATACCGTGGCCCCCACAGCCAACAGCATGGCCAGCACGCTGCCAATGACCAGGCGCATGCCCACGTCCCACGTCACGGCACGAATCTCGGCCTTGGGCATACTTGCCACGACCGCCCAAGGGCCGCCCTCGAAGGGGACCGATACGCTGTAGAAATCTTCGTTTTTGTCACTCCAGAAGCGGCCTTCACCGGGTTTCTTCGCCAAGTCGAGCATCACGGCGACCGCTTGATCCAAGGCCTGTACACCGGCCGGCGGCACCAACCAGTGCTTCTGCTCATCCAGCAGCGACAAGGAACCGGTCTGGCCGATACGGAAACGCTTGAGGTTGTCGAACTGGGCTTTCTGTTCGTCGGTGTAGTCGAACCCGATGAACAATACCGCGATGACTTTTCCGCTGGCATCACGCACCGGGCTGTACTGGGTCATATAGGAGCGATCGAACAACACGGCCCGGCCGATATAGGCCTGCCCGTTGAACACACGCTGGTAGGCCGGGCCCTGGCGATCCAGCACGGTGCCGATGGCGCGGTTGCCATCCTGCTTGGTCAGGGAGGTGCTGATACGGATGAAGTCATCGCCGCTGCGCACGAACACCGTGGCCACGCCGCCGGACATGTCCTTGAATTCGTCCACTTCGCCGAAGTTGTTGTTCAGCAACTCGCTGCCCAGGTACAGGCTTGGGGTTTGTACACCGGCCACGGCGACAGGCTGGTCCGCACGCACGCTCAAACCGGCGCCGAAGCGCTTTTCAAACAGCCCGCTCAAACGCTGAGTGCTCTCGCGCAAGGTGCTGTGGAAGGTATTGAGCTGGTCGGCGAGCAAACGCGCCTCGCTGGCCAGGTGCTCCTCGCGGGTCGCGAGGTTGGCGGTATCGAGCGAGCGTAGTGCGAAGACGGTACTGCCGCTGATGACGACCGCCAGAATCACGGCTAATGCGAGGCCTAACTGGGAAGCGATCCGAGCGCGAGGTTGAGACATGACAGCTCCTGAGCCGAGGCCAGGATCATCCTGATCTCTTAGCGCTGCTCGGCGAATTATCTAGTGGGAAACGTGGGGCAAGATTGGTCCAGCACACCTACTTCGGCGCGGTTTCACAATACTTGAGCGATTCATAGAGGTATGACGCAAACGATTGCCGTGCATAGGCCAACCCCTTCATTCGAGGCGAGTCACCGCGGGCAAGACCATCGCCTGCACCTCGCTCTGCAGAAACTCCGCCAGGCGCCGCAAGCGCTCACCCCCGGGGCGGGTTTTCGGCCACACCAGGTAATAACTTTCCCCGCTGGCGACGGCCGTTGGCCACGGCAGGCTCAAGCGTTTCTGGGCGACGTCCTCGGCCACCATCAACAGGTCTCCCATGGACACGCCATAGCCGCGCGCGGCCGCGATCATGCCCAACTCCAGCGTGTCGAACACCTGCCCACCCTTGAGCGAGACCCGGGAGGTCAGCCCCATGTGCTCCAGCCAGTAACGCCAGTCACGCCGGTCCGGTGTCGGGTGCAGCAGTTCGGCCGTCGCCAGCCGCTGCACGTCCCAGGGGCCGTCATCCAATAGATTGGACGCGCCCACCGGAATCAGCATCTCGGCAAACAGGTAGCTGGCCTCCCAGTCCGCCGGAAAATGCCCGTTACTGAGCAATACCGCGCAATCGAACGGTTCCTGATTGAAGTCCACTTCATCAATGCTCATCCACGCACTGGTGAGCTGCACCTCATTGCCCGGCTGCAGCGCCCGAAAGCGACTCAACCGCGCCAGCAGCCAGCGCATGGTCAGGGTGGACGGTGCTTTCATGCGCAAGATGTCATCTTCGGCGTTCAGGGTATGGCAGGCGCGCTCCAGGGCGGCGAAGCCTTCGCGCACGCCGGGCAGCAACAAGCGCGCCGCCTCCGTGAGTTGCAAGGTACGGCCGCTGCGCTGGAACAGCCGGCAGGCGAAATGCTCTTCGAGGGTACGAATATGCCGGCTGACCGCACTCTGGGTAATCGACAACTCCTGCGCCGCGCGGGTGAAGGAGTGGTGACGGGACGCGGCCTCGAATGCCCGCAGGGCATAAAGCGGGGGAAGACGACGAGACATTTGATGACTCCGACAGCGCAATGGTCAAACCCTACCAGAATCAATCAGGCATGAGTTTTAATCATGCAAACGATCGCTTTTATCCCTTTGTGCAATGCGCCGAAAGCGCCGAGAATCAACCCTCCCCCACCTCCCTGACATTTCGAGAGCGATGATCATGCAGCATCCGGCACGTACCGAACTCTGGGCCATTCTGCGGCTGGCGGGGCCGTTGATTGCCTCACAGTTGGCGCACATGCTGATGGTGTTGACCGACACCCTGATGATGGCGCGCCTGAGCCCCGAAGCCCTGGCCGGCGGTGGCCTGGGCGCGGCGAGCTATTCGTTCGTGGCGATTTTCTGCATCGGCGTGATCGCGGCAGTGGGCACCCTTGTGGCCATCCGTCACGGCGCGGGCGACATCGACGGCGCCACCCGGCTGACCCAGGCCGGGTTGTGGCTCGCCTGGTTGATGGCCCTGGCGGCGGCGCTGCTGCTGTGGAACCTCAAGCCGGTGCTGCTGATGTTCGGCCAGACCGAAACCAACGTGCAGGCCGCCGGGCAATTCCTGACCCTGCTGCCGTTCGCCCTGCCCGGCTATCTGAGCTTCATGGCACTGCGCGGCTTCACCAGCGCCATCGGCAAAGCCACCCCGGTGATGGTCATCAGCCTGTGCGGCACGGTGGTCAACTACCTGCTCAATCACGCGCTGATCGAAGGCATGTTCGGCCTGCCCAGACTCGGGCTGATGGGCATTGGCCTGGTCACGGCCATTGTCGCCAATGGCATGGCGTTGGCACTGATGTGGTACATCCGCAGCAACCGCACCTACGCCGCCTATCCACTGAGCAGCGGGCTGCTGCGCCTCAATACCCGGTACCTGCGCGAGTTGTGGCGCCTGGGCCTGCCGATTGGGGGCACCTATGCGGTGGAAGTCGGGCTGTTCGCGTTTGCCGCACTGTGCATGGGCACCATGGGCAGTACGCAGTTGGCGGCACACCAGATTGCCCTGCAGATCGTCTCGGTGGCGTTCATGGTTCCGGCGGGGATGTCCTACGCGGTGACCATGCGTATCGGCCAGCATTATGGCGCCGGGCAGTTGCTGCGGGCACGCATGGCCGGACGGGTCGGCATCGGCTTTGGTGCCCTGTTGATGCTGGGGTTTGCCCTGGTGTTCTGGCTGCTTGCCGACCCGCTGATCGGGCTGTTCCTCGACCATGACGATCCGGCGTTTCATGATGTCATCGTCCTGGCCGTCAGCCTGCTGGCCGTCGCCGCCTGGTTCGAGCTGTTCGATGGTGTGCAGACCATTGCCATGGGCTGCATCCGCGGCCTCAAGGACGCCAAGACCACGTTCCTGGTGGGGCTCGGTTGCTACTGGCTGATCGGCGCGCCATCAGCCTGGTTGATGGCGTTCACCCTGGGCTGGGGGCCGACCGGTGTGTGGTGGGGCCTGGCGTTGGGGTTGGCGTGCGCGGCGGTGAGCCTGACCTGGGCGTTCGAGGCGAAGATGAAGCGGATGATTCGGCGAGAGCCGGACATACAGCCTGCCTTTCAGGCGGCACAGACAGAGTAAAGCCCTGCTCGGTCAGACCTGTGGGAGGGGGCTTGCCCACTCCCACATGTTCAATCGAGTTTACAACTTACCCCGACAACGCCTGCTGGCTTTTGCCGGAGGTCAGATACTCCACCAGCTCAGTCAACGGCAACGGTTTACTGATCAGGTAACCCTGGGCCTGATCGCAACCAAACAGTCTCAGAAGCTCAAGCTGCTCAGGGGTTTCCACGCCTTCGGCCACCACTTCCAGGTTGAGGTTATGGGCCAGGTTGATCATGGCGTGTACCAGCTTGCGATTCTCTTCGCGCTCTTCCATGCCACCGACGAAGCTCTTGTCGATCTTCAACAAGGCAATCGGCAGGCTGTTGAGGTGCACAAACGATGAGAAACCGGTACCAAAGTCATCCAGGGAAAACCGCACACCGAGGCGGCCGAGAGCGTCCATGGTCTGTTTGACCAGGTCGCTGCGACGCATCACGGCGGTTTCGGTCAGCTCGAACTCCAGCCATTGTGCTTCCACGCCGCGCTCGGCAATCAGCCGGCTGAGTGTCGAGAGCAATTGGCTGTCCTGGAACTGGCGAAACGACAGGTTGACCGCCATGTGCAACGCCGGCAGGCCGCGTTCGCGCAGGTCCTGCATGTCGCGCAGGGCTCGGGAAATCACCCAGTAACCCAACGGCACGATCAGGCCGCTCTGCTCGGCCAGGGGCACGAACTCGCTCGGCGGCAACAGTCCACGCTCGCCATGGCGCCAGCGCACCAGGGCCTCGAGGCCGACGATATGCCCGTCATCCAGGTCCAGGCGCGGCTGGTAATGCAGCTCCAGCTCATCGCGACGCAAGGCACGGCGCAATTCGCTTTCCAGGTCGGCCAGGCTGCGCGCGTTGCGGTTGATGCGTTCGTTGAAGATATGAAAGGTACAACCCTGGGTGCTTTTGGCCTGTTGCATGGCGATATGGGCGTGCCACATCAGCGGGTCGGCCCCGGCGCGGGCCCGGGCATGCGCCACACCCAAACTGCAGCCGATCAGCAGGCTCTCGCCGTCCACCCAGTAAGGCTCAGCCATGACTTCGGTGATGCGCTCGGCCATCCATTCGGCGCGCTGGGGCGCACGGCGGGTGTCGATCAGCAGCGCGAACTCATCGCTGCCCAGACGCGCCAGCTGATCACCGGCTTCAAGCTGGCTTTTGAGCCGTGAGACCACCTGCAGGATCAAGCGGTCGCCGGCCTGGTGACCGAGGGCATCGTTGGCGTGACGAAAATTGTCCAGGTCAAGATGACCGAGGGCCAGTCCGCGGCCTTCGTTTTCCGCCAGCCGTGCCGCCAGCAAGGTCTGGAAACCCTGACGATTGGCGATACCGGTCAGCGGATCCTGTTCGGCCAGGCGCTGCAAGGTGTTTTCCAGCACGCCACGCTCGCGCACATGACGCAGGCAGCGGCGCAAGGTACCGGCGTCCAGCGCGGAATGGATCAGCCAATCGCTGACGCCGAGCGGCGCAACCAGTGGTTCCTGTTCCAGCAGCAATACACACGGCAGGCTGCAACGACCGGGGCCGGGTTGCAGGTTGGGCGTGGTCAAGAGCACCGCTTCGTGATCGTCGTCGAACAGACGACTCACCGAGTCCCAACTGGGTGCACTGATCAGCACAGCCCCATCGCCCATCGGCGCCAGGCACTCGCGCAACAACGCTGCCCACGCCGGCGTATCGGCCAGCAGCAGCAAACGCAAGGGTTCGACAGGCGTAGACAAGCTAGCTCCCTAGACTCTGCAAAAATTCGTTGGCGGCGGGCATTATGACGTGCGGCCTGACGATAACAAATGCATGACCAATGATAGGTGTTATCAAACACGCAGACTGTGAAAAATAGTCGCGATACCCACGACATCCTGCGGCAAAGTAGCAAAACCGGCAAATTTAGATCGAGTGGTACGTCACACCGTCGTTCTAAGGCAGCAGAATCTTGCCAGCCTGTTAAAATGCCCGCCCTTTTGAATAACGACTCCCTGAACTCTGTATGTCCCGACTCAATCCCCGGCAGCAAGAAGCCGTGAACTACGTCGGCGGCCCTCTATTGGTGCTCGCCGGTGCTGGCTCCGGCAAGACCAGCGTGATTACCCGCAAGATCGCGCACCTGATCCAGAACTGCGGCATCCGCGCCCAGTACATCGTCGCCATGACCTTTACCAACAAGGCGGCGCGGGAAATGAAAGAGCGCGTCGGCACCCTGCTCAAGGGTGGCGAAGGCCGTGGCCTCACCGTGTGCACGTTCCACAACCTGGGCCTGAACATCATCCGCAAGGAACATGCGCGGCTGGGCTACAAGCCGGGTTTCTCGATCTTCGACGAGACCGACGTCAAGGCCTTGATGACCGACATCATGCAGAAGGAATACGCGGGCGACGACGGCGTCGACGAGATCAAGAACATGATCGGCGCCTGGAAAAACGACCTGGTCCTGCCCCCCGAAGCCCTGGAAAACGCACGCAACCCCAAGGAACAGACCGCCGCCATCGTCTACACCCACTACCAGCGCACGCTCAAGGCGTTCAACGCGGTGGACTTCGACGACCTGATCCTGCTGCCGGTCAAACTGTTCCAGGAACACAAGGACATCCTGGAAAAGTGGCAGAACAAGGTGCGCTACCTGCTGGTGGACGAATATCAGGACACCAACGCCAGCCAATACCTGCTGGTGAAGCTGCTGATCGGCACGCGCAATCAGTTCACCGTGGTGGGCGACGATGACCAGTCGATCTACGCCTGGCGCGGCGCGCGCCCGGAAAACCTGATGCTGCTCAAGGACGACTATCCGTCCCTGAAAGTGGTGATGCTGGAGCAGAACTACCGCTCCACCAGCCGTATCCTGCGCTGCGCCAACGTGCTGATTTCCAACAACCCCCACGAGTTTGAAAAACAACTGTGGAGCGAGATGGGTCATGGCGACGAAATCCGTGTGATCCGCTGCCGCAACGAAGATGCCGAAGCCGAGCGCGTGGCGGTGGAAATTCTCAGCCTGCACCTGCGCACCGACCGCCCTTACAGCGACTTTGCGATCCTGTATCGCGGCAACTACCAGGCCAAGCTGATCGAATTGAAATTGCAGCACCACCAGGTGCCGTATCGCCTGTCGGGGGGCAACAGCTTCTTCGGGCGCCAGGAAGTCAAAGACCTGATGGCCTACTTCCGCCTGATCGTAAACCCGGATGACGACAACGCCTTCCTGCGCGTGATCAACGTGCCGCGTCGGGAAATCGGTTCGACGACCCTGGAAAAGCTCGGCAACTACGCCACCGAACGCAAGATCTCGATGTACGCCGCCACCGACGAAATCGGCCTGGGCGAACACCTGGACACGCGCTTCACCGACCGCCTGTCGCGCTTCAAGCGTTTCATGGACAAGGTGCGCGAACAATGCGCCGGCGAAGACCCGATCAGTGCCCTGCGCAGCATGGTCATGGACATCGACTATGAAAACTGGCTGCGCACCAACAGTTCCAGCGACAAGGCCGCGGACTACCGCATGGGCAACGTCTGGTTCCTGATCGAAGCCCTGAAGAACACCCTGGAAAAAGACGAAGACGGTGAAATGACCGTCGAAGACGCCATCGGCAAGCTGGTGCTGCGCGACATGCTCGAGCGCCAGCAGGAAGAGGAAGACGGCGCCGAAGGTGTGCAGATGATGACCTTGCATGCGTCCAAGGGCCTGGAATTCCCCTACGTGTTCATCATGGGCATGGAAGAGGAAATTCTCCCGCACCGCTCCAGCATCGAAGCCGACACCATCGAGGAAGAACGGCGCCTGGCCTACGTGGGGATTACCCGCGCGCGTCAGACACTGGCCTTCACTTTCGCCGCCAAGCGCAAGCAATACGGCGAAATCATCGATTGTGCCCCCAGCCGGTTCCTCGATGAGCTGCCGCCGGATGACCTGGCCTGGGAAGGCAACGACGACACCCCGACCGAGGTGAAGGCCGTTCGCGGCAACAGCGCCCTGGCCGATATACGCGCGATGTTAAAGCGCTAGAATCGACTACTTTTTAATCTACTTTCGGCGCCTGTTGCGCCATCAGAGGAAGCTTTCCGTGGAAGCACTGCACAAGAAAATTCGCGAAGAAGGCATCGTGCTTTCCGATCAGGTACTCAAGGTTGACGCCTTTCTGAACCACCAGATCGACCCGGCACTGATGAAACTGATCGGCGACGAATTCGCCGCGCTGTTCAAGGACTCGGGCATCACCAAGATCGTCACCATCGAAGCCTCGGGCATCGCCCCGGCGATCATGACCGGCCTGAACCTCGGCGTGCCCGTGATCTTCGCGCGCAAGCAGCAGTCCCTGACCCTCACCGAAAACCTGCTGTCGGCGACGGTGTACTCCTTCACCAAGAAAACCGAAAGCACCGTGGCGATCTCCCCGCGCCACTTGACCAGCAGCGACCGCGTGCTGGTCATCGATGACTTCCTGGCCAATGGCAAGGCGTCCCAGGCGCTGATTTCGATCATCAAGCAGGCCGGCGCGACCGTGGCCGGCTTGGGCATCGTGATCGAGAAGTCGTTCCAGGGCGGCCGTGCCGAGCTGGATGCGCAGGGTTATCGGGTTGAATCGCTGGCACGGGTGAAGTCGCTGGCCGGTGGGGTGGTGACCTTCATCTGAATCAACGCGGCTCAAAATGTGGGAGGGGGCTTGCTCCCGATAGCGGTGTATCAGTCACCCAATGTATTGGCTGACACACTGTCATCGGGGCACGAGTATCTACACAACTTTTAGGTACCCTGCGGGACCCTGTGGGAGGGGGCTTGCCCCCGATGGCGGCCTCTGGGCCGACCAGGATGTTGGATCAGATCGAGTACATATCCGTTTCTGCGGTAACGGCTGCTAATGGTTCCGCTTTTACAGCGGCTCACTTTTGAAAAGCGCAAAAGTAAGCAAAACGCTCTTGCCCCACCACTCGGCACCTCGCCTAGGCTCGGTGTGCCCGAACGCAGGCTTGAATCCGTGGGCCGCCGCAATGGGCCATCCATGGCCCAGTGCGGCTAACCCGGCGTCCTGCCGGGTTGCCCACGGATTCAAGCCTGCGTTCGGCAAGCATGGTTTAACGAGGCGCCTAAGATCAAAAGCAGATCAAGATCAAGAGCGACTCGCTTCGCATCGTGGTTACGATTGAGCGCTACAGAGTTGTGTAGATACCTATGGTCATCGGGGGCAAGCCCCCTCCCACATTTGCTCTCTATTGCCTGTCAGTGTGCGGTGGCCTGGAGGCCGGCGAGTAACAGGCGCTGGTACAGGTCTTCCTTGAATCCCTCCGGCTGATCCAACCGCATCCGCTTAAGGTGCTCGGGAAACGCCTCCGGCTCCGGGGCATCCAGCGCCGCCTTGCCCAGTTCCAGCATCTCCGTGAGCTTGAATTTGCTCTTGAGCCAGTTCAGCGCCCGCAGCAGGTCCCGCTCCTCGTCCGTAAAGTCACTGCCCAACGGGTACTCCGGGAACAGGCGTCGGTGCCTGGCCTGAATCGCCTGGAGCCGTTGCGGTGTGTTGTCGGCAAAACGCGGGTCCAGCTGGAAATCCTTGGGCAGCTTGCCGGCCTTTTGCGCCTGCTCGATCAAATCGTCCTGGAAGCGCGAGTCAGTGATATTGAGCAACGCTTCAATCACCTTGGCATCCGTCTGCCCCCGCAAGTCGGCAATGCCGTACTCGGTAATGACGATATCGCGCAGGTGCCGGGGAATGGTGCAATGGCCATATTCCCAGACGATATTGGAACTGACCTCTCCCCCCGACTCGCGCCAGCTGCGCAGGATCAGGATCGAACGCGCATCCTCCAGCGCGTGGCCCTGGGCAACGAAGTTGTACTGCCCGCCCACGCCACTGAGCACGCGGCCATCTTCCAACTGATCGGCCACACCGGCACCGAGCAACGTCACCATGATCGCACTGTTGACGAATCGTGCGTCCTGGCGCTGCAAACGCTTGAGTTCTTCCTGACCGTACAGCTCGTTGATATAGCTGATGCGGGTCATGTTGAATTCCAGCCGCTTGGCGTGGCTCATCTCCTGCAAACGCTGGTAGAAACTGCGCGGGCCAAGGAAGAAACCGCCATGGATGGAGATGCCATCGGGCTGCGCCGCATCGTCGAGCAGCCCGGCATTGGCTTGCTCCTGGGTCGCCACATCCGGGTACACCTTGCGCCGGATGATGCCGGCATCCGCCAGCACCAGCATGCCGTTGACGAACATTTCGCTGCAACCATAAAGGCCCCGGGCGAACGGATCGACGCCACCCTCACGACTGATCAAGGGCGCCCACTGGTACACATCCAGGTCGGTCAGCAGCAATCGATAGGCTTCGTTGTCGGCCTGGCGCGCCAGCAAGGCGGCGGTCAGCGCATCGCCCATGGAGCCGATGCCGATCTGCAAGGTGCCGCCATCGCGAACCAGGGTGCTGGCATGCAGGCCGATAAAATGGTCCTGGAACCCCACCGGCATGTTGGGCGTGGAAAACAGCGTGGTGCTGTCTTTTTCGTCGAGCAGGTAGTCGAATGCGTCCATGCCCAATTCCGCATCGCCGGGCATGTAGGGCAATTCAGTGTGAACCTGGCCAACCACCAGGATGGTTTCCCCGGCTTCGCGGCGCTTGGCGATCATGGGGAGCAGGTCGAGGGTGATATCCGGGTTGCAGCTCAGGCTCAGGCGGTCGGGATGCTCGGCGCTGCTGGCGACCAGTTGCGCCACCAGGTTCAGGCCGGCGGCATTGATATCACGGGCGGCATGGCTGTAGTTGCTGCTGACATAATCCTGCTGCGCCGAGTCGCTATGGAGCAGGCTGCCGGGCTGCATGAAGAACTGTTGCACGCGGATATTCTTCGGCAGGCTGCCCTTGTGCAGATCAGCGAGAAAATCCAGTTCGGGATAATCGCCAAACACGCGCTCGATAAAAGGTTCGAGAAAGCGCTTTTGCAACCCGTCCCCCAGGGACGGGCGACCCAGGCTCAGCGCGGTGTAGATGGTCAGCGCCCGCTCGGGCAACTTGGCGATGCGCCGGTACAGCGCATTGACGAACAGGTTGGGCTTGCCCAACCCCAGCGGCATGCCCATGTGGATATGCGCCGGCAACCGCGCCAGTACGTCGTCAACTGCTTGCTCGATTGAACACAACTGCACCATCCGACCCTCCTGAACATTCCATGATTAGGGGTTGGACAGAGCGTGGCGGGTCTTTGCTGCAAAGAACAGTGTTGAAACAAAAATCTGGGGACAAAAAAAGCCGCCTGTAAGCGTAATGCCGTTCAGTTAAGGCTCTTTGTAGGAGCGAGGGGGGCGCCTAGCTCTTGCTCGCGAAAAACCACAGGCGCCGCGTTCAACCAGGAAACACGCGTTATCGTTGACGTTTTTCGCGAGCAAGCTCGCTCCTACAGAGGGCGATGTACGCTTAACTGAACAGCATTAGCCCGTAAGCGGCTGTTTTGACGAAGATCGGTTTATTTCAAGCCGGACATCTTCTCGATCGCACCCTTTAGCTCATCATCCGAGCAATCGGCGCAGGTGCCTTTGGGCGGCATGGCATTGATGCCGGTGATGGCCTTGGCAAGCAGCCCGTCGAGGCCGCCCTGCTCTTTGGCGCGTTTACCCCAGTCTGCCGCATCGCCGATTTTCGGCGCACTCAGCAGGCCAGTGCCATGGCATGCGTTGCAATGTTTGGCGATCACTTCATCCGGCGTCTTGGCACCGCCGCCGCCACCCGCCGCCACAGCAACCTCCATCCCCTTGCATTCCTGACCCTGGACACAGACCTGGCCCACAGGCTCCAGGCGCTTGGCGATGTCATCGTTGGTCGCAGCCTGGGCGCTGACAGCCCACAGGGCCAGTACGGTTGCTGGTGCAGCCAGCATTTTCATAATTAGGTTCACGCGTTCACCCTCAATGGTGGCTATTCACGCCTGCGGCCACGGTTTCGCAGGCGGCGAAAGTATAGCGGTTAGCCCGTCCGGCCGAAACAACCCTATTAAATAAAGGGAGATTCAGCCTCACGGTTTACAGCTGCGCGAACCCTGCAAAGCTGGCAGGGCGCCTTCTGTTTTAAAAGTTCGCGGGTGTGGCTGCGCTGATTAGTCGCGCCGGCACGTCGAACGGATTGCGAAAACGATGGGGCTTGGTACTTTCAAAGTAGTAGCTATCGCCCGCTTCGAGCACAAAAGTTTCAAGACCGACCACCAGCTCCAGGCGCCCTTCCACCAGGATTCCGGTTTCTTCGCCTTCATGGGTGAGCATTTCTTCGCCCGTGTCGGCGCCTGGCGGGTAGATTTCATTGAGGAACGCGATTGCCCGGCTCGGGTGCGCTCGGCCTACCAGCTTCATGGTCACGGCACCGTCGGAGATGTCGATCAACTCATTGGCTTTATAGACGACCTGCGTGGGTATTTCCTGGAGGATCTCTTCGGAAAAGAATTCCACCATGGACATGGGAATGCCGCCCAGTACCTTGCGCAGGGAACTGATCGAGGGGCTGACGCTGTTTTTCTCGATCATCGAAATGGTGCTGTTGGTGACGCCCGCGCGCTTGGCAAGCTCGCGCTGGGAAAGACCTTTGAGTTTACGGATGGATTGCAGTCGTTCGCCGACGTCCAATGCAGGTGCCTCCTGGGATTCAGGCTTTGTTGTAATTGAGCGTTATCATGGCGACAGCGTTCAGTATTTACAACACTTGGGCCTAAATCCTGGGCAGCGGCGTTCGTACCTGGCGATCAAGCGCCCAAATAGAGCCTTGGCACCCGGCGCAGGTTGCAGAAAAGCTGATAGGGGATGGTTTCAGCCGCGGTCGCGACGTCGCTGGCGAGGATATTCTTGCCCCACAACTCCACCGTGGAACCCAGCCCCGCCTGCGGCACATCCGTCAGGTCGACGCACAGCATGTCCATGGACACCCGGCCCAGCAACTGGCTGCGCTGACCGGCGACCAGCACCGGTGTGCCCGTGGGCGCGTGGCGCGGGTAGCCGTCGGCGTACCCCATGGCCACCACGCCGATACGCATCGCTTTGGGCGTGATGAACCTGGCCCCGTAACCCACCGGCTCTCCCGCCGGCAGTTCACGTACGCAAATGATTTTCGACTCCAGGGTCATCACCGGCTGCAAACGCGCGGCGATAGCCTGGTCATCGCCAAAAGGCGTGGCGCCGTAGAGCATGATGCCCGGGCGCACCCAGTCGCTGGACACATTCGGCCAACCCAGTACGGCCGGGGAATTGCGCAGGCTGACTTCAGCCGCCAGGCCCTGGCGCGCCGCTTCGAATACCGCCACTTGTTCGCTGCTGCTTGCGCAATCGAGCTCATCGGCACGGGCGAAATGGCTCATCAATACGATCTTCGCGACCTTGCCACTGGCCAGCAGACGCTTGTACGCCTCCTGGAAATCCTTGGGGTGCAGGCCGACTCGGTGCATGCCCGAGTCGAGCTTGAGCCAGATGTTCAGCGGCTTGCCCAGCGTGGCCTGCTCGATCGCCTCCAGTTGCCACAATGAATGCACCACGCACCACAGGTCCTGCTCGATGATCAGCGCCAGCTCGTCGGCTTCGAAAAAACCTTCCAGCAACAGTACCGGTGCACGTATCCCGGCGGCGCGCAGCTCCAGGGCCTCCTCGATGCACGCCACCGCAAACCCATCGGCCTCGGCTTCCAGCGCCTGGGCTACGCGCACCGCGCCGTGGCCGTAGGCGTCCGCCTTGATCACGGCGAGGGCCTTGGCCCCGCTGACTTCGCGGGCCAATTGGTAGTTGTGACGCAGGGCTTGGAGGTCGATCAGGGCACGGGCAGGACGCATGGCGGTTGGCTTCTAGGCGGCAGAGTGAAGAAAACCGGTGCCGACCGGCAACATCGGCACCGCAAGAGGGATGTGTATTAAGGCAGCGCAGCCACGACGGACAGCTCTACAAGGATATTCGGCTCACACAGTTTGGCTTCAACCGTGGCGCGGGCCGGGGCGACACCTTTTGGCAACCACTTGTCCCACACCGCGTTCATACCGGCGAAATCGGCGTCGATGTCTTTCAAATAGATCGTCACCGACAGCAAGCGGGTCTTGTCGGTGCCGGCCAGGTCCAGCAAACGCTCGATGTTGACCAGGGTTTCACGGGTCTGCTGCTCAATGCCGGCATTCATGTCATCGCCCACTTGGCCCGCCAGGTACAGGGTACCGTTGTGAACCACGATCTGGCTCATGCGTTCATTGGTGAGCTGGCGCTGGATGGACATGTTTTGCGGACTCCTGGTGATTGCCGTAACGGGAGATATCGAGGCCTTCGGCGCTGATCTGCGGGGTTTTCTTCGCCATCAGGTCGGCCAGCAAACGTCCGGAGCCGCATGCCATCGTCCAGCCGAGGGTGCCGTGGCCGGTATTCAGGAACAGGTTCCTGAACGGGGTGCCACCGACAATCGGTGTGCCATCGGGCGTGGTCGGGCGCAGGCCGGTCCAGAAACTGGCCTGGGCCAGATCGCCGCCCTGAGGATAAAGGTCGTTGACGATCATCTCCAGGGTTTCACGCCGACGCGGGTTGAGCGACAGGTCAAAACCGGCTATTTCAGCCATGCCGCCGACGCGAATGCGGTTGTCGAAACGGGTGATCGCGACTTTGTAGGTTTCGTCGAGGATGGTCGAGGTCGGCGCCATCGCCGGGTTGGTGATCGGCACGGTCAGCGAGTAGCCCTTGAGCGGGTACACGGGCGCCTTGATCCCCAGCGGCTTGAGCAGCTTGGGCGAATAACTGCCCAGCGCCAGCACGTAGCGGTCGGCGGTTTCCAACTTGCCATCGATCCACACGCCATTGACGCGGTCGCCGGCGAAATCGAGGCGCTGGATGTCTTGTTCGAAGCGGAACTCAACGCCCAACTGCTTGCACATGTCGGCCAGGCGCGTGGTGAACATCTGGCAATCGCCCGTCTGGTCGTTGGGCAGGCGCAGCGCACCGGCGAGAATGTCGGTGACGTTGGCCAAGGCCGGCTCGACCCGAGCGATGCCGGCACGGTCGAGCAATTCGAAGGGCACGCCGGACTCCTGCAGCACGGCAATGTCCTTGGCCGCGCCATCGAGCTGGGCCTGGGTGCGGAAGAGTTGAGTGGTCCCCAGGCTGCGCCCTTCGTAGGCAATCCCGGTTTCAGCGCGCAGTTCGTCAAGGCAGTCGCGGCTGTACTCGGAGAGGCGAACCATGCGCTCCTTGTTCACCGCATATCGGTTGGCGGTGCAATTGCGCAGCATCTGCGCCATCCACAGGTATTGATCGATATCGGCGGTGGCCTTGATCGCCAGCGGCGCATGGCGTTGCAGCAGCCACTTGATCGCCTTGAGCGGCACGCCCGGCGCGGCCCATGGCGACGCATAGCCTGGAGACACCTGGCCGGCGTTGGCGAAACTGGTCTCCATGGCGGCGGCGGGTTGACGGTCGACCACGACGACCTCAAAGCCGGCCCGAGCCAAATAGTAGGCACTGGTCACGCCAATGACGCCGCTACCCAAGACCAGAACGCGCATTTTTATATCCTCATCACGGGCTGAGCCGCTGACGTGTTATTCGAGCAATGATGGGCGCAGTGTAAAAAACAATCACCAGTGCATTTCACTATATAAATGCCTATATTTGGCGACAATTCTCGGTAAAAATGCTTTTCACAGAGGCGTATCCCCTATGCGTACCAACACTCAGACCAAGCGGGAGCTGGACAAGATCGACCGCAACATCCTGCGCATCCTGCAAACCGATGGGCGCATTTCGTTCACGGAGCTGGGCGAGAAGGTCGGGCTGTCGACGACGCCCTGTACCGAGCGAGTCCGGCGCCTGGAACGCGAAGGGATCATCATGGGCTACAACGCACGGCTCAATCCGCAGCATTTGAAAGGGAGTTTGCTGGTATTTGTCGAGATCAGCCTGGATTACAAGTCCGGCGACACGTTTGAAGAGTTCCGCCGCGCGGTGCTCAAACTGCCGCATGTGCTGGAGTGTCATCTGGTGTCCGGAGACTTCGACTACCTGGTGAAAGCGCGGATTTCCGAGATGGCCTCGTACCGCAAATTACTCGGCGATATTCTGCTCAAACTGCCCCACGTGCGCGAATCCAAGAGCTACATCGTGATGGAAGAGGTGAAGGAAAGCCTGAACCTGCCGATCCCCGATTAACCTGACACAACTCAATCAAATGTAGGAGCAGGCTTGCCCTAATGCCATTCAGTTAAGCCTACACCGCACTCTGTAGGAGCGAGCTTGCTCGCGAAAAAGGTCAACGATAACGCGTGCTTTCTGAATGAACGCGGTGCCTGTGAGTTTTTCGCGAGCAAGCTCGCTCCTACAGACGGCATTAGGGCTTGCCCCCTCCCACACTGACCGAGTACATCCGCTACACCAGTACCTGTCGGGTACTCGCCATGTACGCGTGGATCTGCTTTTCAACCCGTGGATGAATCAGTTCCACCGGCCGCCGGCCATTGGGGCACGGCAAGGTCTTGGTGGTGCCGAACAGGCGACAGATCAGCGGGCGCTCGTCATACACGGTGCAGCCGTCGGGCCCCAGGTGCACGCAATTGAGCTCATCCATGGCCGCTGCCTGCTGGGCAGCTGTCTTGCGCGGCAGGCGCGACATTTCTTCGGGCGAAGTGGTGACCGGCCCACAGCAGTCGTGGCAACCGGGGACACACTCGAACGAAGGAATCTGTCGACGCAGCGCGCTGATTTTCTGACTGTTGCAACTCATCGAAACACACACCGAACGGCGAATAGGCGTGGATTCTGACTCAAAATGCCCCGCGCAGACAGCTTCGTCCGACCGTTGTATCCTGCGTCAAATTTTCCAAACAGGGAGGCCCCCATGATCGCCAGCGCCCGGCACACCGCGTCCTACTACGCCGCCAGCAGCGTGCCGCACCCCGATTACCCGGCGTTGACGGGTGAGGTGCGCGCCGATGTCTGCGTGATTGGCGGGGGATATTCCGGGCTCAACACCGCCCTGGAACTGGCCGAGCGCGGCTTCAGTGTCGTGCTGCTGGAAGCGCGCAAGATCGGTTGGGGCGCCAGTGGGCGTAACGGCGGGCAGCTGATTCGCGGCGTCGGCCATGGCCTTGACCAGTTCGCCAAGGTGATCGGCACCGACGGCGTGCGCCAGATGAAACTGATGGGCCTGGAAGCGGTGGAAATCGTACGCGAGCGCGTCGAGCGCTTCCAGATCCCCTGCGACCTGACCTGGGGCTACTGCGACCTCGCCAACAAGCCCCGCGACCTGCAAGGGCTCGCCGAAGACGCCGAAGAGCTGCGCAGCCTGGGTTATCGCCATCCAGTACGCCTGCTGGAAGCCGGCGAGATGGCCAGCGTGATCGGCTCCGACCGCTATGTAGGCGGAATGATCGACATGGGGTCCGGGCACCTGCACCCGCTCAACCTCGCCCTGGGCGAAGCCGGCGCTGCCCGGCAACTGGGCGTGCAATTGTTCGAGCAGTCCGAGGTGACGCGCATCGACTACGGCGCGCAGGTCAAAGTGCACACCGCCCAGGGCCAGGTACATGCCACGACCCTGGTGCTGGCCTGCAACGCCTACCTCAATGACCTCAACCCGCACTTGAGTGGCAAGATATTGCCCGCCGGCAGCTACATCATCGCCACCGAACCCTTGAGCGAAGCGCTAGCCGCCAGCCTGTTGCCGCAGAACATGGCGGTGTGCGATCAGCGGGTAACGGTGGACTATTTCCGTCTGTCCGCCGATCGCCGCCTGTTGTTCGGCGGCGCCTGCCACTATTCCGGGCGCGACCCGAGCGACATTGGCGCCTATATGCGGCCAAAGATGCTGCAAGTGTTCCCGCAATTGGCCAACGTGAAGATCGACTTCCAGTGGGGCGGCATGATCGGCATCGGCGCCAATCGGTTGCCGCAGATCGGGCGCCTGGCGGATCAACCCAATGTGTATTACGCCCAGGCCTACGCAGGCCATGGTCTCAACGCCACGCACCTGGCAGGCCGGTTGCTGGCCGAAGCCATCAGCGGCCAGCAGCAGGGGCGCTTCGACCTGTTCGCCCAGGTGCCGCACATGACCTTCCCGGGTGGTAAACACTTGCGCTCGCCGCTGCTGGCCCTGGGGATGCTCTGGCACCGCCTCAAGGAACTGGTCTGATCAATCGCGCCAGAAAGCCTTCAAGCCTTCATGGCGTGCCTGTTCCGCAGTCAGCCCCACATCGCGCAATTGCTCTGGCGTCAGCGTGAGCAAGGCCTTGCGTGTATGACGGCGGCGCCAGAACAGGCTCCAGCGGTTGTCGCCAGGCAGAGTTGGCACCCGCTTCTGCTCGGCTTCCAGTTCCTGGCTATGTAACGCCAGCCGCACATCGCTCATGCCATTCATTTTGCCGCCCCTCGTTGGCTTGCCGCCTTGAGTGGCTAGAATGAGCGCGCGAGCAAAACCAATACAGATTCAACCTCCCTTTATTAAATCCATACAGACACTGCCTATGTACCGCTGAATCCTGTATTTTGCGCCTATCTGTACTGGTCTGCTGGGAGTGACCGCCGTGACCCTCTACGTCAACCTCGCCGAATTGCTGGGCACCCGCATCGAACAAGGCTTCTATCGCCCCGGCGACCGTCTGCCTTCCGTACGCGCATTGAGTGTGGAACACGGGGTCAGCCTGAGCACCGTGCAGCAAGCCTATCGACTGCTGGAAGACAATGGCCTGGCGATGCCCAAGCCCAAGTCCGGCTATTTTGTGCCGGCGGGCCGTGAACTGCCGGCGCTGCCCGAGGTGGGTCGCCCGGCCCAGCGGCCGGTAGAGATTTCCCAGTGGGACCAGGTACTGGAACTGATTCGTGCCGTGCCGCGCAAGGACACCATACAGTTGGGCCGGGGCATGCCGGATGTGTTGTCGCCCACCCTCAAGCCACTGCTTCGCAGCCTGGCCCGCGTCAGCCGCCGCCAGGATCTGCCGGGGCTTTACTACGACAACATCATGGGCTGTATGGCATTGCGCGAACAAATCGCGCGACTGTCGTTGGATTCCAGTTGCCAGCTGACGGCCGAGGACATCGTCATCACCACCGGCTGCCACGAGGCGTTGTCCGCCAGCATCCACGCGATTTGCGAGCCCGGCGATATCGTTGCGGTGGATTCGCCAAGTTTCCACGGCGCCATGCAGACCCTCAAGGGCCTGGGCATGAAAGCCCTGGAGATTCCCACCGACCCGATCACCGGCATCAGCCTTGAAGCCCTGGAACTGGCGCTGGAACAGTGGCCGATCAAAGTCATCCAGCTCACTCCCAATTGCAACAACCCATTGGGCTACATCATGCCGGAGGCGCGCAAACGCGCACTGCTGACCCTGGCCCAGCGCTTCGACGTGGCGATAATCGAGGACGATGTGTATGGCGAACTGGCCTACAGCTACCCGCGCCCGCGCACGATCAAATCCTTCGACGAAGACGGCCGCGTCCTCCTGTGCAGTTCGTTCTCCAAGACCCTGGCGCCCGGCCTGCGCATTGGCTGGGTCGCGCCGGGGCGCTACCTGGAACGGGTGCTGCACATGAAATACATCAGCACGGGCTCGACCGCCACCCAGCCGCAGATCGCGATTGCGGAATTTCTCAAAGGCGGCTATTTCGAACCGCATTTGCGCCGGATGCGCACGCAATACCAGCGTAATCGCGACCTGATGCTCGACTGGGTCAGCCGCTACTTCCCCGCCGGTACGCGCGCCAGCCGGCCCCAGGGCAGTTTTATGCTGTGGATAGAATTGCCGGAGGGCTTCGATACCCTCAAGCTCAACCGTACGCTGATGGACCAAGGCGTCCAGGTGGCCGTAGGCAGCATCTTTTCCGCATCCGGCAAATACCGTAACTGCCTGCGTATGAACTACGCTGCCAAACCGACGCCGCAGATTGAAGAGGCGGTGCGCAAGGTCGGTACCGCTGCGCACGCCCTGCTGGCCGAAGCGGCAGACTGACCTTTTCCGAGCAATTGCCGTCATATGCCGACAAACGCCTGACCTGGATGCCGCCTCCTTGATGATTAAACGGCTTTTACCGCTTTTCCTGTTGGGAGCACTGGCACTGGGTGGCTGCGCGACGGCCTACACACCGCGCGTGCCCAGTGATGCGCTACCGGCGGCACAGTCCTCCTTCGGCCGTTCGATCCAGGCCCAGGCGGCGCCTTACCAGGGCCGTTCCGGCTTTCGCCTGCTGCCCAACAGCAGCGAAGCGTTCATGGCCCGCGCCGAACTGATCCGCAACGCCCAGACCAGCCTCGACCTGCAGTACTACATCGTGCATGACGGTATCAGCACGCGCATGCTGGTGGATGAACTGCTCAAGGCCGCCGACCGCGGCGTGCGCGTGCGCATCCTGCTGGACGACACCACCAGCGACGGGCTCGATCAGATCATCGCAACGCTTGCCGCCCACCCCAACATCGACATTCGCCTGTTCAACCCGCTGCACCTGGGGCGTAGCACCGGGGTGACTCGCGCCATGGGGCGCCTGTTCAACCTGTCGCTGCAACACCGGCGCATGCATAACAAACTGTGGCTGGCCGACAACAGCGTGGCGATCGTGGGCGGGCGCAACCTGGGGGATGAGTATTTCGATGCCGAACCCAACCTGAATTTCACCGATATCGACATGCTCAGTGTCGGGCCGGTGGCCGAGCAATTGGGTCACAGTTTCGATCAGTACTGGAACAGCGCGCTGAGCAAGCCTATCGATGAGTTTGTCTCAACGATGCCTTCCAGGATCGACCTCGCTGTCGCGCGTGGGCGCCTGGAGGCCTCGCTGACCCAATCGCGCCAGCAGAACCACGCCCTGTATAACCGCCTGCGCACCTACCAGACCCAGCCGCGCATGGATATCTGGCGTCGCGAGTTGATCTGGGCCTGGAACCAGGCGCTGTGGGATGCCCCGAGCAAGGTGCTGGCCAGGGCCGACCCGGACCCGCAATTGCTCCTCACCACGCAACTGGCGCCGGAGCTGGAAGGTGTCAGCCGTGAGCTGATCATGATTTCGGCGTACTTCGTTCCCGGGCCGCCCGGGCTGGTGTACCTGACGGGCCGCGCCGATGCGGGCGTGTCGGTGAACCTTTTGACCAACTCCCTCGAAGCCACCGATGTACCCGCCGTGCACGGCGGCTACGCGCCCTATCGCAAGGCGCTGCTGGAGCATGGCGTGAAACTCTATGAGCTGCGTCGACAACCCGGCGACCCCAGCGCAAGCAGCGGGCCGCACCTGTTTCGTCGCGGCAGCCTGCACGGCTCCGACTCCAGCCTGCACAGCAAAGCGATGATTTTCGATCGGGAAAAATCGTTTATCGGCTCGTTCAATTTCGACCCGCGCTCGGTGCTGTGGAACACCGAAGTCGGCGTACTGGTGGACAGCCCGGAACTGGCGGAACACGTACGCAACCTGGCGCTGCAAGGGATGGCGCCAGCGCTGAGCTACGAGGCGAAACTGCAGGATGGGCAGATCGTGTGGGTGACGGAAGATAACGGCCAGTTGCACACCCTGACCCGGGAGCCCGGCAGTTGGTGGCGCCGGTTCAATGCCTGGTTCGCCACCAGTGTCGGCCTGGAGCGTATGCTCTAGAAATCAGGTATACCCCATGTGGGAGGGGGCTTGCCCCCGATTGCCATACGGATCTACACACCACCGTAGCACCCAACCGTAACCACGATGCGAAGCGAGTCGCTCTTGATCTGGCTTTTGATCTTGATCTGCTTGTGATCCTAGGCGCCCCGTTAAACCACGCTGGCCGAACGCAGGCGAGGTGCCGAGTGGTGGGGCAAGAGCGTTTTGCTTACTTTTGCGCTTTTCAAAAGTGAGCCGCTGTAAAAGCGGAACCATTAGCAGCCGTGACCGCAGAAACGGATATGTACTCGATCTGATCCAACATCCTGGTCGGCCCAGAGGCCGCCATCGGGGGCAAGCCCCCTCCCACAGTTGCCCTGCGCTGTTTCCAGCAGGGTTACAGCTTGATCCAGGTCGCCTTCAGTTCGGTGTATTTGTCGAACGCATGCAGCGATTTATCGCGACCGTTACCCGACTGCTTGAAGCCCCCGAACGGAGCGGTCATGTCGCCGCCGTCGTACTGGTTGACCCACACGCTACCGGCACGCAGGGCCTTGGCAGTCAGGTGCGCCTTGGAAATATCCGCCGTCCACACCGCTGCCGCCAGGCCATATTGGGTGTCGTTGGCGATGGCGATGGCTTCTTCGGCGCTGTCGAAGGTGATTACCGACAGTACCGGACCGAAGATTTCCTCCTGGGCAATTTTCATGGCGTTGGTCACACCGTCGAAAATGGTCGGCTCGACGTAGGTGCCACCGGTTTCTTCCAGCGTGCGCTTGCCACCGGCGACCAGCTTGGCGCCATCGGCATGGCCCGCTTCGATGTACGAGAGCACGTTGTTCATCTGCTGAGTGTCCACCAGCGCACCCACGTTGGTGGCAGGGTCCAGCGGGTTACCGGGCTTCCAGCCCTTGAGGGCCTCGATGACCAGCGGCAGGAAGGTGTCCTTGATCGAACGCTCCACCAGCAGGCGCGAACCGGCGGTGCAGACTTCGCCCTGGTTGAAGGCGATGGCGCTGGCGGCGGAGTTGGCGGCGGCTTGCAGGTCCGGCGCATCGGCAAACACAATGTTCGGGCTCTTGCCGCCAGCTTCCAGCCACACGCGCTTCATGTTCGATTCGCCGGAGCGGATCAACAGCTGCTTGGCAATTTTGGTGGAGCCGGTAAACACCAGGGTGTCCACGTCCATGTGCACCGCCAGCGCGTTACCCACGGTGTGGCCATAGCCCGGCAGCACGTTGAGCACGCCTTTTGGAATGCCGGCTTCAACGGCCAGGGCGGCGATACGGATGGCGGTCAGCGGGGACTTTTCCGACGGCTTGAGAATTACCGAGTTACCGGTCGACAGCGCCGGGCCGAGTTTCCAGCAGGCCATCATCAGCGGGAAGTTCCACGGAACGATCGCACCGACTACGCCGACGGGCTCACGGGTCACCAGCCCCAGTTGGTCATGGGGCGTGGCCGCCACTTCATCGTAGATCTTGTCGATTGCCTCGCCGCTCCAGCTCAGGGCATTGGCGGCGCCGGGGACGTCGATGTTCAGGGCGTCGCTGATCGGCTTGCCCATGTCCAGGGTTTCCAGCAGCGCCAGCTCTTCGGCATTGGCCTTGAGCAGTGCGGCGAAACGGATCATGACGAACTTGCGCTTGGCCGGTGCCAGGCGCGACCAGACCCCGGAATTGAAAGTGGCACGGGCGTTTTCCACGGCACGCTGGGCGTCGGCGGCGTCACAGCTGGCCACGGTGGCGAGCAGACGACCATCGACCGGACTGATGCATTCGAACGTGTCACCGGAAACGGCGGCGGTGTACTCGCCATTGATGTACGCGCGGCCTTCGATTTTCAGGCCCTTGGCGCGTTGTTCCCAGTCGGCACGGGTCAGGGTGGTCATGCAAGTCTGCTCCTCTTATTGGATACAAGGGCCTGGAAGATTGATCCCGGCGCCCCCACGAATGCTTGCCTGGCCAGCCTGCTGTTCGGCTCAAGGCACTTGCCACCCTAAACCAGCGGCTGGGGATGTTTCAATATATTTGACATAACGCCGGCAAACGCCCTTGCGATGTTCATTTTAATAAACATAGACTTTGGCCTCTCCAAACGCAGGCCAGACGGGATAAGCACATGAGCATCCAGGACATCGTCGATTTCAGCCAAGCCAATACCGCCCCCGATCGCTATCGCCCTGCCGCCGAGAAAATCCTCAAGGGCGACCCTGAACAGACGATCTACAACCACTACAACAGCCCCTGCGGGCAAATGAACGCGGGCGTCTGGGAAGGCGAAGTCGGGCAGTGGACGGTCAATTACACCGAGCATGAATACTGCGAGATCGTGCAGGGAGTTTCCGTACTGCGCGATGCCCAAGGCAATGCCAAAACCTTGCGCGCCGGCGACCGCTTCGTCATCCCGGCCGGCTTCAGCGGCACCTGGGAAGTGCTGGAAGCGTGCCGCAAGATCTACGTGGTGTTCGAACAGAAAGCCTGATCAGCGAATCCCAGGCAAAAAAAAGCCCGTATCGTGAGATACGGGCTTTTTTTCACAAGGAAGGAAATCAATTACTTGATTTTGCCTTCTTTGTAGATCACGTGCTTGCGAACGCGCGGGTCGAACATTTTCTTTTCGAGCTTGTCCGGGGTAGTACGCTTGTTCTTGTCGGTAGTGTAGAAGTGACCAGTACCGGCGCTAGAGATCATTCGAATCAATTCACGCATGATAGAGCTCCTTAGATCTTGCCGGCGGCGCGGATTTCGGCCAGCACGACAGTGATGCCACGCTTGTCGATGATACGCATGCCTTTGGCAGATACACGCAGGCGAACAAAACGTTTCTCTTCTTCAACCCAGAAGCGGTGATGCTGCAGGTTCGGCAGGAAACGACGACGGGTTTTGTTATTTGCGTGGGAAATGTTATTCCCAGTCACCGGACCCTTACCGGTAACTTGACAGACTCTCGACATGCCTCAGCCCTCTAAAACCACATGCCCAACCCGGCATGGGTTGGCCGCTTAATCTCTCAGTCATTTGGCGCCAGGCGCCGCGTTTCTTTAGGGTCTTACCGGCTACACCTACAAGCGAAGGAACCGGGCCCCTAGAAAAGAGCGCTGCTTTATACCAGAAAGACCCAGGTGCAACAACAGCGAGTGTGTTTTTACCTGAGCAAATCTCGGCTGTTGGCGCCTGAACCGTTGCCAGGAGGGGCCGCTGTAACAGCCGACCGCTCGTCGCACAGAATGATTTTCAGCGCCTGCAAGCACTCTGACCTGCACGTTGAAACGCGCTGAGGCGCCATCAAAACAGCATTTTGGCCAAAAGCACAGGCAAAAATGGGCTAGTCATTTAATCAACAGGCCACTACGGTAGGGCTTTTCCAGACTGCACTCGCAGATGGGCCTTCGATCTGCACAGGAAACCGAATATGCGCCTCGCTGCCCTACCGCTATTGCTAGCCCCCCTTTTCATCGCTCCGATGGCCGTTGCCGCCACCAATTTAAGCGTTTGCACCGAGGCCAGCCCCGAAGGGTTCGACGTGGTGCAGTACAACTCGTTGACCACCACCAACGCCTCGGCGGATGTGCTGATGAACCGTCTGGTGGACTACGACGCTACCGCCGGCAAGCTGGTGCCGAGCCTGGCAGACAGCTGGGACGTCTCCCCGGATGGCCTGACCTACACGTTCAAATTGCACCCGAACGTGAAATTCCATCGCACCGAGTATTTCACCCCCAGCCGCACCCTGACGGCCGAAGACGTGCGCTTCAGCTTCGAACGCATGCTCGACCCGGCCAACCCGTGGCACAAGATCGCCCAGAGCGGCTTCCCCCACGCGCAATCCCTGCAATTGCCGGCGCTGATCAAGAAGATCGATGCCCTCGACCCGCTGACCGTGCGCTTCACCCTTGATCACGCCGACTCCACGTTTCTTGCCGCGTTGAGCATGGGCTTTGCCTCGGTCTACCCGGCCGAATATGCCGACAAACTGCTCAAGGCCGGCACCCCGGAGAAGCTCAACAGCCAGCCCGTCGGCACCGGCCCGTTCGTTTTCGTGCGTTTCCAGAAGGATGCGGTGGTGCGCTACAAGGCCAATCCGGACTACTTCGCCGGCAAACCGACTGTGGATAACCTGATCTTCGCCATCACGCCGGATGCCAATGTGCGCCTGCAGAAACTGCATCGCGACGAGTGCCAGATCGCCCTGTCGCCCAAGCCCCTGGATGTGGGCGAAGCCGAAAAAGACCCGGCACTGAAGGTGGAAAAAACCGCCGCCTTCATGACCGCCTTCGTCGCCATCAACAGCCAGCACCCGCCACTGGACAAGCCCGAGGTACGCCAGGCGATCAACCTGGCCTTTGACAAAGGCAGCTACCTGAAGGCGGTATTCGAAGGCACCGCCGAAGCGGCCAATGGTGTCTACCCGCCCAATACCTGGAGCTACGCCAAGGACTTGCCGGGTTATCCACAAGACCTTGCCAAAGCCAAGGCGCTGTTGAACCGCGCCGGCCTCAAGGACGGCTTCAAAACCACGATCTGGACCCGCCCTACCGGCAGCCTGCTGAACCCCAACCCGAATCTTGGCGCTCAGTTGCTGCAAGCCGATCTGGCCAAGGTCGGCATCCAGGCCGACATCCGCGTGATCGAGTGGGGCGAGTTGATTCGCCGCGCCAAAGCCGGCGAACACGACCTGCTCTTCATGGGCTGGGCCGGTGACAATGGCGACCCGGACAACTTCCTGACCCCGCAATTTTCCTGCGCAGCCGTCAAATCCGGTACCAACTTCGCCCGCTACTGCGACCCTGCGCTGGACAAGCTGATCAGCGCCGGCAAGACCACCAGCGAACAGGGCGTGCGCACCAAGCTCTACCAGCAGGCCCAGGCGCAGATCCAGCAGCAGGCGCTGTGGCTGCCCCTGGCGCACCCCACGGCGTTTGCCCTGACACGCAAGACTATCGAGGGCTATCAGGTGAGCCCGTTTGGCCGGCAGGATTATTCCAAGGTCAGCGTCAAGCCTTGAGCTGCAAGCTGCAAGCCGACTTGTGGCTTGCAGCTTGCAACTGTCCTCTACATCCATCCGTATTCCGCCATCGACAACGGATCACCATCGCCCACGATGATGTGGTCCAGCACCCGCACGTCCACCATTTCCAGGGCTTTTTGTAGAACCTTGGTCAATTTTCGATCAGCCGGGCTGGGGTCCACGCTTCCCGAAGGATGGTTGTGGCACAGGATCAACGCTGCGGCGTTGTACGCCAGCGCACGCTTGACCACTTGCCGGGGATAGACCAGGGCGGTATCGATGGTGCCTTCGCAGAGCGCCTCGAAACCCAGCACCCGATGCTTGGAGTCGAGAAACAGGCAGCCAAACACTTCGTGAGACTCATGACGCAGCAGCGCCTTGAGGTATTCGCGTACGGCCAGCGGGCTTTCCAGCACCGAATCGTTGCGCAGGCGCTCGGCCATGTGGCGCCGGGACATTTCCAGCACCGCCTGCAATTGGGCAAACTTCGCCGGCCCCAGGCCCGGCTGCTGATTGAACAGCGCCTGGCTGGCCTCCAGCAGCGGGCGCAACCCACCGAATTGCGCCAGCAGATGACGCGCCAGGTCCACGGCGCTCCTGCCGGATACGCCAGTGCGCAGGAAAATCGCCAGCAATTCGGCATCGGACAGACTGGCCGCGCCCCACTCCAACAGCTTCTCTCGCGGCCGCTCGGCAGCAGGCCAATTGCGAATACTCATCCCACCTCCTTTCCATGATGTACGCCGTATGCGCCGCTGTTGCCGGGCGGACGCTGTGTTATCGTAGGCCCTCTTTTTTGCATGCGATTTCACCTGGGGAGGGGTCATCGCAGGCGTCACTGAACTGGCTTCACTGAACTGGAAAGGCAAACCAATGCAGCGTCTGTATCGGAAACGCATCGTTCTCGGCGTCGGCGGCGGCATTGCCGCCTACAAGAGCGCGGAACTGGTTCGCAGGCTCCTGGACCAGGGCGCCGAAGTGCGCGTGGTCATGACCCGTGGTGGCAGTGAGTTCATCACCCCGCTGACCATGCAGGCCTTGTCCGGCCACCCGGTTCACCTGGACCTGCTGGACCCGGCGGCCGAAGCCGCCATGGGCCATATCGAACTGGCCAAATGGGCCGACCTGGTGCTCATCGCGCCGGCGACCGCCGACCTGATCGCACGCCTGGCCCAGGGCATCGCCGATGACTTGCTGACCACCCTGGTACTGGCCACCGACGCCACCGTCGCCATTGCCCCGGCGATGAACCAGGCCATGTGGCGCGACCCGGCCACCCAGGCCAACACCCAACTCCTGCAAAGCCGTGGCCTCAAGGTCTTCGGCCCGGCGTCCGGCAGCCAGGCCTGCGGCGACGTCGGCATGGGCCGCATGCTCGAAGCCACCGACCTGGCGCTGTGTGCCGCCGAATGTTTCCAGCACCTGGCCCTGACCGGCAAACACGTACTGATCACCGCGGGCCCGACCCAGGAAAACATCGACCCGGTGCGCTACATCACCAACCATAGCTCAGGAAAAATGGGCTTTGCCCTGGCTGAAGCTGCGGTTGAGGCAGGCGCACGTGTGACCCTGATCACCGGCCCGGTGCATTTACCGACGCCCGATCGTGTGACCCGAATCGACGTAGTCAGCGCCCGCGACATGCTGGCGGCCTGTGAAGCGGCCATTCCGTGCGACCTGTTCATCGCCTCGGCAGCGGTTGCAGACTACCGGCCGGAAGTCGTTGCACCGCAAAAGCTCAAGAAAGACCCTACAAGCGGCGATGGTCTGCTCCTGCAAATGGTGCGCAACCCAGACATTCTGGCCACCATCGCCACACGTGCGGACCGTCCGTTCAGCGTCGGCTTCGCCGCCGAGACCGAACATTTGCTGGACTACGCCGCGCGCAAATTGAAAGACAAAAACCTCGACCTGATCGTTGCCAATGATGTCGCCAACCCGAGCATCGGCTTCAACAGTGAGGAAAATGCCATCAGCGTGATCGACCGCGAGTTGCACGCCACCGTTTTCGCCCAGACCAGCAAGGGCAAGATTGCCCGCCAACTGATCTCTTTTATCGCCCAACGGCTGAACCAGGTTTAATGTCCATGCACGCTTTGCAAGCCAAGATCCTCGACCCACGCATCGGTAGCCAATTCCCCCTTCCGGCCTACGCCACCCCAGGCTCCGCCGGCCTGGACCTGCGCGCCATGCTCCAGCAGGACACGGTCCTGGAGCCGGGCCAGACGATCCTGATCCCCACCGGCCTGTCGATCTACGTCGGCGACCCGGGCCTGGCGGCCCTGATCCTGCCGCGCTCCGGCCTGGGCCACAAACACGGCATCGTGCTGGGCAATCTGGTGGGCCTGATCGACTCCGACTACCAGGGCGAATTGATGGTGTCGTGCTGGAACCGCGGCCAGACCGCGTTCAACATTGCGGTCGGCGAGCGTATCGCCCAACTGGTGCTGGTGCCGGTGGTCCAGGCGCAGTTCGAACTGGTGCAGGAATTCGACGAAACCCAGCGCGGCGCAGGTGGTTTTGGGCATTCCGGCAGTCACTGACTAAGCTGAACAGGGCCGGGCGCAATTGCCCGGCCAGACGCCACCGCCAGGTTTTTCAGGATGAAGAATGCGCAAAAATTATCAGCGGATTTTATTAAATAAAATCAATAGGTTACGCAGATATGAGCGCAGGACCGACGCGCCGATGGCATTTTTACACCACGAACTCTCTGCCGAAAACGTCGTCATACCCTTCAGTTTGAGCCTGCCGGCCAGCCACATCAGGCCAGCCTTGCCCCCTTTCAGATGGAGTTCCCCCCCGCGATGAGTACCGCAGCCCGCGTAGCCCCGAGCTTTCCCGACAGCATCTTCCGTGCCTATGACATTCGTGGCGTGGTGCCCAAGACCCTGACCGCCGAAACCGCCTACTGGATCGGCCGCGCCATCGGCTCACAGAGCCTGGCCCAGGGCGAGCCGAACGTGTCGGTCGGTCGTGACGGTCGCCTGTCCGGCCCGGAGCTTGTGGAGCAACTGATCCAGGGCCTGGCGGACAGCGGGTGCCATGTCAGCGACGTCGGCCTGGTGCCCACGCCTGCGCTGTATTACGCCGCCAATGTCCTGGCCGGCAAGTCAGGCGTCATGCTGACCGGCAGCCACAACCCGTCGGACTACAACGGCTTCAAAATCGTTATCGCCGGCGACACCCTCGCCAACGAACAGATCCAGGCCCTGCACACTCGCCTGAAAACCAACGACCTGAGCAGCGGCACCGGCAGCATCACCAAGGTCGACATCCTGCAGCGCTACTCCGACGAAATCACCCGCGACGTCAAACTCGCCCGCCGCCTCAAAGTGGTGGTGGATTGCGGCAACGGCGCGGCCGGCGTGATCGCTCCGCAATTGCTCGAAGCCCTCGATTGTGAAGTGATTCCCCTGTTCTGCGACGTCGACGGTAACTTCCCCAACCACCACCCGGACCCCGGCAAGCCGGAAAACCTGGTGGACCTGATCGCCAAGGTCAAGGAAGTGGGCGCCGACGTCGGCCTGGCCTTCGACGGCGACGGCGACCGCGTAGGCGTGGTGACCGAAACCGGCGAGATCGTGTACCCGGACCGCCTGCTGATGCTGTTCGCCCGTGACGTGGTGGCGCGCAACGCCAACGCCGAAATCATCTTCGACGTGAAGTGCACTCGTCGCCTCACGCCGCTGATCAAGGAATACGGCGGTCGCCCGCTGATGTGGAAGACCGGTCACTCGTTGATCAAAAAGAAAATGAAGGAAACCGGTGCCTTGCTGGCCGGTGAAATGAGCGGTCACGTATTCTTCAAGGAACGCTGGTTCGGTTTCGACGATGGCATTTACAGCGCTGCGCGCCTGCTGGAGATCCTCAGCAAGGAAAAATCCACCGCGCAAGCGCTGTTTCAGACCTTCCCGAATGATATTTCTACGCCAGAGATCAATATCCATGTGACCGAGGAGAGCAAATTCAGCATCATTGACGCATTGCACGACGCGCAATGGGGCGAAGCCGCCAACCTGACCACCATTGATGGTGTGCGAGTCGATTACGCCAAAGGCTGGGGCCTGGTTCGTGCGTCCAACACCACACCGGTGCTGGTGCTGCGTTTCGAGGCGGATACCGAGGCCGAGTTGCAGCGCATCAAGGACGTCTTTCACGTCCAGTTGAAACGTGTTGCCCCTGATCTCCAATTACCGTTCTGATTTTTCTACCGGAGCCCTGAATGACCCTCGAACGCGAAGCCGCTGCCAACACCGCCAAGGTCCTGTCCGAAGCGTTGCCTTACATTCGACGCTATGTCGGCAAGACGCTGGTGATCAAGTACGGCGGCAATGCCATGGAAAGCGACGAGCTGAAAACCGGCTTTGCCCGCGACATCGTGCTGATGAAAGCCGTGGGGATCAACCCGGTTGTCGTCCACGGCGGTGGGCCGCAAATCGGTGACCTGCTCAAGCGTTTGTCGATCGAGAGTCATTTCATCGATGGCATGCGCGTCACTGACGCGCAGACCATGGACGTGGTGGAGATGGTACTCGGTGGCCAGGTCAACAAGGACATCGTCAACCTGATCAACCGCCACGGCGGCAGCGCCATTGGCCTGACCGGCAAGGACGCGGAACTGATCCGCGCAAAAAAACTGACCGTGACGCGCCAGACGCCGGAAATGACCCAGCCGGAAATCATCGACATTGGCCAGGTGGGCGAAGTGATCGGCATCAACACCGATCTGCTCAACCTGCTGGTCAAGGGTGACTTCATCCCGGTGATCGCGCCTATCGGCGTGGGCGCCAACGGTGAGTCGTACAACATCAACGCCGACCTGGTGGCGGGCAAGGTGGCCGAGGCACTGAAGGCTGAAAAGCTGATGCTGCTGACCAACATCGCCGGCCTGATGGACAAGGAAGGCAAAGTGCTGACCGGCCTGACGACGCAACAAGTCGACGAACTGATCGCCGATGGCACCATCTACGGCGGCATGCTGCCGAAAATCCGCTGCGCGCTGGAAGCCGTGCAAGGCGGCGTCGGCAGCTCGCTGATTTTGGATGGCCGTGTACCGAACGCGATCCTGCTGGAAATCTTCACCGATACGGGTGTAGGTACGCTGATCAGCAATCGCAAGCGTCCTTAAACGTCAAACTCAAAAAGGCCCCGCTCAATCCGATTGAGCGGGGCCTTTTTTATAAAGCTTGAGAACACTGGAGATCAAATGTGGGAGGGGGCTTGCCCCCGATAGCGGTAGGACAGTGCTGGAGATGCCAACTGATACACCGCCATCGGGGGCAAGCCCCCTCCCACACAAACCCATTCCCACAGGAAGACTGGTGTCAGACGCCAAACTGCTCGCGATACGCACGCACCGCCGGCAGGTGCTGCTTGAGCTGCGGATCATCCTCCAGGAACTGCAACACCTGGTTCAACGACACAATGCTCACCACCGGAATGCCGAAGTCACGCTCCACTGCCTGGATCGCCGACAATGCGCCGTTGCCACGCTCCTGGCGGTTCAGCGCAATCAGCACGCCGGCGGCCCTGGCGCCGTCCTGGGAGGCGATGATCTGCATCACTTCACGGATCGCGGTGCCGGCGGTGATCACGTCATCGATGATCAGCACATCGCCGGTCAACGGGGCTCCGACCAGGCTGCCACCTTCACCATGGGCCTTGGCTTCCTTGCGGTTGAAGCACCACGGCAGGTCCTGGCCATGATGTTCCGCCAGGGCCACCGCCGTCGCCGCAGCCAGGGGAATGCCCTTGTAGGCCGGACCAAACAGCACGTCGAAGGAAATACCGCTTTCAACAATGGCGGCCGCGTAGAAACGCCCCAACTGAGCCAGGGCCGAGCCGGAGTTGAACAAGCCTGCGTTGAAGAAATACGGGCTGGTGCGCCCGGACTTGAGGGTGAACTCACCGAAGCGCAAAACCCCGCGATCGATGGCAAAACGAATGAAATCGCGTTGATACGCCTGCATGAAAAAAGCCTCAGATACCACGGATTTAGCTAATTAGGTGGACGGCGTGTATCATACACGCACGCGATTTTTGGGGCCATTTATGCGGATCATCAGTGTGAACGTTAATGGTATTCAGGCTGCAGTCGAGCGTGGTTTGCTCAGTTGGCTGCAAGCACAGAATGCCGACGTCATCTGCCTGCAGGACACACGCGCCTCCGCCTTTGAACTGGACGACCCAGCCTTCCAACTGGATGGCTACTTCCTTTATGCCTGCGATGCCGAAGTGCCCACCCAAGGTGGCGTGGCTTTGTACTCGCGGTTGCAACCCAAGGCGGTCATCAGCGGCCTCGGCTTCGAGACAGCCGACCGCTATGGGCGTTACCTGCAAGCCGATTTCGACAAGGTCAGCATCGCGACCTTGCTGCTTCCTTCGGGGCAGAACGGCGATGAAGACTTGAACCAGAAATTCAAGCTAATGGACGATTTCGCCCGTTATCTGGATAAACAGCGACGCAAACGTCGCGAGTACATTTATTGTGGCTCGCTGTACGTGGCGCAACAGAAGCTGGATATCAAGAACTGGCGCGACAGCCAGCAATCCCCGGGCTTCCTGGCGCCGGAACGGGCCTGGATGGACGAGATTGTCGGCAACATGGGCTATGTCGACGCCCTGCGCGAAGTCAGCCGTGAAGGCGACCAGTACAGCTGGTGGCCGGATAACGAACAGGCCGAAATGCTCAACCTGGGCTGGCGTTTCGACTACCAGTTGCTGACCCCGGGCCTGCGCCGGTTCGTGCGCAGTGCACGCCTGCCGCGCCAGCCGCGTTTCTCTCAGCACGCGCCGCTGATCGTGGACTACGACTGGACCTTGACCATCTGAGGTCTTTCTCCAGGTACAAAAAAACCGACAGTGATGTCGGTTTTTTTGTGGGCAATCCGCTTACTTGATCAGGCGCCAAGTCCACGGATAACGGTAGGCGATGCCCTTATTCGCCTTGATACCGGCAATGATCGTCAGTATCAATGCGCCAATCACCAGCACGGTCATCAACAAAAAGCCGATGACCACGAAACCCAGCAGCAGGCACACCAGCCAGGCGATCGCCACCGTGATCTGGAAGTTCAGGGCTTCCTTGCCCTGATCATCGATCAGCGGATCCACGTCCTTCTTGAACTGCCACAGGATCAACGGCCCCAACAAACTGCCGAAGGGGAATACCAACCCTGCAAACGCGGCGAAATGACACAACATCGCCAACTGGCGTACTTCCCTGGACGGTGCCGGAACCGGTAACTGGCTGTCATTCATCGCGCTTCTCCTGAGGACCGGCTTAGTCAGCCAGTGCGGCGTTCTGCAGTTCGAAAATTTCGGTCATGCCTTTCTGGGCCAGGGCCAGCATGGCGTTCAGCTCGGCCGGCTGGAATGGCGCGCCTTCGGCGGTGCCCTGCACTTCGATGAAACCACCGGTGCTGGTCATGACCACGTTCAGGTCGGTCTCGGCGGCCGAGTCTTCCAGGTAGTCCAGGTCCAGCACAGGCTCGCCCTGGTACATGCCGACCGAGACGGCGGCGATCATTTGCTTGAGCGGGTCACCGCCCTTGAGGCCACCGCGCTTCTTGATCACTTTCAGCGCGTCGACCAGAGCCACCATGGCGCCGGTAATCGACGCGGTACGGGTGCCGCCATCAGCCTGGATCACGTCACAGTCGACGTACAGGGTCACGTCGCCCAGCTTGGACATGTCCAGGGCCGCGCGCAGTGAACGGCCGATCAGGCGCTGGATTTCCAGGGTACGCCCGCCCTGCTTGCCACGGCTGGCTTCACGCTGATTACGCTCGCCCGTGGCGCGCGGCAGCATGCCGTACTCGGCGGTCAACCAACCCTGACCCTGGCCCTTGAGGAAACGCGGCACGCCGTTCTCGACGCTGACGGTGCAGATCACCTTGGTATCACCAAACTCGACCAGTACGGACCCCTCGGCGTGTTTGGTGTAGTTGCGGGTGATGCGGATCGAGCGGAGCTGATCGGCAGCGCGACCACTTGGACGTTTCATAGGGAATTCCTGTACTGAGGACGAAAAACTGCCGAGCATTATAGAGCCGCCAGCCGATTCGGGGCACTTCTAAAAATCCGGTTACGAATACGCATGTTTGGGCGCCTCCTGCGCACTGCGCTACAATCCTGCGCCTCTCGACTGTAGGAGCGAGCTTGCTCGCGAAAAACACTAACGATAATGGGGGCTCCCTGATTCAGCGCGGCGCCCTTGCGTTCTTCGCGAGCAAGCTCGCTCCTACAGGTCGGCCTGGCCAATCTCTATTTCTCCAACGCGAGGTACCTCCATGGTGCACAGCATGACCGCCTTTGCCCGTGTCGAAAAAGCCGGCGCCCAAGGCACCCTGAGCTGGGAATTGCGCTCGGTCAACAGTCGTTACCTGGAGCCGCATCTACGCCTGCCCGAGTCTTTCCGCGACCTCGAAGGCGCCGTACGTGAAGCGTTGCGCCAGGGCATTTCCCGCGGCAAGCTGGAATGCACCCTGCGCTTTACTGAAGAAACCACCGGCAAACCGCTGCAGGTCGACCGCGACCGCGCCGCGCAACTGGTCGCCGCCGCCGAAACCATTGCCGGCCTGATCAAGCAGCCCGCCGCGCTGAACCCCCTGGAAGTCCTGGCCTGGCCCGGCGTGCTGGTGGCCGACGCCGCCGACCCGCAAGCCTTGAACGCCCAAGCGCTGGCACTCTTCACCCAGGGCCTGGACGAACTCAAGGCCGGCCGTGAACGCGAAGGCGCCGAACTGGCCCGCCTGATCAACGAGCGCCTGACGTCGATCGAAGCGGACGTCGTCACCCTGCGCGAACTCGTACCGCAGATGCTCGCCACCCAGCGCCAGAAGGTCCTGGACCGCTTCGCCGACATGCAGGCCGACCTCGACCCCGTGCGCCTGGAGCAGGAGATGGTGCTGCTGGCCCAGAAGAGCGACGTCGCCGAAGAGCTCGATCGCCTGAGCACCCACATCCTCGAAGTGCGCCGCGTGCTCAAGTCCGGCGGTGCCGCCGGTCGGCGCCTGGACTTCCTGATGCAGGAACTCAACCGCGAAGCCAATACACTCGGCTCCAAGGCGTTCGATCCGCGCAGCACCACGGCGGCGGTCAACCTCAAGGTGTTGATCGAGCAGATGCGCGAACAAGTACAGAATATTGAGTAAGGCAACCTCCATGACCCACAGCACCGGCACCCTTTACATCATTTCCGCCCCCTCGGGCGCGGGCAAGAGCAGCCTGGTCAAGGCCCTGACCGACGCTGACGAGCAGATCCGCATCTCGGTTTCCCACACCACCCGCGCCATGCGCCCGGGTGAAGTGAACGGCGTGCACTATCACTTCGTCGAGCGTACCGAGTTCGTCAAGATGATCGAACACGGTGACTTCCTGGAGCGCGCCGAAGTGTTCGGCAACCTCTACGGCACCTCGCAAAGCCACCTGCAGCAGACGCTGGATGAAGGCCATGACCTGATTCTGGAAATCGACTGGCAGGGCGCCGAACAGGTACGCCAGCTGATGCCCAGGGCGCGCTCGATCTTCATCCTGCCGCCCTCGCTTGAAGCCTTGCACCAGCGCCTGACCAACCGCGGCCAGGACAGTGACGAGATCATCGAAGGTCGCATGCGTGAAGCCGTCAGCGAAATGAGCCACTACGTCGACTACGACTACCTGATCATCAATGACGATTTTGCCCACGCGCTGGACGATTTGAAGGCGATTTTCCGCGCCAATCAGCTGCAGCAAAAGCGCCAACAGCAGCGTTTCGGCAAATTACTCGCCGAACTGCTCGGCTGATTAGCCCTTCCCAAAACGGCTGCAAGGGCTTTACATTGGCACTTGTAGCGGTTTTGCGAGGGCCTGAGAAAAATCAGCGCTTCCCTAAACGCTGGTGATTTTTTAAACTGCTCAGTCCGCTCGCCCAACCGGGCAGCGCGCATCTTGCATTCGCTCCGAGGAATACCATGGCCCGCGTAACCGTTGAAGACTGCCTAGAACACGTGGATAACCGCTTTGAGCTGGTCATGCTCTCTACCAAGCGTGCCCGTCAACTGGCCACTGGCGGCAAAGAGCCCCTGGTCCAGTGGGAAAACGACAAGCCTACCGTTGTGGCCCTGCGCGAAATCGCTGAAGGCCTGATGAGCTACGAGTTCATCGCCAACGCTGAAATCGTTGAAGACGAACCGCTGTTTGCAGCGTTCGAGGACGAGTCCAACGAGGCCGTCTAAGCCTATGCCTGGTCGACGTAGCACGGCGCGGGGTCACAGCCTTCGGCAGGAGTTCACACTTTGCCGAGCATAGACGCCCTCGCCGATCGCTTATCGGCCTACCTCGGCCCCGACCAGGTCAACCTGGTCCGCCGAGCGTATTTCTACGCCGAACAAGCCCACGACGGCCAACGCCGTCGTAGCGGCGAGGCGTATGTCACCCATCCTCTTGCGGTGGCAAACATTCTTGCCGACATGCACATGGACCATCAGAGCCTGATGGCCGCGATGCTGCATGACGTGATCGAAGACACCGGCATCGCCAAGGAAGCGCTCAGCGCGCAATTTGGCGAAACCGTGGCCGAACTGGTCGACGGGGTCAGCAAACTGACCCAGATGAATTTCGAGACCAAGGCCGAAGCCCAGGCGGAAAACTTTCAGAAGATGGCCATGGCCATGGCCCGCGATATCCGCGTAATCCTGGTCAAGCTGGCCGACCGGCTGCACAACATGCGCACGCTGGAAGTGCTCTCCGGCGAAAAACGCCGGCGCATCGCCAAGGAAACCCTGGAAATCTACGCACCCATCGCCAACCGGCTGGGCATGCATGCCATTCGTATCGAGTTCGAAGACCTCGGCTTCAAGGCCATGCACCCCATGCGCTCGGCGCGCATCTACCAGGCGGTCAAGCGCGCCCGGGGCAACCGCAAGGAAATCGTCAACAAGATCGAAGAGTCCCTGAGCCATTGCCTGGCGATCGACGAGATCGAAGGCGAAGTCAGCGGACGGCAGAAACACATCTACGGCATCTACAAGAAGATGCGCGGCAAGCGCCGGGCCTTCAACGAGATCATGGACGTGTATGCGTTCCGGATCATCGTCGACAAGGTCGATACCTGCTACCGCGTGCTGGGCGCTGTACATAATTTGTACAAACCCCTGCCCGGCCGCTTCAAGGATTACATTGCGATCCCCAAGGCCAACGGCTACCAGTCGCTGCACACCACGCTGTTCGGCATGCACGGCGTACCGATCGAGATCCAGATCCGTACCCGCGAAATGGAAGAGATGGCCAACAACGGCATCGCCGCCCATTGGCTGTACAAGTCCAGCGGCGATGAGCAGCCAAAGGGCACCCACGCCCGCGCCCGCCAGTGGGTCAAGGGCGTGCTGGAAATGCAGCAACGTGCCGGCAACTCCCTGGAATTCATCGAAAGCGTGAAGATCGACCTGTTCCCGGACGAGGTCTACGTGTTCACGCCCAAAGGCCGCATCATGGAGCTGCCCAAAGGCTCCACAGCGGTCGACTTTGCCTATGCCGTGCACACCGACGTGGGCAACAGCTGCATTGCCTGCCGGATCAATCGTCGCCTCGCGCCGCTGTCCGAACCGCTGCAGAGCGGTTCGACGGTCGAGATCGTCAGTGCACCCGGCGCGCGCCCGAACCCGGCCTGGCTCAACTTCGTGGTCACCGGCAAGGCGCGCACGCACATTCGCCACGCCTTGAAACTGCAGCGCCGTTCCGAGTCCATCAGCCTGGGCGAACGCCTGCTGAACAAGGTGCTCAACGGTTTCGACAGCGCCCTGGACAAGATTCCGCAGGAGCGCGTGCAAGCGATGCTCCACGAGTACCGCCAGGAAACCATCGAAGACCTGCTGGAAGATATCGGCCTGGGCAACCGCATGGCCTACGTGGTTGCGCGCCGCCTGCTCGGCGAAGGCGAACAGTTGCCAAGCCCGGAAGGCCCGCTGGCAATTCGCGGCACCGAGGGCCTGGTGCTCAGCTACGCCAAATGCTGCACACCGATCCCGGGCGATCCGATTGTCGGCCACTTGTCGGCGGGCAAAGGCATGGTGGTGCACCTGGACAACTGCCGCAACATCACCGAAATCCGCCACAACCCGGAAAAATGCATCCAGCTTTCGTGGGCCAAGGATGTCACCGGCGAATTCAATGTCGAGCTGCGCGTGGAGCTGGAGCACCAGCGCGGCTTGATCGCCCTGCTGGCCAGCAGCGTCAACGCGGCCGACGGCAATATCGAGAAAATCAGCATGGACGAACGCGATGGGCGCATCAGCGTGGTCCAGCTGGTGGTCAGCGTGCACGACCGCGTGCACCTGGCCCGCGTGATCAAGAAGCTGCGCGCGCTGACCGGGGTGATTCGCATCACCCGCATGCGTGCATAACCCTGCCAACAAGCCATCGCCCATTACAAGGAGTCATTCATGACCAAGACAGTAATCACCAGCGACAAAGCCCCGGCCGCCATCGGTACTTATTCCCAGGCGATCAAGGCGGGCAACACCGTCTACATGTCCGGCCAGATCCCGCTGGACCCAAAGACCATGGAACTGGTGGAAGGCTTCGAAGCACAGACCGTACAGGTCTTCGAAAACCTCAAGTCCGTAGCTGAAGCGGCCGGCGGCTCGTTCAAGGACATCGTCAAGCTGAACATCTTCCTGACCGACCTGAGCCACTTCGCCAAGGTCAACGAGATCATGGGCAAGTACTTCGAACAGCCGTACCCGGCCCGCGCCGCCATCGGTGTTGCTGCCTTGCCAAAGGGCGCGCAGGTTGAAATGGACGCGATTCTGGTCATCGAGTAAAAACACCCGGCGCAGCTTCAATAGCTGCGCCGACTTTGTTTCAGAAGGATTTAGTCATGCGCAAAGCGCTTGTAGCCTCTTCGTTGCTCGCCCTGCTGCTCGGCGGCTGTGCCAGCAACCCTGCCAATCTGGATGTCAGCGGGACCTGGGTCAACCAGGCCGCCATCGATGCGGCAGCCAAGGGCGGCCCTTTGCGCGAAGCCTTGCAGACCTTTGGCCCGAACCTGGAATGGGAGGTCAACACCAAGGCCTTGCAGGCACGCTACTACAACGGTTTTGAAGTAGCGGAAGGCAAGTTGCTGACTGACAAGCCCGGCGCCTGGAGCGTGGACTTCTACGGCAGCTCGGCCACCGAGCTCAAGCGCAGAGGCAAAAAGCTGCTGCAAGTGGCCAACGACAATGAGCCCGAGCAACTGTTCATGCGCCCCAAGGATCCGGCTCCGGACGGCGCGCCACTGGGTGCCAACTTCGAGCGGGCGCTGTATGCGGCCTACATGGGCGGGGACTGGAAGATCACCGACGGTGTCGGCAATGGCGCCACCGTACAGTTCCAGGCTGATGGCAAGATTGTCGGCCTGCCTGGAGTGGACCGCTATTCCCTGTGCCTGGCAGGCGATTGCGCCTCGATGAGCGGCGGTTATGACAGCATCTGGCTGCAACTGAACGGCGTGGGCAATCCGTGGATCTTTGCGCGCAAGGGCAAGCAACTGGAGATTTTCCAGGCGATCAACACGGCGCAAGCGGATGAAGTGCCGCAGTTCACGCCTGGCCCTCGCCAATGGTTGCTTGAAAAGTAATAACCGACCAGATACGCAGCTAAATGTGGGAGGGGGCTTGCCCTAATGCCGGTCTGTAGGAGCGAGGGGGGCGCCTAGCTCTTGCTCGCGAAAAACGTCAACGATAACGCGTGCTTTCTGAATGAACGCGGTGCCTGTGAGTTTTTCGCGAGCAAGCTCGCTCCTACAGATGGCGGTGTACGCTTAACTCTTTAATCGTATTCAGCCTTTTAAAATAGCGGCATACCCTTCCCGGTAAGTCGGATAGGTCGGTGCCCAACCCAGCGCCTTGGCCCGCGCATTACTGCATTGCTTGCTGCCCGCGCGCCGCACACTGGCGTCCTCGGACCACTCTGTCACGCCCAGATACTCACGCAACCAGCCCACCACTTCGGCCAAGGGTGCGGGCGCGTCGTCGACGCCGATATAGACCTTGTCCAGCGAACCGCCCTGCTCCACATGACGCAGCAAAAACGCCAGCAAACCCGCCGCGTCATCCGCGTGAATCCGGTTGCCATATAAAGGCGGGTCGATCGCCACGCGGTAGCCCTGGCGAACCTGGGTCAATAGCCACTCACGGCCCGGACCGTAAATGCCGGTCAATCGCACCACGCTTGCCGGGATGCCGCTGTTGAGCGCCACCTGCTCGGCTTCGAGCATGACCTGGCCGGAATAACCTTTGGCCCGGGTTTCAGAGGTTTCGTCGACCCACTCGCCATTCTGCTGCCCGTACACGCTGCTGCTGGACACGAACAGCAGATGCCTGGGCGCCTGGCCGTAATCCTGCAACCACTCCAGCACATGCTTCAAACCCTGCACATACGCTGCGCGATAGCCGGCCTCGTCGTGGTCAGTGGCTGCGGCGCAGTACACCAGGTAATCCACCCCGTCGATCGGCCAGGTCTCAGGGCAGTCTTTATTGAACAGGTCGCCGGCAATGCCGATAACGCCCTCGGGAAGGCGTGAAATATCGCGGCGCAGGCCATGAACCTCCCATCCTCCGGCCAGCAATTGGCTAGCCAGCCGACTACCCACATCACCGCAACCGGCAATCACAACAGAAGGCGCAGACATCATAAAACTCCATTCTCAAAGGCTCAGATTAGCCGCGCGAGAGGATCAACGGCCAGTAAAAAGCGAAATAAAGTAACAGTGCCACTTTAGTTAACAAGAATTACTTGCAATAATAACCACCCATTTGTCCTCGGCCCACAGGGGTCTGGCAGGACGATCAACCCTTTATTTTCACTCAGGTCCGGCCAGCATGACACGTAATACAAACCCCGCTTCGCCAACCAAGCCTCACAGCCCATCCCGCGCCTGGCGTGCGATTGCTGCGATGCTGTTCAGCATACTGCTGGCGCCGACCGCCGCTTTCGCTGATGCCACCGCACCTGCCGCTCCAGCCGCTGCCGAGCAGAACGCCGCCACTCCGGCTGCTCCAGCCGCCGCGCCAACCGCCGACCAGGCCCCGGCTGCAGCACCTGCCGACGAAACCGGCGTAGTGCTGGAAGAAGACAACACCCTGGGCATGGCACACGACCTGTCCCCGTGGGGCATGTACCAGAACGCCGACCGGGTGGTGAAAGCCGTGATGATCGGCCTGGCCATCGCCTCCATCATTACCTGGACCATCTGGATCGCCAAAGGCTTCGAGCTGCTGGGCGCCAAGCGTCGTCTGCGCACTGAAATCGTCCACCTGAAAAAAGCCACCACCCTCAAGGAAGCGAGTGAAACCGCGACCAAGAAGGGCACCCTGGCCAATACCCTGGTGCACGACGCGCTGGAAGAAATGCGCCTGTCGGCCAACACCCGCGAAAAAGAAGGCATCAAGGAGCGTGTCAGCTTCCGCCTTGAGCGCCTGGTTGCCGCCTGCGGCCGTAACATGAGCAGTGGCACCGGCGTGCTGGCCACCATCGGTTCCACCGCGCCCTTCGTCGGCCTGTTCGGTACCGTGTGGGGCATCATGAACAGCTTTATCGGCATCGCCAAGACCCAGACCACCAACCTCGCCGTGGTCGCCCCCGGCATCGCCGAAGCCCTGCTGGCGACCGCCCTGGGCCTGGTTGCCGCGATTCCTGCGGTGGTGATCTACAACGTCTTCGCCCGTTCGATTGCCGGCTACAAGGCCCAGGTGTCGGATGCCTCGGCAGAAGTCCTGCTGCTGGTCAGCCGCGACCTCGATCACCTGCCTACCGAGCGCAGCTCGCAACCGCACATGGTGAAAGTGGGGTAATCGGCCATGGGCCTGCATTTGAATCAAGGCGACGACGAGCTCGTCGAGAACCACGAAATCAACGTCACACCGTTTATCGATGTGATGCTGGTGCTGCTGATCATCTTCATGGTGGCCGCACCGTTGGCCACCGTGGATATCAAGGTTGACCTTCCCGCCTCCAGCGCCAAGCCGGCGCCACGGCCGGAGAAGCCGATTTTCCTCAGCGTGAAAGCGGACCAACGTCTGTTCCTGGGTGAAGAAGAAGTCAAGGCTGAAACCCTGGGGCCGGTGCTCGACGCCAAGACCCAGGGCAAGAAAGACACGACGATCTTCTTCCAGGCCGACAAGGGCGTGGACTACGGCGACCTGATGAGCGTGATGGATGCCCTGCGGGCAGCCGGCTACCTCAAGGTAGGCCTGGTCGGACTTGAGACGGCAGCCAAGAAATGATCACGACGCGCCACAAACTGACGCGTTATGGCACCAGCCTCGCAGTCGTGCTGGGCGTGCATGCCGTCGCGATCATCATCGCGCTCCAATGGTCCGCGCCCCAGGCGATCCAGTTGCCGCCGGCCGCGATGGTCATCGACCTGGCACCCTTGCCGGCGCCACCGCCGCCTCCGGCACCGCCCAAGGTCGTTGCACCACCGCCACCACCGGTCGAGGAGCTGCCTCTGCCGAAACTGGCCGAGGCGCCCAAGCCAACGATCCAGGTGCCCAAGCCGGTCAAGCCCAAGCCCAAGCCTCAACCGCCCAAGCCGGTGGAGAAGAAGCCCGAGCCGCCCAAGGAAAAACCTTCCGAGGAACCACCGAGCGAGACCCCGCCGAGCAACGCACCTGCGCAAAAATCAGCGCAGCCCGCTCCCGGCCCATCGGCACAACAGATGGCCGCCCAGGCATCCTGGCAAAGTACCCTGCTGGCACACCTGCAGAAGTACAAGAAGTACCCGCCGGGCGCGCAACAGCGTGGCAAGGAAGGCATGAACCGCCTGCGCTTCGTGGTTGATGGCGAAGGCAATGTGCTGTCCTATGAGTTGGAAGGCCGCTCCGGCAACGCCGACCTGGACCGCGCGACGCTGGACATGATCCGCAAGGCTCAACCCCTGCCCAAACCGCCAGCCGACCTGTTGAAAAACGGCAGTGTGGAACTCGTCGCACCGTTCGTTTACAACATCGACAAGCGGCGCCGCTAGCCGGGCAATGTGGGAGGGGCCGGTTCCCTCCCACATTCGCTTGCTCGCTTCAGCAAAATTCCCGCCACTCCACGCTCAATCCCCAGCAAAGTTCTGATAACGTGCGTCTATCGATTGCAGCCGGTATGCTTGGCCCGCAACTTCATGGACGCCCGCTATGACTCTTACAGAATTACGCTACATCGTGACCCTCGCCCAGGAACAGCATTTCGGCCACGCGGCCGAGCGCTGCCACGTCAGCCAGCCGACGCTGTCGGTGGGCGTGAAAAAGCTTGAAGACGAACTCGGTGTACTGATTTTCGAGCGCAGCAAGAGCGCCGTGCGCCTCACCCCCGTGGGCGAAGGCATCGTTGCCCAGGCCCAGAAGGTGCTGGAACAGGCGCAAAGCATTCGCGAACTGGCCCAGGCCGGCAAGAACCAGCTGACCGCACCGCTCAAGGTCGGCGCCATCTACACCGTCGGCCCCTACCTGTTCCCGCACCTGATCCCGCAACTGCACCGCGTCGCGCCGCAGATGCCGCTGTATATCGAAGAAAACTTCACCCACGTCCTGCGCGACAAACTGCGCAACGGCGAGCTGGACGCGATCATCATCGCCCTGCCGTTCAATGAGGCGGATGTACTGACGCTGCCGCTCTACGATGAGCCGTTCTATGTGCTGATGCCGGCCTCCCACCCGTGGACCAAAAAGGACAGCATCGACGCCGGCCTGCTCAACGACAAGAGCCTGCTGCTGCTCGGTGAAGGCCACTGCTTCCGCGACCAGGTCCTGGAAGCCTGCCCGACCCTGACCAAGGGCAACGACGGCGCCAAGCACACCACGGTGGAATCCAGCTCCCTGGAAACCATTCGCCATATGGTCGCTTCCGGCCTGGGCATTTCGATCCTGCCGTTGTCGGCGGTAGACAGCCATCACTACGCCCCCGGCGTGATCGAAGTGCGCCCACTCACGCCACCGGTGCCCTTCCGCACCGTGGCCATCGCTTGGCGCGCCAGCTTCCCGCGCCCCAAGGCGATTGAGATCCTCGCCGACTCGATCCGCCTGTGCTCGGTGGCCAAACCGCCTGCTGCGAGCTAAGTAACGGTATGACAGAGCTGTCGCAGGTGCCGGTGACGGCACTCAAGGGTGTCGGTGAAGCCATGGCCGAGAAACTGGCCAAGGTCGGCCTGGAAAACCTTCAGGACGTGCTGTTTCACCTGCCGCTGCGCTACCAGGATCGCACCCGGGTCGTGCCCATCGGCCATTTGCGTCCCGGCCAGGACGCAGTGATCGAAGGCACTGTCAGCGGCGCCGACGTGGTCATGGGCAAGCGCCGCAGCCTGGTGGTGCGCCTGCAGGACGGTACCGGCGGCCTGAGCCTGCGCTTCTATCATTTCAGCAATGCGCAGAAAGAAGGCCTCAAGCGCGGCACCCGCGTGCGCTGCTACGGCGAAGCGCGTCCGGGGGCCTCCGGCCTGGAGATCTACCACCCGGAGTACCGCGCCATAACCGGCGACGAACCGCCGCCGGTGGACACCACCCTCACGCCTATCTACCCGCTGACCGAAGGCCTCACCCAGCAACGCCTGCGCCAGTTGTGCATGCAGACCCTGACGATGCTCGGCCCGCAAAGCCTGCCCGACTGGCTGCCGCTGGAACTGGCGCGCGACTATCAACTGGCACCGCTGGCCGATGCGATTCGCTACCTGCACCACCCGCCGGCCGACGCCGATGTCGACGAGCTCGCCCTCGGCCATCACTGGGCGCAACATCGCCTGGCCTTCGAAGAATTGCTGACCCATCAACTGTCCCAGCAGCGCCTGCGCGAAAGCATGCGCTCGCTGCGCGCTCCGGCGATGCCCAAGGCCACGCGCCTGCCCGCGCAATACCTGGCCAACCTGGGCTTTGCCCCCACCGGCGCCCAGCAACGCGTCGGCAACGAAATTGCCTACGACCTCAGCCAGCATGAACCGATGCTGCGCCTGATCCAGGGCGATGTGGGCGCGGGCAAGACCGTGGTCGCTGCCCTCGCCGCCTTGCAGGCCCTGGAAGCCGGTTACCAGGTCGCGCTGATGGCACCCACGGAAATTCTCGCTGAACAACACTTCATCACCTTCAAACGCTGGCTCGAGCCGCTGGGGTTGGAAGTCGCGTGGCTGGCCGGCAAGCTCAAGGGCAAGAACCGCGCGGCCTCCCTCGAGCAAATCGCCGCCGGCGCGCCCATGGTGGTGGGCACCCATGCACTGTTCCAGGACGAAGTGCAGTTCAAGAACCTGGCGCTGGTGATCATCGACGAACAGCACCGCTTCGGCGTGCAACAGCGCCTGGCCCTGCGCCAGAAAGGCGTCGGCGGGCGCATGAACCCGCACCAGTTGATCATGACCGCCACGCCGATCCCACGCACGCTGGCCATGAGCGCCTACGCCGACCTCGACACCTCGATCCTCGACGAACTGCCGCCCGGCCGCACGCCGGTCAACACCGTGCTGGTCACCGACACGCGCCGCGTCGAAGTGATCGAGCGGGTGCGCGGCGCCTGCGCCGAAGGCCGCCAGGCGTACTGGGTGTGTACGTTGATCGAAGAGTCCGAAGAGCTGACCTGCCAGGCCGCCGAAACCACTTATGAAGACCTCACCAGCGCCCTGGGCGAACTCAAGGTGGGGTTGATCCATGGCCGGATGAAACCGGCCGAAAAAGCTGCGGTGATGGCCGAGTTCAAGGCCGGCAACCTGCAATTGCTGGTGGCCACCACTGTGATCGAAGTGGGTGTGGACGTGCCCAACGCCAGCCTGATGATCATCGAAAACCCCGAGCGCCTGGGTCTGGCGCAACTGCACCAACTGCGCGGCCGCGTCGGTCGGGGCAGCGCCGCCAGCCATTGCGTGCTGCTGTATCACCCGCCGCTGTCGCAGATCGGCCGCCAACGGCTGGGCATCATGCGCGAAACCAACGACGGTTTTGTCATTGCCGAAAAAGACCTCGAGTTGCGCGGTCCTGGTGAAATGCTCGGCACCCGCCAGACCGGCCTGCTGCAATTCAAGGTCGCCGACCTGATGCGCGACGCCGACCTGCTGCCCGCCGTGCGCGATGCGGCGCAAGCCCTGCTGGAGCGCTGGCCGGAACATGTCAGCCCGCTGCTCAACCGCTGGCTGCGGCACGGGCAGCAATACGGCCAGGTCTGACGCGCCTCCCCTTGTAGGAGCGAGCTTGCTCGCGAAAATCGTTAACGATAACGCTGGCATTCTGGATGACCGCGTCGTCAGGGCGGTTTTCGCGAGCAAGCTCGCTCCTACAAGGGCCGCGCACCCGATCACAAACCAAAGTTAGTCAACCAACAGGTGTAACAAGCTGGTTATACTTCGGTGACTGTACGAAATTGGATCAGGCCATGTCAGAAGTCGCCCTCGCTACAGCCCCACTGACCGCCCCGCCGGTCATTCGGGCGCTGCTCGCAAAGCTCGCCATTCCCTACACGGAAGTCATCGAACAGCCTGGCCTGAACCCTGCGCGAAAGGTCCAGGCGGTACTGCTCGAAGATGCTGTGGGCGAACTCATGGTGCTGTTCCCCCAGAGCCAGTTGCTCGACCTCAACCGCCTTACCGAACTCACCGGGCGCCGGCTTACCGCCGTGGCACCGGAGCGCGTTGAGCGCATATTGGGCAAACATGAACTGAGCCTGCTGCCGGGCCTGCCGCCACTCACCAGTTCGCCTTGCCTGTATGAAGGCAGCCTGCTCAACGAGTCGAGCCTGTTGGTGCATTCGGGCGAAGCCGGGCTGCTGCTGGAAATCGCCAGCGAGCACTTCAAGACCATGCTGACCAAGGCCAGCGCCGCGCAGTTCGGCGAGCCACTGAGCAAGATTCGCCCCAACCTCGACCGCCCCAATGATGACCGCGAGGAAATCACCCAGGCGATGCAGGCCTTCACCGCCCGCCGTATTCAGCAACGCCTGGAAGCGACCATCGAGATCCCGCCGCTGGCCGATACCGCGCAGAAGATCATCAAACTGCGCGTCGACCCCAACGCCACCATCGATGACATCACCGGCGTAGTGGAAACCGACCCGGCCCTGGCCGCCCAAGTGGTGAGCTGGGCAGCGTCACCCTACTACGCTTCGCCGGGCAAGATCCGCTCGGTGGAAGACGCCATCGTGCGGGTGCTGGGCTTCGATCTGGTGATCAACCTGGCGCTGGGCCTGGCCCTGGGTAAAACCCTGAGCCTGCCCAAGGACCGCCCGCACCAGTCCACGCCGTACTGGCACCAGTCGATCTACACCGCCGCCGTGATTGAAGGCCTGACCCGCGCCATGCCCCGCGCCCAGCGCCCCGAAGCCGGCCTGACCTACCTCGCCGGCCTGCTGCATAACTTCGGCTACCTGCTGCTGGCCCACGTATTCCCGCCACACTTCTCACTGATCTGCCGCCACCTGGAGGTCAACCCGCATGTGTGCCACAGCTATGTCGAGCAACACCTGCTCGGTATCAGCCGCGAACAGATCGGTGCGTGGTTGATGCGCTACTGGGACATGCCGGACGAGCTGTCCACCGCCCTGCGCTTCCAGCACGACCCCACCTATGACGGGCAGTACGCTGAATACCCGAACCTGGTATGCCTGGCCGTGCGCCTGTTGCGTAGCCGGGGGATTGGGTCCGGGCCGGATGAGGCGATTCCGGATGCGCTGCTTGAGCGCCTGGGCTTGAGCCGTGAGAAGGCTGAGGAAGTGGTGGGCAAGGTGCTGGACGCGGAAGTGCTGCTGCGCGAACTGGCCTCCCAGTTCAGTCAGGGCTGAATCGGTAGCCTGTAAAACCTATCGGGGGCAAGCCCCCTCCCACATTTGATCGCGTTCCGGCCTTGGAATATGGCCGTTTGTGGGAGGGGGCTTGCCCCCGATAAATCCAACTTGGTCTCCCTGAAAGCCTACTTCTTTTTCTGCGGCTTGGCTGGCGCAAAGCCAAACAGCTGTCCGTTCGGCCAGGTACTGGGAAAACAGAAGCGTCTTACAAGGCGTTGAGGTTGCCCCTAGGACACTCAATCTTTAGTCTCCGTACACCGCTGCACACGCAACGGTCGGGCGTCGCGGCCCGGATTGATTAAGCATTGCCTCCTTTCAGTTGACGCTTTTTTATCGTCTACTGTGCGGCGCTATGGTGGCTGTGCGCGGGATACCTTCTGGTATGCCGGCTTCCTTAATCTCCGGTCCGCGAACCTGCGCACAGCTGCCACCCTCCATCGCATCGCGGCGATCAGTGGCAGCTCCACCTGGATTAAGGAACTTCACAATGATCAAACCCACCCCAAATCCCCCCATGCGGCTATTTACCGTGGCCGATGGAATCAGCACTGAAAATCTGTTGGTCAACCTCAGCGAAACACTCGCCTCGGCCAATGCGCTGAGTTGCGACCTGGCCTTTGACCTTGAAGGACCGAAACGAGAGGAACTGCTGGGCGTTACGCAGTTAATCGAACTGGCACAGTTGCTGGCTGATCGAGTAGTCACTGTCTCGGCTCAAGTAAACCCGTGAGATGACGGGCACAGAACCTGTTGTGTCTGGGTAGCCTGTGAGGACGCTATCGGGGGCAAGCCCCCTCCCACATTTGACCGGGTTCCAACTGTGGAATGCGGGCGAATGTGGGAGGGGGCTTGCCCCCGATGAATCCAGCTCGGTCTCCCTGAAAGCCTACTTCTTTTTCTTCGGCTTCAAATACTTGGTCAACCCCTGGAACCAGATCACCAGCGCCGGGTTGCCCTTGATCTGGATCGACTTGTCCTGAATCCCCGTCATGAACGCCAGTTGTTTGTTCTTCGCCTGCATCGTGGCAAAGCCGTAGGCGGCATCCTTGAATGCAATCGCGAACGCCGGCGTCAGGTGTACGCCCGAGTGGCTGGTGATGCGCTGGTCTTTGACGATGAAGTGACGGGCAACCTTGCCGTCGAGGGTCTGCAACTGGAAGGCCAGGTCTTTGTCACCCAGCTGCTGCTGAAAGGCGGGATTGGTGCGACTGGCTTTGCCCATCATCAGGCCCAGCACCCACAGGAGAAGACGAAATTTCATGCACACGGCCTCGGTGTAATTATTGAGTGGCCGCAGCAGTGTAACGATTTGCAAAGAGAACGCCACCGATCTCGCGCTTTAGCGGGAGATCGGTTGGCGTTTAACGCTTATAGCAACATGTTGCTTAAACGTTAGGGCAAGGCACCGGCGCCCAGTCGGCCAGGTTTGGATCGCGGCAGCTGCCTTCGAGCTGAGCCTTGCCGGCGCTGGCGACCTGCTTGCTTTCAGCTTGCTTGGCCTGCACGGTCTGGATGCTCTTCTCGGTGGTCACCGCTTCTTTTGGCACCACTGGCAGCACTTTCTTTTTCGGCGGCTTGACGACTTTCTTGCCTTTGGCCGGCGGCGCGACCTGTGTGGTGTCGGCAGTGGCGACGGTGACCACGTCGTTACGCTGCACACCCACTTGCTGCAGGTCTTTCTCGTAGGCCTGGGTGTAGTTGTTCAGGTCTTCGCTGGCTTTGCCGTTGACCGCAACGATCAGGTCGTTGGATTCCTTCAGGCCTGCCACGATTTCCGCCAGGCGCTTGCGGCCTTCGGTGTCGTTGACGGTCTTGGCCTTGCGGTCTGCCACCAGCTTGGTGAATGCGCTCTGGTAGCACTGCTGCGAAGCCTTGGCATAGGCGGTGCTGCGGTCGATGTCGGAGGCGCTTTTGTTGAAGTCGGTGGAGTAGGAAGCGATGCGCTGGTTGTCATCGGCGATCTGCTTCTGACGCTCGGTGTAGTAGCCCGCCGCGCCGCCCGCCAGGGCACCGCCCGCTGCGCCGATAGCCGCGTTACGGCCGCGCTTTTCCTTGTCGCCGGTCAGGGCGCCGAGCAATGCACCACCGGCCGCGCCGATCGCGGCACCGGTCACGACCGACTTGGTCATGTTCGAGTCGGTGGCGCGCAGGTGCTGCACCGGCTCGTAGCAGTTCGGGTAGTACTCGACCTTGGTGCTCGACGCGACCTTGGACGCAGGCGACGTAGCGCAACCGGTCAGCACGGTGCTGAAACCGGCCGCGATCAGCAGCAGGTGACGCTTGGAAACCGACTTACGGGAAAAAAGCATAGGTGTGATCTCTATTAAGTTTGACTTGCCCAGCACGGCCCACCGCCGTCTGAGTCCCTTCCAAGCTCGCCGGACAGCCAACGATCAAGACCGCTGACCGCTTGCTGCGAGCAATTCCTTCAAGATCGTTGCCGGGTCGGCCCGCTGTTGCTTGCGGTAGTTGCCGACATGGCGAACGAACAGTGTTGCGCGCGTCACCAGGCTCTTGCCGAGCACCGGCTTGCGATCCAACTCTTCCTTGATCCGTTGAAACTGGGCCTGGATCACCGCATCGGTGTAGCGCGTGCCGGTGGCCAGGTTGTCGATATAAATCGCCACTGCGCCATCCAGCGCGCTGCGCCCATTGGCAATGGCCATGTCGAATAACTGCGCGCTGGCCGTGTCCTTGTTATCCACAGCCTGCTGGCGACTTTTCTGCAGGTTGGCCAGGCGGATGTTGTAGTTGCTGATGGTCTCGGCCACCAAGGCAGCGGACTGGATCAGGTTGCCCGCCGCCTCTTCGCGCTGCTGGGCGATCAGCGAAACGTTGCGCTTGAGTTCTTCGTTGACCAGTCCCAGTTCGGCTTGCAGCTTGGGATCGACGCTGGCGGCGATGATGCTGTCCAGGCGCTTGGTCGGGTCCTGGGCGTCGTCGATGGCGTCGGTCAGCGAGGCGAGGCGACCTTCTTTCTGCCACTGGGCGAACAGTTCCTTGTAGCGCGAGCGCGGCGCCGACAGCGCGCCAATCGCCACGCGAAACCCGGTGGTCTCGTTGCTTTGCTCGGTGCCGTCGGCGGCAAACAGCGGGTACTCGCGACGCATGCCGGTGAACAACGTGCCTTCACCCTCCAGGTAATTGCCGCCCTTGACCACGAAGCCGCCATAGGTGCCCTGGCGGCGCCCGGCGTGCACCAGCTGGAAGGATTCCTGGACCATTTCCGCAGCGTTGCCGATCACGTCGAACATACCGATCGGGTTGGGCAATTTGGTGCCGATGGGCATCAGCCGTGCGGCCTGCCCGGTGCCACCGGCGACCTGGTTGAACACGGCGTAATCGCCCAGTGGCCCGTCGCTTTCGCTGCCCTCGACGCGGCGTGGAAACAGGCGCCCTTCCAAGTCCTGGCGACTCACCGCCTGGCCACCGCGCGCGGCGAACTCCCATTCCACTTCGGTGGGCAGGCGCACAAAGCCCAGGCCGCCGTCGTCGGCCGAGTCACCGCGACCGCTCACCGGCAGCAACTCGCGGTGGTATTTCATCAGCCAGGCGCTGTACACCGCCGAGAAACGCTCGGCCTCGAAACGCGACAATTTCACTTTGGGCAAACGCCCGGCCATGCCCTCAGGCGCATCGCAGGCCGGGGCCGGCTCGCCGCTGGCCAGGGACTGAGCCTGGGACATCACCTGGGCGTACTGGCGGGCCGTCACTTCGTACTTGCCGATGAAATACAGCATCGGCTTGAGGGGAGTCTTGGCGTCGGTTTTCGGCATCAGCGGCGCGATGACCTTGTTCCAGTCCTTGGGCAGATCCTTGAGGGTGAACTGGCCGTTGATGAAGTCGCGCCGGTAACCGGAAATAAACGACTGCTGGTAGCCCGCCTCGCCTTCGGCAAAGGGATAGCCGAGGCTGACCTCGCGGTCGTCCAGGGTGCCCTGGGCCAACACATAGGCGTAGCGAAACACCATCTGGCCTTCGCACGGCAGCGGCAGGCTCACGTCGTCCGGCAACGGCTTGGGGTTGTCGAGCTTGTCGCTTGCCTCATCGGCCCAGGCCAGCGAGGCCAGGCTCAGCGCCACACAGGCGCCCAGTAACTTAAACATCTCTGATTCCTTCAGAAGCCTGGATACGCGCCACTCGCCAACCCCCACAGGCCGCCGCCACGGCGCTGACGCCGAGCGCGGCAGCCAGGGCCAGGCCGTAGTGACGCGCCAACAGATGACTGGCGTATTCGCCCGGCACCTGCACGAATAATCGGTTCAAACCCGCCTCGGCCAGGCCATACAGCCCGGCACTGAGCAGCGCGGCAACACTGGCGCTGTAGAGCGCCTGCAGCACCACGAACAGCAACAGCGCGGCCGTGGAAAACCCCAACAGGCGCAACACTGACAACTCCCGACGCTTGCGCGCCACCGCCGCCAACGCGCCGGCGAAGGTCGCCGCAAACGCACCGGCCAAAGCCAACCCGCAGATGATCCAGAAGACCACCGACAGGTTGCGACTCAACGACTGCACCTGGGCGATGGTCTGCGCCTGGGTCGACACCAGCAGATGCTGCCCGGCGAAATACAGGCGCAGCGGCTCCACGTCAGTGAGTCCGCGCGCATACAAGCGAAACGCCGGGTACACCCGCTGCTCACCCACCACCACGGCGTCACCCTCCCACCCCAACGCCTGCACGGCGCGACCATCGCGATAATCTTCCACAGCCTCCAGCAACGCCAGGTCCGCAAACAGCCCGTCACGGGCAAAGGCCTCCAACGGCAATACCGCGCGCACCTGCACCCGCGTCCGCTGGGTCTCGACGCGCCCCGCCAGTTGCCGCGCAAAGCGCGTCTCCAGCCAGTCGCCGGGCCGCGCCGCGAGCTTCTCGGCGGCGGTATGACTGAGCACGATCTGGTCCAGGCCCTCAGGGATCGGCAAGCCGGCCAGCAGCGGGTCACCCGGCGCGGTCGGCAGCATTTCCAAAACCAGGGCACCCACTTGCGCGGTCGCCGCAATCTGCCGCGTACGCGCTATGGCAAACGCTACATCGTTGCGCTGGCTTAGCTGCTCGACGAAAGCGCTGCTGAATCGACCGCCGCCCAACGGAATAATTTCACGGGTCGCGGGGTCGGTCTCCAGGCGTTGGGTCAAACTGCCAACCAGTCCAAATTTCAGGCCAAATAACACCAGCAACGGCGCGATGACCGCCACCAGCGCCAGCACCGAACAGGCCGACAGCCACGCATCGTTGCGGTAGTCCTGCCAGGCAAGGGACGCCACCAGGCCGATGCGCATCAGCAGGCCTCCCCGAGCGTCGCGGTGACACCGCCATCGGCATCGCGACGGCAACCGATGCGGCGCACCTGCAAGCCGCTGGCGCGGGCCAGGGGTTCATCATGGGTGGCGATCACACAGGCGGCGCGGTGTTCACGGGCCTGGGCCAGCAGGGCTTGCATCACGCGCTCGGCATTGAGCGGGTCCAGGGACGCCGTCGGCTCGTCGGCCAACACCAGTTGCGGTGCATGGGCCAGGGCGCGGGCGCAGCTCACGCGTTGGCGCTGGCCCACCGACAGCGCCGCCGGACGCTTGTGCAGTTGATCGCTGATTTGCAATTGCTCGGCCAGGCGCGCCACGCTGCCGTCGTCCTTCAAACCCAGCAACTGCCGGGGCAAGCCAATATTGCCGCGCACATCGAGAAACGCCAGCAGCCCGCCGGTTTGCAGCACATAGCCCAGATGCCGGCTGCGCAACTGGGCCAGGTCGGTTTGCCGGTCGGCGCGCCACAACCCATCAATGTCGACTTGGTTGAATTCGAACTGCCCGATCCGGTCCGGCGCCAGCACCAGCGCCAGCATGTCCAGCAAGGTGCTCTTGCCGCAGCCGCTGGGCCCGACAATCGCCAGTTGCTCACCCGCGCGCAGGTGCAGCGCCGGAATTATCAGGCTGTAGCGCTGGCTGCCGACGCCCCGGCTCTTGTGCACCGCGTTCAGGCTCAGCATCACGGCAGCGTCGACAACGGCACGCGGTACAACGCATCGCCCGGCTCGGCATCGCCGAACCGCACCCAGTTGGCCAGGTCGTTGTGGAAGGTCTCGTAGAGACGGATTTTCGAATCCAGCTCGTCGATAAAATCCTCCTGCTCGGCCACGCTCAACGACAACCACAGGTCCTGGGTCATGTTCAGCGATTTGCTGCGGTACGGCAGCCCCTCCAGGTACTCGCCCAACAGGCCGCCGTCGGCCAGGTTGCCGCCCTTGCGCAGGGCTTGCGGGTCACGGCTCATGTAGGCCGAGGCGCTGGCGATTTCCTGGAAGAAGTCCTTGGGCGAGCTTTGGGTCTTGCGCGCCGCATCGACGATCAACTTCAGCGACTGTTGCAGGTCGTTGAGTTGCAGCTTGGTCAGCATCACGCACACCTGGAACGCCGGCAGCGCCGGGTTGGTCAGGTCGCGGTCGGCGGTCCAGGCGCTGACCAGTTGCGGCGCCTGGCTGGCGGTCTTGCGGCCGAGGAAGTCCATGTGCATGGCATAACCGACGGCTGCGGATTTGTCCGCCAGGCTCGGCGCGGCACTGAGTAACGGCACCGGCTGCGGCGTGTTGCTGCGCACCTGATGCACAAGGTTGGCGAACACCGTGCCGATCTCATCGACGCGCTCGCCCAGCTTGCGCACATCACCGCCCGGCACGGGGGTGTACAGGTCGCCGATCTGCGGGTTGGCGTCGGCGGTCAGCACGCGATACTGGCTTTCGGCGCCGGCATGGGTTTTCTTGCCCGCATCGGTGCGCAGATGCAGCGCGTAGATCTTGATCTGCTTGCCCAGCGCCGCCTGGCGCACTTCGGCTTCGTTCATCTGGGTGGCCGCGAACGGGTCGTTCTTGCGCAGCGCGCCGGCATCGGAGACCAGCAGGATGATGCGCCCGCCGTAGCCGGACCAGTCCATGCCGTCCACCGCCTGCATCACCCCGGCAAACGCGTCTTCGTTGAACGAGTGGCTGGACACTGTCGAGGCCTTGACCTGCCGCGCCAGGTCGAGGAAACGCTGCGGATCACGGCCCTGATCAAGCGTGATCAGGCTTTTGGCCACGTATTCCAGGCCGGGGGTTTTCTTGATGCTGTTGCGAAAGCCGACCAGGCCGAAGCTGACGCTGTCCAACTCGCCGCGCTCGGCGATGCGCGTTTGCAGTTCGTGGACCACATCGCGCACCTGGTCGATATACGGCTGCATCGACACGGTGGTGTCGACCACCAGCACCACGGCGGTACGGAAGGCGTCGGCATGGGCACTGATTGCGGGCGTCGAAGGCTTGGCGACTGCGCTGCTGCCAGGGTCGATGGACGCCACGTTGAGCAGCTGCACCGGCTGGCCGTTTTCGTCGAAGCTCTCTCTGGAATCAAAAATCGGCAACAGGTAGAACTGGTTTTGCGGCACCGCGCTGGCGGTGGGTTCCAGGGCCAGGACTTGCTGGTTGTCCTCGCGGTTGTTCTGCGCCCTGGCCAACGCGCTTTTCGCCGCAGCCGGATCGGCCAGCAGTTTTTCCACCTCGCCGGACTGGCGCAGGAACATCACTGGCGCGCGCCCCGAGCGTTCGGTGAATTTCAATACCAGGCTTTGTTTCCAGTCGCTGACCTGGGCGGCCGGCAGCCAACCGTCGCTGCGCCCGTCGGTGGCGGCGCCGATACGTACCCAAGGGCTGCCGTCGATATCCTTGCGCTGGTACACATAAAGCACCGAAAACGCTGGCAAGGCTTTGCCCGGCGCGCTGCCCGCCTCGTTGGAAAGCTTGGCGCCGGGCTTGCTGAGCACGCGCTGGAACAGGGTTTTCTTGCCCGCCATCAGCAGCGGACGCTGGCCGCCATCGGCCACCGCGACGGCCGCTGCCGGCACCGCTTCAGGCACCTTGTCAGGCACCACGGCAGCGGGCGGCTTGACCGGTTCGTCGGCGCCGCTCAACCACCAATAGCTGGCACCACCGATGGCCATTGCCACCGCAACCGCCACGGCGGCCAATGCCAACACTGGCCCACGGCGCTGTTCGGACGGGGCGTTGTGCTGCGTTGGCGTCACGACCGGTTGGCGCACTATCGGCTGCGGCTGCGGTTTGTCAGTGGGTATGTCGACGGTGACAGGCGTGATGCCCGCCAAGTCAAAACTCAGCGGGATCGGCAGCGGCCGTACCAAGGTGGCCTCCGACGAGTCCGCCGGCAGGTTGTCCAGGGCCCGCAGTAATGCGTCGGCATCCGGATAACGCTCCGCCGGGTCCTTGGCCAACAACTTGCGCAGCACCTCCTGGTAACGGCCGTGGTGCACCGGCAATTCCGGCAACGGCTCAGTCAGGTGCGCGAGCGCCGTCGAAAGCGCATCGGTTCCACGGTAAGGCAGCTCGCCGACCAGAATCTCGTACAGCACCACGCCCAGCGCATACAGGTCGGCGCGACCATCGATCTCCTGGCCGCGTGCCTGTTCCGGGCTCATGTAGCTCGGCGTGCCCACGGCGAAGCCGGCCTGGGTGAACTGGGTGCGGTCGTCCAGGGACTTGGCGATACCGAAGTCCGACAACACCGCCGTGCCATCGGCGCGGAACAGGATGTTCGCCGGTTTCACATCGCGGTGCACCAGCCCCTGGTCATGGGCATAACCGAGCGCCGAGGCAATCTGGCGGATCAGCGTCACGCCCTGCTCCGGGGTCAGCCCGGCGGCAATGCGCTCTTTGAGCGTACCGTTGGGCAGGTACTCCATGGCCATGTAATACAGCTCGCCGACATTGCCGATGTCATGGATGGTCACCGTGTGCGGGTGCGACAGGCGCGCCAGGGTCTTGCCCTCGCGCAGGAAGCGTTCGCAGAACGTCGGGTCGGCCGCCAGGGCCGCCGCCATCACCTTCAACGCCACCTTGCGTTCCAGCGAGCGCTGGGTCGCCAGGTAGACGTTGGCCATGGCGCCTTCGCCGATCTCGCCTTCGATGACATAGCCCGGGATCTCGATCTTCATGAGGAGACCTTCACAACGATCGTGGTGATGTTGTCCGGCGCGCCGCGATTGAGCCCCAGGTGCACCAGGCTGCGCACGATTTCATCCGGTGCGTCGTGGCCGAGCACTTCGCCAATCTCATGATCCTCGACGGTCTTGGTCAGGCCGTCGCTGCACAGCAGGTAGCTGTCGCCGGGGGCGATCAACAGCTCCACCGACGCCACGTCCAGTTGCGCTTCCACGCCCACCGCGCGGGTGACGATATTGGCCCGTGGGTGCACGCGGGCATCCGCTTCGCTGAGCAGGCCGCTGTCTTGCAGGTCCTGCACGTAGCTGTGGTCGCGCGAGAGGCTTTCCAGCTCACCGTCGCGCAGGCGATACAGGCGACTGTCGCCGGCCCACAGGCACACTCCGCGCAAGCCGCGCGCGGCCAGCACCACTACGGTGCTGCCCATCATGGTCACGCCACGGTTGGCGGTTTCTTCACGTACCGCCGCATTGATGCGGATCAGGTCGTTGCGCAAGGCGGCCGCGTATTCGTCAAGGGAGCGCCCCACCGGGACAGCGCGCAGGCTGTCGACGATCAGGCTGCTGACGTAATCCCCCGCTGCGTGCCCGCCCATGCCATCGGCCACCACCCACAGGCGGTTCTCCGGCAGCTCCAGGCACGCATCTTCGTTGACCTGGCGGACCATGCCCACATGGCTTTTGCTCGCGGATTTGTAAGTCGCCCCCATCTACACCACACCTTCTTGTCCGAGCAGAAACTGCGCAAAATCGCTGGCGGCAGGCAAGCCCTGACACCGTAATAAACCGGGAGAAATACGCTGCGAACCGCGTCCCCACCACAGGCTGGCACCTTCGCAGGCTTGTTCGGCCAGCGCGGTCATGCGCCCGTGGGGCACGGTGGCGACCACGCGCTGCAGGCCGGCGAAACGGCTGTCGACCGCACGCGGCTCACTCGCCGGAACGCCCAGGGCGTCGAGGCCGGCGTTGAAGTTTTCGAAGGTAGCGCCACTGTCCAGGGTGCTGAGCAACAGCTCTTCGGCCTGCTCAAACCAGGCATCCGGCCCGCCGACCAGAGACGCGGGGTTGGTGTCGTGGTCGAGCAACACCACCACGGCCAGCGGGAAATACCGCCCGACCCGGTCGATACTCGGCATCACCACACCTGCCGCCGCATCCGGTCCGCACACCCCGGGCGCCAATACAAAGCGCCACAGCGGGCTGACCAGGTAAGCGTTGAGCCAGTCACCGCCCAGGCTGTTCTGGCTGGCGAGCAGCCCCGCCGCCAGCCAGCTGTCCCAGGGGCCGATAAAACTCTGGGGCAAGGCGCGGCTGACAAAGTCACCGCGACTGGCCAACTTGCCGTAGAAACCCAGCGTCGTCATAGCCGCTCCGGCAGGCTGAAGCCGCTGAGCACGCGGCTCTTGAACGGGTTGAAGGCGCTGTTGGCGCGCAACTCGTAAGCGATGCTCGCGCCGTCGACGCGCAGGCGCAGGTTGAAACGGTCCGGCGAGTTGCCGGGGGTGAGGTCCGATTGCTCCAGCAGGCGGAACCAGGCCCACGGGCCGTCCAGCGTCACACCGGAACGCCCGCTGGCCGACGGCGGCATGATGGAAATACGCACCACGCCAATGCTGCCGGGGTTCGGCCATTGCATCGCCACCGCGCGGCTCGGGCCGTGGTCGTAGCTCAGTTGCTGGCCGTCGAGGTCCAGCAGGAATTGGGTGATGGTCGGGTCCATCGACACCGGCTTGAGTTCGAAGCGCACCACAGGTTGCGTGCCCCCGGACCTGAAGAACGCATCACGAATAGCCGCCGCGCGCTGGAAGGTTTGCAGCACGCCCGGCGCGATACCGAGCTTCTGCGCCGCGCCCGGCTGCCAGCGCCAGGTCTGCGCCGAGGTGTCCACATAGGGCTGCAGGTACTTGCGGAAGTAGTTATCCATCACCCCGCCGACGCCGAAGAACTGGCCGAAGTCATCCAGGGTCGCGTCCCGCGCACTGCCGGGCGACATCGGGTAGCGCCCGGCCAGGGACTGGCGATACACGTTGACCACTTCGCTGGCCCAGGCCGCGTTCAGCTGGTTACGCACCCCGCCCATCATGCTGTTGGTGGTGGAATTGACCACCGACTTGACCATGCCCTGCACCAGCGGCGGTTGGCGCTCGGCATTCAGGCTGACCCGCGTGGCCGCAGCCGCCGCCTGGTTCTTCGCTTCGCCAAGCAACGCATCGCCGCTGGCACCGACCATTGCACTGACCTGCACATACAGCGCATTCATATCCGCCAGCAGTCCGTCGATAGCCGCCGGCTCGCCCTCGTTTTTACTGACGATACTGTTGAGTTCGGCAAAGTGCGCGGTGACCGGATCATCCGCCGCTGCGGGCGCGTTGGCGCTCGGTTGCTCCTGGCCCAGCAGGCTGCCCAGACGCTCCTTGAGCTTGTCGACGCCGCCCTCCACCGGCACGCCCTTGGCGGCCAACTGGCGTTCTTCGGCCTGCAGGTCGGTTTCCCTGGCCACTGCCACCAACAGTTTCTTCAATGGCGAAGTGGGGCCGGAAATCACCCGCAGCACATCGGCCGCCTGGGCCACGCTGGTGATCGGCACAAAGTCGATGTCGGCGAGCAACGCGTCCCACTGGCGCTGATAGTCCTGGAAATACAGGCGGCGCACATCGGCGGCCAGGCTCACCACGTTCTGCTGGTCGGCCTGTGCCTGGCCCAGTACCCACTGCTCTTCAGCCAGGGTGCCGGTCTGGTTCAGGCTGCTCAGCAAGAACGCCTGGCGATAGCCCTTGGCGGTGAAAAACCCGCTCAACGGCTCGCCCAACGGCTTGCCGCTCTTGCGGCTGAACACCAGCGCGGCATCACGGCCGGCCGCTTCGTTGAGGCGAAAGTCCGGTACCCCTTCAGGCAGTTTCTGGCGCTTGACCCGGTCGTAGACACGCTGGGCCACCGGCAGTTGTTGCAGTTGGCGGCGCAGGTCGTCGATCAGGCGTGGGTCAAGACGCGCATTCGGTGGATGACGGTCAAACAGTGCCTGCAAGTGCTCGGTCAAGGCCTGGCGCTGATCGGCCGGCAGGTCGCGTGGCAGGTTGCGGTCCCAGTCGAGGGCGATCCAGGCCTTGATGAAGTCCGGGTCGTAATGCTCATTGTCGGCCAGCATCAGGTAGGCCTTGAGGCCTTCGTAGAGGAAGTCCGAGTTGCCGCCGCCGTGCAGTTGCTCTTCGATGCGCGTGACCAGGCGCGGCGCGAAGACCGCGATCAGCAACTTGCGATAGACGCTTGCAGATTCGGCTTCGAGCATGTTGCCCTGGTACAGCCCCAGCCCTTCGGACCAGCTGGGCGAATCCCCGGCCAGGTGCTTGACCGCGTTGAGCAAGGGCAGCACGGCCACTACGTCACGTTGCGCCGGGCTCAGGTTCTGCACGGTCTGGCCCAGGGGTGCGACCTTCTGATCGACCTGGGCGATATACGCCTGGTTGGCGCGATAACTCACCCACCACAGGCTGCTGACCACCACCACCAAGGCCACCGTCGCCGCGAGGACACCCCGGGCGAGCCACTTGCGGCGACGCTCGACTTTCGGGTTCACCCCGACCAGGCCTCGTTCGGCAAACGCCACGGCGGTGAAGAGTTTTTCGATGAAGTAACTGCGCCCGGTGCCGCTCTGGCGCGCCAGGTGCTGGCGGTCCAGGTTCATGCTCTGGGCCATGGTGCCGATCAGCCGGTCAATCGGGCTGCCTTCCTGGGTGCCGCTGGTGAAGTACACGCCGCGCAGCAGCACGCGCTCTTCAAAGGCATTGGGTTTGAATACGCCCTCGAGGAAACTCTGCAGGCAGTCCTTCAGTGCGCCGAATTGCTGCGGAAAACCGTAGATCAGGTCGCGCCGCGCCGGGTCGCGCTCCTGTTGCAGGCGTTCGACCAGTCGTTCGTTGAGGCGATGTTCCAGACCGGCGAATTCGCTTTGCAGGTGCACCAACGGGCTGTCGCTGTGCTTGCCGTCGTCCAGGGCAAAGGTCATGCCCCACACCTGGGCGCGCTCTTCCTTGCTCAGGTTGTCGAAGAACTCCATGAAACCCGGCACCAGGTCGAGCTTGGTCAGCATCAGGTAGATCGGGAAACGCACGCCCAGTTGGGTATACAGCTCCTGGATGCGCAGGCGAATCGCAGCGGCATGGGCGGCGCGCTCGGCGTCTGTACCCAGCAGCAAGTCCGACAGGCTGATGGCGATGAAGGCGCCGTCGATGGGTCGACGCGAGCGCTGTTTTTTCAGCAGGTCGAGAAAGCCCAGCCACGCGGCTTTATCCACTGTGGAGTTGCTGTCCTGGGTGGTGTAGCGCCCGGCGGTGTCGAGCAGCACGGCCTGGTCGGTAAACCACCAGTCGCAGTTGCGCGTGCCGCCGACGCCGCGCACCGCACCGGCGCCCAGTTGCGCCGCCAGCGGGAAGTGCAGCCCGGAATTGACCAGTGCGGTGGTCTTGCCCGAACCCGGCGGGCCGATGATCACGTACCACGGCAGCTCATACAGATTGCGGCGTTCGTCGCCGCCGAGCTTGGCTTTCTTGAGCAGCGTCAGGGCTTCGTCCATGCGCTGGCGCAGGGTCGAGAGCTCTTCGGCGGTGGCCACGCTGTTGGGGTCGGCCGGGGTTTCGGCGGCCAGGCTGCGCATCACTTCGGCGGCCTGGCGGCGGGCCTGGATGATGCGCAACACGCGGTAGGCAATCCACAGCGCGAACACCAGGATGATCAGCGCCCAGCGGCGTCCCTCGGGCACCAATACGTCGAGCAACGGCCCGACAAACCAGATGATCAGGCCCAGGGCGATCAACCCCAGTACGGGGATCACCCAGCGAATCATGAAACTGAAAAACGCCTTCACTCGACGCCCTCCGCCAATACGGTGATTTCAACCCGGCGATTGCGGGCACGGCCTTCGGCAGTACTGTTGGTCGCCAACGGCTCGGTGTCGCTGCGGCCTTCGGCGCTGAAGCGGTCACCTTGGCCGGTCTTGGCCGCCAGAATCTCCAGCACCGACTTGGCCCGCGCTTCGGACAGCGCCCAGTTCGACGGAAAGCGCAACGTCGCAATCGGACGGTTGTCGCTGTGACCGGTGACGCGCACCTGGCCCTTGACCTTGCGGATGGCGTCAGCGATACGCAGCATCAGCGGCTGGTAGTCGTCGACAATGCTGGAACTGGCCGAGGCAAACAGTTCATCACCGCGAATCGTCACCACGGAACGATCGACTTTGTCCTCGACTGCAACGCGGCCGGCCTTGATGTCTTCAGCCAGAAAACCGGCCAGGCGCGGCCGCTCGATCACTTTCGGTTGCGCCACCGGACGGTCGATGGCCTGCACCGGAATCTCGCCCAGGGCATGGATATTCTTGAACACCGGCTCCGCATCCGAGGCCAGTTTCATGCGCAGGCCAAACAGCAACGCCAGCAGCAGCGCCAGGCCGATCGCCACGGCGATCCACGGCGGCATGAATTGCGCCAGGCGATCCCGCGCCACGGTCACGCCGCGCCAGTGCGGCGACAGCTCACGCTCGTGTTCGCCACGGGCACTGCGAATCGCGGCGGCAGTGCGCTCGCGCAAGGCTTCCAATTGACTGCGCCCGTCGTTCATCACGCGGTAGCGGCCCTCAAAACCCAGGCACATGCACAGGTACAGCAGCTCCAGCAGGTACAGGCGCTCCCGTGGGCTTTGCAGGCAATGGTCGAGCAGTTGGAAGACCTTTTCACCGCCCCAGGCTTCGTTGTGCACGGTGATCAGCAAGCTCTGTTTACCCCAATCGCTGGTACTGCCCCAGGGCGTACTCAGCACGGCTTCGTCGAGGGCGGTGCACAGCGCGTAACGCGCCAGCAGCACCTCGTTGCGTGCCACGCCGGCGGCTTCGGCGCGCTCTTCGAACTGGCGCAGATAGGCCAGCAATTGCGCGCGCAAACTGGCCGGCGCCGGGTGCGCGATGGTGTTGCGCAACCGCGTCAGCAAGGCCAGCAAGGGGCCGGCGGCACTTTCCAGCGGGTTGAGGCCCTGGCTTTTGCCGGTGAGCATCGGCGCGGCCGGCATCGATAAGGGTGCAGGTTCCGCGCGCGCAGGTTCGGGGGCTCGGCCGCCCGGGCGCGGCATGAACTGAGTGCGGTCATCATCATTGGGATGCATCGCGGATTATCCTCGGATCGCCCAGAAGGCCAGGTTCAAACCCGGGAACTGCCCGGCGATGTGGAAGGCGAAACCACCGGAATTGCTCAACTGCTGCCAGTGCTCGCTGCCGCGGTCCAGCTCGTAATAGGTGCTGCCCGCGTGGTAGGGCAATTGGCGTGGCGCCACCGGCAATGGCAGCAGGCCGATGCCCGGCAATTGCAGGTTGACCATGTCGCGGATGTGCTCCACCGCGCCGACTTTGCTCTGCTGGCCGAAGCGCGCGCGCAGGGTTTCGCCGGGCACGTCGGCACGTACCACCAGGACGAAACTGGCGCTGTCGAGCAGAGTCTTGTCCGCCAGCATCGCCACATGGATACCGTAGGCTTTCTCCACAATCGGAATCGGCGTGGCCTTGCTGTCGATCAGCATCGACAGCGCCTCACGCAGGGCGGCCATGACCGGCGTGAAGCTCAGGGCCAGGTCGTCGTGCTGGTACTGCGGATATTCCTGGGGGCGGCGGCCAGAGGTGGAGAATGTCGAAAACTCACCGGCCAGGCTCACCAGCTCACTGAAGAAACGCTCCGGGTGCAACGGACTCAACTGGCTCACATGCTGGATCAGCGGCTGGGCGCGGTTGACCAGTTGCAGCAGCATGAAGTCGGCGATTTCCGATGCGCCACCGGCACCCGACGCGACCACGCGGCCGGCCAGGGCTTCGCCACGCTGGTGCAGCAGGCCAAGCAGTTCGCTGCGAAAGGCCGTCAGCGGTTTGCTCGCAGCTACATCCAGCACGGGCGGAATGTACGTGTCGTCGAGCACCAGTGCGCGGTCGGCGCGCTTTTCCTTGATGCGCACCAGCCCGATGGCGGCGTAGTCGCTGATGCCGTCCTGGGCGGTCAGCAGGCGCAGGGCGCGGGAACCCACGGCCACCGGCGCGCGGTTTTCGAAGGGCGCGTTGTCGTCGCGCACTTCGCGCACCTGGCTCACATAACGCGCGGCTTCCAACGCCTCGCCTTCCTCCACCGTGTCACGCGCACCGGCCCGCTTGAGCGGCAGGGCCAGGTACACCAGGCCGTCGCGCAAATTGTCGTCGATATTCAGCGGACTCGGCGCCAGATCGTCCTGGGGGATATTGAACGGCGTACCGTCAGGCAGCAGGCCACGGGCCGACACGATTGCCAGCTTGCCCTGGGCGAGCAGGCCCTGGTCGATCAGCAACTCGGAAAAACCCCAGGCACCCGCGGACAAAGGGCGGCTGCGGGCGTCGATCAGGTTTTCCAGGTAACGGTCATGCTGCTGGAAGTGCTGCGTTCCGATGAACATGCCTTCCGACCAGACCACGCGATTGTTCCAGGACATGGGGGCTCCGATTGCTTGTTATTGGGCTGGGCTGGAGGGGGTAGCCACGACGTCGGCGCGCACGGCACGCACATCGAGGCTGATCTGATATTCGCTGTATTGGCGTGGCGGCACGTTGATAACGGCGCGCCATTGCGCACGGTCCAGCTCGCGGTAGCCCACCAGCAGGCCGATCTGCCGGGTGGCCGGGTCAAGATCGCGCTGAATGCTCAGTTGCTGGCCGGGCTGGATCACCACTTCGTCCTGGTCCAGCAGGTCCAGGCCAAGGGTGGATTGCGCACGGTCAGCCAGGGCGAAGTAGTCGGAGCGCGCGAACGTCGCGGCGTTTTTCAGCTCGAAAATACGCACCCGCACCGGCGCGGGCTGCCCGCTGGCACCGGGGTTGAGCCCGGCGATCGCGTGAAAGTGCAGCTCGACGGCGGCCGTGTCCGCTTCAGCTTCGGCGGCGGTTTCGGGTTTGGTCGCGTCTTTGGCACACGCCGTCAGCAGCAGCGCGGTGGCGGCTGCAAGTAAAAACCTGGGAATCATCCTGCGTCCTCAATGACGTGTTTAGCTATCCGTTTTATCCATTACTGCGACGCGGTTCAGCGTCGCTGTCGTGCACTGTGCGCTTCGTAGGCCCGGCTGAATTCGCGGCCGAACAGGTCCTGGAAATCCTCCTGGGCCTCGCGGGAAATATTGCTGTAGAGCTCGGTGAATTGCTGCCAGTACTGGGCCTGGCGCGAGCCGTTGAAAATACTCGAGAGGCCACCGGGCTTGCCCATGCGTTCCTCCAATTGCGCCGGTTCAAAGCGCAGCAGCAAGTGCTTGAGCGCCGCTTCCACACCCGCCATCACGGCCAGTTGGTGCGCGCGCAGATCGTCGAAACTGTCACGCACGGCAGCGTCCGGGGCCATGAAGGCCGGGTTGCCGTGACGAAGCAGCAGCAGTAACGCTTCGTCGGCATTCGGAGCGAATTTCAACGGGTTGTTTTCGGCGGGGCGGATCATGGTTTGCTGCATGCGAAATTCGCCCTTGAGGCTGGTGCGGGCACGCAACACGTCGATCAGGCCTTCGACCATCAGTCGGTAGCTGCGGCCGATACTTTCCATCTGGGCGCAGGCATCGGCCCGATCCAGACGCAACTGATCGAGGCCGGCACCGCGCAGGAAGGCTTGCAAGAGGTCGGCGTGTGGCTGGGCGTCACCGGCGG